>NZ_JBOFRG010000334.1:0-53861 GCF_051650885.1 Clostridium sp.
TAAACTTAAAGACAAAATAATAATAGTAGACCAAATTTCAGAAGGAATAGTTCCTATAAAAAAAGAAGAAAGATTCTGGAGAGAAGAAACAGGGAAAACAATTCAAAGACTTATAAAAGAAAGTGATGAAGTGTATCGAGTATTTTTTTCTTTAGAGAAAAGGTTAAAGTAAGTGAAAAAGGTTTTATATTTAATAAGGCATGGAAAAACAAAATATAACGAAGAAAAACGTTATTTAGGGCACACAGATATAGAATTAAGCTTTAATGGGAAAAGAGAGATTGAAGAAAAGACTTTAAATTTAAAAGATGTAGAAAAATATTTTACAACAGGAATGAAAAGAACAAATGAAACCTTTAATATTTTATTTAAAGAAAAGAGGTTTGAAGTAATAGAAGAATTAAAAGAATATAACTTTGGTGTTTTTGAAGGAAAGACTTATGAAGAATTAAAAGAAGATAAAGAATACATAGCTTGGATAACAGATACTACGAAAAGCTTTAAAATACCAAAGGGTGAATCTAAAGATGAGTTTTATAAAAGAATTGAAAAAGGATTGAAAAAGGCTTTAGAAAATATAAATGAAAGTGGTGTTATAGTGTGTCATGGTGGTGTTATTGGAACATTATTAGAGTTGTTTTCAGATAGTGATGATTATTTTTATAATCTTCAACCTAAATGTGGTGGAGGTTATAAAATAATAGTAGAAAATATAGATCCATTAAGATTGAAAATTGAAGAGGAGTTTTAGTGTATGAGTTCATTGTTACTAGGTTTTATTTTAGACCAAATCATAGGCGACCCTGAAAATCCATACCATCCAGTTAGATTTATAGGAAGTTTAGGAATAGCTTTAGAAAAGTTATTTAGAAAAATATTTAGAAAAGCTTTAAAGATAGCGGGATTTTTTACGTTGCTTTTTATTATTTTGATAAGCTTTTTTCTAAGCTTTTTTATAGTATATCTATCTAGAAAAATAAATGTTTATTTAGGCATACTTGTTCAGGGAATTATTATTTATTTTTGTATAGCAAGTAAAGGACTAGCTATTGAAGGGCTAAAAGTGATAAAAGAATTAAAGTGTGGAAATATTGAAAAAGCTAGGCAAAAACTTTCATATATAGTAGGGCGTGATACTAATACTTTAAATGAAGAAGGCATAGTAAGGGCTGTAATAGAAACTGTTTCAGAAAATATGTCAGATGGGATTATAGCACCTTTAATTTTTATAGGGATTGGAGGTGCTCCATTTGGAATTCTTTATAAGGCAGTAAATACATGTGATTCAATGTTTGGATATAAGAATGATAAGTATAAAGATTTTGGATTCTTTTCAGCTAAATTAGATGATGTATTTAATTTTATACCAGCTAGAATAACAGGATACCTTATAATAATTGGCGCATTTTTATTAGGTTATGATTATAAAAATGCATATAAAATTTATAAGAGAGATAGATATAATCATAGTAGCCCAAACAGTGCACACCCAGAAGCAAGTATTTCGGGAATGCTTGGAGTAGAACTTGGAGGAGATAATTATTACTTTGGAAAGTTAGTTAGAAAACAAACTATTGGTGATAAAAAGAAAAAGATAGAAATAGAAGACTTATATAAAGTAAATAACGTTTTATTGGTAGTAAGTTATTTAGGACTTATAATAGCTTTATTACTTAGAGGAGTGATTTTAAGATGATGGATCATGGTGGAAATATAGAGGAAATAAAAAGAAAATTTAATATAAATGATTTAGTAGACTTTTCAGCAAATATAAATCCATTAGGAATAAACAATCTAGTGAAAAAAGAGATGATAGTTGAACTTAACAATATAGAAAATTATCCTGATATAACTTATTTTAAATTGAAAAATGAAATTAGTATTTATGAAAAAGTACAAAAAGAAAACATAGTTCTTGGAAATGGAGCAGCAGAAGTAATCTTTAATATTTCTAGAGCATTAAAACCTAAGAAAGCTTTGAATATTGAACCAACCTTTAGTGAGTATGAAGATGCATTAAAAAGTGTAGACTGTAAAGTAATTCATTATGAAATGGATAAAGACTTTATATTAAAAGAAAGCTTTATAGATAATATAAAGAAGGATATCGATATAATTTTTATTTGCAATCCAAACAATCCAACGGGAAAACTTGTTGAAAAAAGTCTTATAAGAAAAATTTTAACTAAAGCATTAGAATGTGAAACAACAATAGTTATAGATGAGTCATTTTTAGATTTTGTAGAGAATAAAAATGACTACTCATTTATAAATGAAATAGATCAATATAAAAATTTGATTATAGTAAAATCATTAACTAAATTTTTTGCATACCCAGGGATAAGACTTGGATATGGAATAACGGCTAATCCGAAGTATCTTAAAAAGCTTCAGAAAGTAAGCATTGCGTGGAATATCAATAGAATTGCAGCAAGAGCCGGGGAAGTTTCTTTAAGAAGAGAAGCTTATATAAATGCAAGTATAGAAAACTTAAAGGAAGAAAAGAAAAACTTATTAGATGGATTAGAAAAATTTAAAGACTTAAAAATATTTAGTGGAACTGTTAATTTTATATTTTTTAAAGCTAGAGAAGATCTAAAGGAAAAGCTTTTAGAAAAAGGTGTTTTAATTAGATGTTGTGAAAACTACATAGGACTTACAAAAGGATATTTTAGAATTGCAGTTAGAAAGAGAGAGGAGAATCTAAAGCTTATTAAGGCATTAGAAGAAATATATTTAAATGAAAAATAAAAAAAGAATAATGATACTTGGAACATCATCATCAGTGGGTAAAAGTACAATAGCTACAGCTTTTTGCAAATATTTTAAAGATAAAGGTATAGATGTAGCTCCATATAAGGCACTTAATATATCTTTAAATTCATATATAACAGAAGATGGCGATGAAATAGGACGTTCTCAAACAGTACAAGCTGAAGCTTGTAATATAGAAGCGAAAGAGTATATGAATCCAATTCTTATGAAGCCAGCAGGAGGACAAACTCAAGTTATAGTTAGAGGAAAAGTTTTATGTAATATGAATGCTTATAAATATAAAGATTTAAATGCATTATTAAAAGAAAAAGCTTATGAAGCCTTTAAGATTGCAGAAAAAAATCATGATATGTTAGTTTTAGAAGGTTCAGGTGGATGTGCTGAATTAAATTTAAGAGAAACAGACATAGCAAATATGCATATGGCATTAAAAACAAACACACCTGTAATTTTAGTTGCGGATATTGAAAAAGGTGGAGTGTTTGCATCTGTTATAGGGACTCTTTTAATTATTCCAGAAGAAGAAAGAAAACTTATAAAAGGAGTAATAATAAATAAATTTCATGGGAATCCAGAATTTTTTAATGAAGGTAAAAAAATAATTGAAGAAAAAGTGGGGGTTAAAGTCCTTGGAGTAATGCCTTATGAAAGGTTTAATATAGAAGAAGAGGATTCACAAACTGAAAATATAAATACAGAAAAGGGAAAAGGGATAGACATAGCTGTTATAAGGCTTCCTCATATGTCAAACTTTACTGATTTAAATTATATAAATACAGAAGAGGGCGTAAGTGTAAGGTATATAGAAAATAAAAACGAGGTAAACTGTGCAGATATAATAGTAATTCCAGGAAGCAAAAATACAATAGAAGATTTAAAAACATTAAAGAAAAGAGGATTTAAAGAAATCTTAGAAAAACATAAGAAAGAAGGCAAAAAGATAATTGGAATTTGTGGAGGCTTTCAAATGCTTGGAGAAAGCTTAAAAGACCCCTTTGAAATAGAAGGAAAAACAAAAGAAGAAAAAGGCTTAGGTTTCTTTAAAATGGAAACAATATTTGAAAAAGAAAAAATAACAAAAAGACTAAAAAGTAAAACAAGTGAAAAAATAAAAGTAGAAGGCTATGAAATTCATAACGGAAGAAGCTATAGTCGTGAAAATCCTTGGATAAAAGATGAAGAAAGATTAGTGGGGCTTAAGAAAGATAATGTATATGGAACATATCTTCATGGAATACTAGATAAAAGAGAAGTGATAAAAGAGCTTATAGGAATAGAGTTTAAAACTTCTTATAAGGATTTAAAAGAAAAAGAATACAAAAGATTAAAAGAAATTTTAGAAAAAAACATAGATATGGAATATGTAGAGAAAATAATAGAAAATTGGCAGTAGAAAACATGCAAAAATTGCATGTTTTTTTATGGAGAAAAATATTAAGGTGAAGAGCCATTTGTGTGAAAATATATAAATATTAGTTAAAATAAAAGGAATAAACAGATTAATATAGAAATAAGTAGTTAAAGAAAAGTTTGAAAAATAAATTTATCTATGGAGGAGTTGTAGGCTATGAAAAAATATGAATATAAGGTAGAGGTATTGTTTATAAAAAGTAAGACTAATATTTTAAATGAATGTAATAAACAAGGTGCGGAAGGCTGGGAAGCTGTAGGGATGAATGAGGATTATATTTTATTTAAAAGAGAAAAAGAAGAGGGGAATTAGTTAAATTAATGATATAATAAACTTAATCTTTATAGAAAACATAATATTAAAGAAAACTAAGAAAAGAATGAGGATATGCAAATGAAAATATTAAAGAAAGAAGATTTATATATAAGTGGAGATTATATAGGGCTTAAAAAGCTTTCTATAAAAACAGGAATAAGAAGAGGTATTATTAAAGATGATTCTCTTAAAGGGAATTATTTAATCAACCCTAGAGAGGAAAAGCTTTTTGATAGTAAAAATTATGAAGTCTTAAAAGAAAATGATGTCGAAAATTTAATGTATTATACAGAAGAGTTAAATGGATTGTTTTTAGTTGAAACTATATACTCTAATAAAAGCAGAGAAATGGGAGCTAAGTTTAAGGTTTATTATATTTTAAATGGCGTAAAATATATTTTAAGCTTTAATGATTTTGAAGAAGTTTATAAAGAGTGTATGGTTGTTTTAGAAAAGGAAATAAAGCTAGATAAAGAGCTTGAATATGTAAAAGCTGGATTTTCAAATTTAGAAAAGACAGAAGTTAAAGTAGATTTAAAGACAAATTTAAAGAGAGTAAAAGAGTTTAGAGAAAAGGTAGATTATAAAAGAAATGTACCATATTTCGTTATAAATAATACTTTAGCAACAACTACGAAATTTGATATAAAAACTAAAGCAGCTAAGGTGAAAACTGATAAAAATACAACTGTTTTAAGATATGATTCAAGAGATAGACTTTATTATGTTATGCCAGATGGAGATATAACATTAAGAGAAACTGATTTAATAGTATCTTTAGGAGATATAAATAAGGTTCACATATACACAAATTATGGACTTGGAAAGCTTCTAGATATTGAAAATAATGTTATACCAACAAAAAACAATATATCTTTATTTGCAAATATTTTGGATTTAGGCTTAAAGGTATTAGGATAAAATAAAAGGATAGGAGAACATTTAAATGAGAAATATAAAGCTTATAATACAATATGATGGAACAAGATATAAAGGATGGCAAAAGCAAAATGTAAAAGGGCACGAAGCTGTAACTATTCAAGATAAATTTGAGAAAATTTTATCTAAAATGATGAATGAAGAAATACAAGTTATAGGTTGTGGAAGAACTGATACAGGGGTGCATGCTAATAATTATGTTGCAAATTTTAAATGCAAGGCAAAGGCTTCAGTAAGTGAAATAAAAGCTTATTTGAAAATGTATTTACCAGAAGATATAGTTGTAAAAGAAGTAAATGAGTGTAGTGATAGATTTCATGCAAGATTCAATGTACAGAAAAAAGAATATGTATATACAATAGATAATAATCCATACTGTGATGTTTTTAATAGAAGATTTTCTTATCATGTAGAAGAAAAATTAGATATTCAAAAAATAAAAGAAGCATCAAAGGTTTTAATTGGAGCACATGACTATAGAAGTTTTACAAATTTAAAAGCAAAGAGCAATAAAACTACTGTAAGAACAATTTATGATATTAATGTTTCAAAAGATAATGGAATTATAAAAATAACTTATTTAGGAAATGGATTTCTTTTAAATATGGTTAGAATCTTAACCGGAACATTAATTGAAGCTGGAAAAGGAAATATTAGTGCTACAGACTTAGAAGAAATATTAGAAGCTAAGTCTAGAGATGAAGGTGGCTTTAAGGTTCCTGGAAGAGGATTATGTATGGAAAGTGTAGAATACTAAGGTTAGTATAAATTTAAGTGTTAAAGATATTTAAAAATATTTTTAACACTTTTTTTATAAAGTGTAAGAAAATTTATGTCCCATCCGTATATAAGGTAAATAGAAAAATGGTGAGGTGTTAAAATGAGAGATGAAGAGTTAATAGACGCTTTAAAAGAAAAAAAGCACGACGCTTTAGATAGCTTCATAAAAATATATGGCAAGCTATGCTATGGAGTTATATGGTCTATTTTAAAGCCTAATAATATGGAAAGCGAAGTAGATAAGTGTTTTAATGATGTTCTTCTAATTATTTGGTATAATGCAAGAAAAATTGAAAGTAGAAAAGGGAAATTTAGAAATTTTATAATTTCATTATGTAAGTTTAAGTCCATAGATATATTAAGGTCTAAAGAAAACTATGGAAGTATTGAAAATGTTGAGATAGAAAATAAAGAGAGAGTTGAAGAGATAATATTAAAAGATGAAGAAAAAGCATATCTTTATAAAGCTATTCAAGATTTAAAAAGTCCAGATAAAGAAATTTTTACAATGAGATATATAGATGATTTAGATATTGATAATATAAGTGAAAGATTAAAGCTTGAACGAGGAACTATATATACAAGAATTTCAAGAGGAAAGAAAAAAATAAAAGATATAATGGAGGGATATTATAGTGAGTTATAAAGAGTTTAATATAGATAACATTCCATATGAAGAATTTAATGAGGTCGAAGTTAGAGATTTTGAAAAGCTTGGAGAAATGTTTGTAAATATATTTATAGAAAAGCCAAAGCAAATTAGAAAAGAAATAATAAATGAAAATAAAAAAGAATTAAATGAAGAAATAAATAAAAGTTTAGAAGTAGATGAGAGAGTTGAAGCGAAATATTTAGGATGCCCAAGTACAGGTGGACTACTAGGAAGTTTAGTTACAATGCTTGTAACAATGCCTGGAGCATTTTTAACTAATTTTGGAGATAGGTCTTTAATAGTTCAAACTGATAGACGATTAATAATAATTACCCTTGGAACTTATTATGATTTTTTTGAAAAAGTGAACATTCGATTTAAAGATATAGAAAAGATAAAAATAAATAGGACTGATAAAATAGTATTTATTAGAAGAAAAAAAGTTATTAACATTAAGGACTATTTTTTCCCAACAGAATGGAGAATACCTAGAAACTTTAAAATGTATATAACATCAGAAAATTATGAAAAACTCTTTGTAAAATTAGATAAATTAACGAACTAAGAAGTTTTTTATCAAATACAATAATAGTTTTAATTCACTAACTAAATATATAAAATCCAGAAAAAATAAAAAATTTCTGGATTTTATTTCAAATAAGTATTTAAATTTAAATATATATAATCTTCCATCTCTAAATGCAACATATTTAAACTATTTAATTCTAATGTTTTTTCAAAACTTTCTGTTGCTAATTCTAATGAGTCCATAATTTCTAAGTATTTTTCAAAACTTAATGAATTTAAAATCTTCTGTATTTCAAATTTGAATTTATAATCCTCTTCATCTTTTTGTTCAATAATAGTTTTCAACATATAAATAATTTCTGCTACTGTAAAAATATTAATCCTCTCCTGTAATATCTATATTATTATTTTCATATAGTAATTATATCATTAACTATAATTTATTATAACACTTATGTTGAATAAGAGGTGAAAATATGACAGATAATATAGATTCTATACAATTATTTCGAGATAATATTTACGAATTTGAAAATAAATATTACTATCCTGGAGAACTTGGCGCTATCTATTCAGGAGAAAAAACTACCTTTACATTATGGGCACCTTGCTCAAACAAAGTATTTCTTTTGCTTTATGGTATAAAAGGTAAAAATTTAAACTATAAAGAGCGTCAGACAATTGAAATGACACCATTAAGTAATGGTGCTTGGCAAATTGAAATTAATGGTGATCTTCATCTTCATTATTATAATTTTCTAGTATTAAATGGAGAACTATCATATGAAGTGGTAGATCCTTATGCTAAATCTGTTTCTGTAAATGGGCTACGCTCCCAAGTTGTAGATATGACTAGATTAAATCCTCCTAATTTTAAAGAAGATAAAAGACCTCCGCTAATATCCTTTCAGTCATCTAGCATATACGAAATGCATATCCGAGATTTTACTATTGATGAGGCTTCTGGAATTTCACCAAAAATACGTGGGAAATATCTAGGATTTTGTGAAGATAATACATTTCTTTTAGGAACAAGTATAAAAACAGGTCTTGCTCATTTAAAAGAATTAGGGGTTACTCATGTTCATTTGCTACCAATATTCGATTTTTCCTCTGTAGATGAAAGTAATTTTGGGATAAATGAGTATAACTGGGGATATGATCCTCAAAATTATAATGCTCTAGAAGGTTCCTATTCAATTGATCCAATAAATGGTGAATCTAGAATAAGAGAGTTTAAAACTTTAATCCAAACTTTTCATAAAAATGGAATTAGAGTTATTATGGACGTTGTTTATAATCATACATTTAAAAGTGATGATTCTAATTTAAATAAAATCGTTCCTAAGTACTATTATAGACAAGATTTTTATGGATGCTTTTCAAATGGATCTGGCTGTGGCAATGAATTGTGTTCTGAACGAAAAATGGTACGTAGATTAATAATTGATTCTATTATTTATTTTGCTAAAGAATACCATATTGATGGATTTAGATTTGATTTAATGGGACTTCATGATGTTGACACAATAAAATTGATTCGAGAAGAATTAAATAAAATAGATAAATCTATTATTATTTATGGAGAAGGGTGGACTGGTGGTGATACTCCACTCCCTTATGAAAAGCGTGCGATAAAAGATAATGTCAAATTTTTTGATAAAAATCAAATTGCTGTTTTTAGTGATGATATTCGTGATGGCGTTAAAGGTCATGTTTTTTATAGAAACTCTCAAGGATTTGT
The DNA here is from genome assembly GCF_051650885.1 of Clostridium sp. Taxonomy (GTDB): domain Bacteria; phylum Bacillota; class Clostridia; order Clostridiales; family Clostridiaceae; genus Clostridium. The sequence continues at coordinate 9,145 of NZ_JBOFRG010000334.1, forward strand.
AAGTGGGGCATATGGATTAGAAGAAACTATCAAATTCGGTGTAGTTGGATCTGTCTATCATCCTGAAATAGATATAAATAAAGTGAATTACTCAAATCATTTTTGGGCCAATGAACCATATCAGACCATAAATTATTGTTCATCACATGATAATTACACATTATTTGATAAACTTTTACTTTCTAATTCAGAGGATGATGAAAGTATTCGATTATTAATGAATAAATTAGCTGCCACTATTATTTTTACTTCTCAAGGAATTCCGTTTATTCAAGGTGGTGAGGAACTTCTTAGAAGAAAAAAAGATTTAAATGGTAATATTATAGAAAATAGCTATAACTCTTCTGATATTGTAAATAAGATTACATGGAATCGCAAAAAAAAATATACTGAAATATTTAATATTTATAAACAGCTCATAAATATTAAAAGAAAACATCCCATATTTAGCCTTCCTACAAGTGAACTTATAAGGAAGAATATTACCTTTCTTAAAAATGGAGTTGACTTCAAGGCAAATAATTTAGTCTCTTTTAAAATAACTTCTACCTCTATAAAAGATGATTGGAAAGAGGTTATTGTTATATATAATGCAAATCGTGAATATGTAAATATCTCACTTCCAAAAGGCAATTGGAGTTTAGTTTTTAATAGTCATATTTCTAATACAAACAATACGAGTTTTATTACTAATATATTTAACTGTGCTGAAATAGGAGGGTATATTCTAGCAAAAATTTAATATAATTTATTTTTGTTTTATTATTTTTCTAAAAAAGAAGGATTTTAGATTTTTTTATCGAATTAAGTAAAATGAATTCATTTATTGTTTTATAAGGGGGAATTGGATATGGAAAATATTAATGGTTGTTATATCTTATTAAAAGATGATTTTGGTAACATTTTATTAGTTCAAAAAGGTAAAAAAAAGAATCCTGGAAAGTGGCAGTTAGTTGGTCGTTTCAAGAAAGGAAAAGAAACTAATGATAAATGTATAAATAATTCTATTAAAGAAGATTTAAATACTTTAATCTTTGATTTAGAGGAATATAAAACATTCACAATTGCCGAAATCGGTAACATATTAGTATTTACAGGAAAAATCAAAGATTTTATGAATCATGGAAAGAATATTGTAAATAGTGAGTGGATTAGTAAATCAAAGTTTGAAACTATGGATACTGATGAAATTTCATCGGTAATTTTAAATGATTTTTTCGAACTTTAAAATTTGATTAAGTGTTTTAAACATAATCCTTTAAAACACTTAATCTTCAAATTTATATTTAAGGAAGAATATTTATGGTAAAAATTAAAATTGATAAAAATAGGTTTGATGAACCAATTTTTAAAATTTCTATACAAGATGATGAATTATTGAATAATAGAATTTTAAAAAGAATTCTTTATGAATCAACACCTTTAAAAGGTTTATATAATTATAAAGTTCCTATGAGATTTTTTTATCCTGTAGTAAATAATTTAAATAAAGATTCGTTATACATAGACACACGTTCAAATTTGAAATTTTTAGAATTTACTGATGATTTTGAAGAAGACTTCCATTATTCTATTTGTGCTAATGCAAAATATATGAAGAAGTGGCGTGAATTTAGTTGTCCTAACATATTTGCTATTGAGATTAATCCAATTGATAAAACTATTTCTAAAAGGATTGCTTTTAAAAAAATTGATATGGCTATTTAATGGCAGCATTAAAGAAAAGTAGTTTTTAAGCTACTTTTCTTTAATTTTATCTCTAAATTTGTTAGAATTAATATATCTAAACTAAACTAAAGGAGCAAATAATGAATTTATTAACATTAGAAAATATAAATAAAAACTATAGTGAAAAAATCCTTTTAAAAGATGTCTCTCTAGGAATTAATGAAGGTGATAAAATTGGATTAATAGGTATAAATGGTGCTGGAAAATCTACTTTTTTTAAAATAATTGCAGGCTTGGATGAATTTTTCGATGGATCAAGAATTGTAGGAAAAAATACTACTATAGAATATTTAAGTCAAAATGAAAAGATAGAAGAAAATTTAACTGTTTTAGAACAAATTTTTAAAAGTGATACACGTGAGTTTAAGCTTTTAATGGATTACGAGACTCTTGTTAAAGATATAGAAACTGGAATATCTACTGATCATACAAAGTTATTATCTATTCAAACCGAAATAGATAATTTAAACCTTTGGGATTTAGAAACTGAAGCTAAAAATATATTAAATAAACTGGGTATTACTAATTATACCCAAAAAATGAACGAACTATCAGGTGGTCAAAGAAAAAGAATTTTTCTTGCTGCAGCACTTATAAAGCCATGTGATTTATTGATTTTAGATGAGCCTACAAACCACTTAGATTCTAAATCTATAGAATGGCTAGAAGAGTACTTAAACAAGCGTAAAGGTGCACTTTTAATGATTACACATGATAGATATTTCCTTGATAGAGTTTCGAATAGAATTATTGAATTAGATCGTGGAATTCTTTATTCTTATGAAGGTAATTATACAAAATATCTTGATAAAAAAATTGAACGTCTTGAAATGGAGAAAACTCTTGAAACAAAAAGACAATCTTTAATTAGAACTGAACTTAAATGGATTAAACGAGGAGCTAAAGCTAGAACAACAAAACAAAAAGCTAGAATCCAAAGATTTGAAGATCTTGTTTCTAAAGAGTATACAGAAGTAAATACCGATATAGAAATTAATTATATTGGAAGTAGACTAGGTAAAAAAATAATTGAAATAGAAAATATTTCTAAATCTTTTGATGATAAAATTTTAATAGAAAATTTTTCGTATATCTTCACTAAAGAAGATCGAATTGGAATTATCGGAGATAATGGAGTAGGGAAGAGTACATTTCTTTCACTATTAGAAGATTCTTCTAATATAGATGCTGGGAAAATTACTGTTGGTGATACAGTAAAAATCGGAACTTTTTCTCAAGAAGGGAAAGAACTTGATTTAAATATGAGAGTTATCGATTTTGTAAAAGAAGGTGGAGAATATATTCCTACTAGTGATGGCTCTAAGATTTCTGCTTCCACTTTAAGTGAACGATTTTTATTTGATTCAACACTTCAATATAGCAAAATAGAAAAACTGTCTGGTGGAGAAAAAAGAAGGCTTCAGCTATTACGTGTCCTTATGGAGAATCCAAACTTTTTAATATTAGATGAACCTACAAATGATTTAGATATTGAAACATTAAAAATTCTTGAAAATTTTATAGATGAATATAATGGTGTCATTATAGTTGTATCCCATGATAGATATTTTCTAGATAGAATTTGTAATAAAATATTTTATTTTGATGGAAAAGGAAATATTGAAATTTACCATGGTAATCATAGTGATTATCTAATAAATAAAAAACTTGAAATTGAAGAAAAACCTATCGGAACTACAACTTCATCTCCTAAAAAGGAAAAATTAAAATCTTCATCTAAGGCGCCTAAGTTTTCATTTAATGAAAAAAAAGAATTTGAAGAAATAGATTCAATAATTTCTAAGCTTGAAGAAAAACTTGAAAGCATCGAACTAGATATAGAGTCTAATTCAACTAACTATTCTAAGCTTGAGGAATTAGTTCAAACTAAAGAAACATTAGAATTTGAAATACTTGAAAAATATGAAAGACAAGAATTTTTACTCAATCTAGCTAAAGAAATTGAAGATTGGAAGAAAAATAAAATTTAGGAGGGGTTACTTTTGAAAATTAAAATAGCATTAAAAGGTGTTAGAGAACACCGTATTATTGAAGCAGAAAAAATTGAAATTTTAGATCTTTCTTTAGAAGGGTGTAGTTACAAACAAATTAGGATTTATAAAAAAGGAAGTTCTAAATCAGAATATATAAAATCTGATTTAATACAATTCATAAAAGAAATTTAAAAGAAACAGAATTAATTTTCTGTTTCTTTTTTTTCGTAGAATATTTTCTTTATATTTAGAATATGTATATATAATATAGAGATGTCTGTGCATTGTATTTTAAATTTACATCTCGTAAAATTTAAAAAGACGTAAAGCATTCTTGAAATAACGTCTTGTTTAAAGTCACTGTTAGCTGAAGGCTAACAGTGACTTTACAAAAAGGAGGATTAATTTGAAATTTTTAAATAAAGTTAAAACTTTTTTAAACGATGATGGTGATTATTTAAATGGATTTGACCCAAAATTAGATGAATTTGATTATACAATTGAAGGGGATTTTTTATTTGATAACGAAAAATATCAAACCTTATTTTTTTATAATCATTTATTAAGTGTCACATACAATAAATCATCTATAAATATAGAATTTGCAGTTGCTGCATTAGAAGAAGATAAAGATTATTTCTTTAAATTAATCTCTTATCTTAGAGATAGAAAAGGCCTTAAAAACAAAGTTGCCTTCAGATATATCATTAATCAACTTGCAGATAACTATCCTGAAGAATTTAAATTATATGTGAAGTTTATCCCGAAGTACGGAAGATACGATGACTTATATGAATTTTTTTATACTGAGGTTGAAAATACAGTTGCTACCTTATTTCAAAATCAACTTATTCACGATATAGACTCAGAATCTCCAAGCAATTTAGCAAAATGGTTAAAATCTACAAATGCATCTAATAAAAAAAATAATGCTTTGGGAAAGCGAACAGCCAAAATGTTATCTATGGATTATAAAACTTACAGGAAGACCCTATCCACATTACGTAAAAAATTAAATGTAGTTGAATCTTATATGAGTACTAATAAATGGAGTGATATTAAATATGGAGCATTAACTCAAAACAACTTAAGGAAATATTCAAGTTCATTTTTAAAACATGACCCCCTTAGATTTAATGAATTTATCTATTTAAGCTCATCAAATAAAAAAGAAAATCTTACATTGCTAAAATCTAATAATTTTATGCAAAAATACGATTATTTAGATTTATTAACAGAACACTTGAAAAATAATAGTTCTTTAGAAGTTTATTCGAAAGCAATTAAGTTTTTTTACAGAACATTAAACACTGAAAAGGAGACTTGGCTACCGGTTATTTTATTAAATAATGAAAATCAAGCGAGACAAAGTACTAGTAATTTAGAACATTTATTTGTTTCAACCTTTTTTTTATGCACTAATTCTGATTATTATAAAAATTATATAATCAAAAGCAATGGAACTACAACATTAAAAAGAATCAACAACTTTAATCTAAATGAAATAGTTGATTTAATTAAAAATGTCTCAATTTCAAAAACTATTTCCATCGAGAGTGTGTTTGACCTTCTTTTACTTTCATACATCAAAAAACAAAATGAAAATATCCAACCTCCAAACGGAGTTGTTTTTTCACTTGAAGAATTAGAATCAATCACAGATATCACTCAATCGAACATATGTTCTGACATCGATAAAATAGCATTTTTATATAACCAAATCACAGATAAATGGCTTAATTTCAACATTCCAGCTCCAAAATTAAAAATCTGGGTTAATGAAGAAAACTATACACCTACAATAATTGAATCTGAAGATAAAAAAATTATGATAATAAAAGGAACTGGGGAAAAAGTATTTAGAGCATTAGTTAATTTAAACGTCAAAACTGCAAAGGATTTAACTCACAGCGAATTAAAAGAGGATCTGATTCAAATTTTAAGCAATAAAAGATATGATTTTGGAGATACTTTTCAAATATAAACTACTTTTCCTTTATAATCCTCTATATTATTTCGCTAAATTGTTATTTAGCGAAATAATATGTGGCTATAGGATTTATTTGTTATAATTAAAGCATCAATTTTGTTGTTATTTTAAAATTTCATTATCCCTCTAATTATTTTTTCTACATTCAAAAACTTTTTGAATGTAATTTTTCTTTAAAATAGGTTTTGGTACATCTATTACTTTTTAGTTATTTTTTCTCATTTTAAAAGTCAGTTAAAGTCAATAACTTTATGGTCTATACCATTCCAGTGAAAAATATGATAAAATAAGATATATTATATACATATATTACTTAAGGAGTTTTTATTTTGATTTATGATTTTACTGACTTAAAGAAAAAGGATGAGCTTCCATCTATTATAATAGATTTTTTAACTTACTTAGAGACAATTAAAGGTAAATCTATCAACACTATAGATGCATATAAAATAGATTTAACTATGTTTTTTAGATTTTTAAAAATTTATCGCGAGGAAATTTCTGATGTAGAGTTTTCTTCAATTCCAATTAATGATATCAATTCAGATTTTGTTAAAAAAGTAAAACTTTCTGAACTGTACGCTTTTATGAGTTTTTTAGAACGATATAGAAATAATAGCTCCTATGCTCGTGCAAGAAAAGTTGCAACTTTAAAATCTTTTTTCAAGTATTTACAAAATAAAGCAAAACTTATTGAAGAAAATCCAACTTTGGAATTGGAATCTCCTAAAATAAATAAACGTCATCCCGTTTATCTAGATTTGGATCAAAGCATAACATTATTAAATTCACTTGATAAAAATCACATAAACTATAAGCGAGATTTTTGTATCATAACCTTTTTCCTTAATTGTGGAATGCGTTTGTCTGAACTTTGTAATATTCGTTTAGATACAATCAAAGGCGATACATTAACAATCATAGGTAAGGGTGATAAAGAGCGAACAGTTTATTTAAATGATGCCTGTTTAGATGCATTAAATGAGTACTTAAAAATACGTGATTCATCTAAATGCAACTCAATTGAAAAAGATTATCTTTTCTTATCTAATAGGCATAAACGAATCAATAAACGAACAGTTGAGATAATGGTTAAGAACGCTACTAAATCTGCTGGTTTTAATGATCAAAAATATACACCTCATAAACTAAGACATACCGCTGCAACATTAATGTATAAATATGGTGAAGTTGATATTCGTGCTCTTCAAAATATACTTGGTCATGAAAGTATTTCAACTACACAGATATATACACATGTAGATGACGATACATTAAGAAAAGCTGTTAAGAGCAATCCTCTTGGTAATATAAAAAGCAAGGAATAAATCCTTGCTTTTATTGTGCCTGATTTCCTAAAATTTGATTTAACGCCTCTAAAATATTGATATCACTTCCATCATAAACAACAAAAACTCTCCCCTTTTGGAATAAATGAAAATTCAAAGTCCAATTATCAGCATTTTGATTTACAATATATCCTTTTTCATTTATAGTATTATAATCATTCTGCATTCTTTGTTTTTCTTTTATCCCATATTGATATATCGATATATATCCTCCGTTTAACTGAACCAATTCTTGTGGTACTGAGAAAAGTTTATCATAAGGTTTTGGTGTTGCAGTTATCTTTTTAGCATTAAAACCTTTTGCATTTAGCGAATTTATAACATATTCCGCATTAATATTTGCATCTTCACTTGTAAAATCTTGTAAATTATTCATTTTAGCATTCGATGAATCTCCTATTCCTTTTATTTGATTTTCCGAATCACTAATACCTTTATTTACATCATTACATCCAACAAGTGCTCCTATCATTAAAAAAATCACCATAATAATACCTAAATTATTTTTTAATTTCATCATTTTACAAAACTCCTTCATAATAGATTTGAAGTTAGTTTTTGCTTAAAAAATTCTTTTATTCATAGTCTAAGTATTTTATTTTTTAAATATCTTTTTTTAGATACTTAAGTATCAATTCTTCTTTACTCAATACTTTTAATTCTTCAGCTTTATCTATACATTTTTCACAAATACACTCATCTATATTTTCTGTTTCAGCTCCACAAATTTCGCATTCAACAAATTCTACTATATCATCTTCTGTTACCTCAGAATTACACGTAAAGCAATACTTGTATTTTAACTCTGTTTTTGTAATTGGCTCTTTATAAATTTCTATAATATCTCCATCAATCACCTTTGCCGGACTTACTTTTATTTCAATTACATCAGCTCCAAATTCTACCCCTCTACACTTCTTACATTTTTTCATAAAATCCACCTCATAAAATATAATAATTTAATATAACTATATTCTATATTTACGGTTTTATGTATAAAAAAAAGAAAAAGCAAGTGTATCTACACCTACTTTTTCTTTTTCAATCTTCTTAATCCCGGAAAAATTTCTTCTGTATCCTCTTCTAAATTTCCTTCTTCAAATTCCAAATCTTCTAAGTAAATTACCTCTTCTACTATGTCATCTGCATTCAAAATATTTTGGATTTCTGTTATATCATATTCTTGTTTAACCTTTGGTTTATGTATTCCCTCATCCACCTTAATACTAGTTGACTTTAACATAGCTTCTATTTCTTGCTTAGTTATATTCGGATCTATTTTTTTAGCTTTATTTATAAGTTCAGACCAATCTAAAGCTATCTCATTTTCATTAAATGTTGATTCCTCTAATTCTGATTCAATCATTTCATTTTCATCTATATTTTTTGAAATTTCTTCTATCTTTATTGCATGTAAATCTGCTTTACTTAAATTTAAGCATGCACCGCAATTATCGCATATTTTGTTAGGATCTAAAAAATCACAAAATTCATCAACTATAAAAGCTTTCGTCATGATTAACACCTACCTCAATTTAAATTAGACTTTCATTATATCAAATTTTTCTTCTTCTCGCAATAGCTCATCCATCTTCATCTATTAAAGAACATAAGTTTGATTAGATTATTTCTATATGCTATAATTAATTAAATAAATTAATATGAGGTGTAAAATGGTAAATTTAAAAGAAAAACAAAGCCAAATATATGAATTTCTAAAAACATATACCGAAAATAAAGGCTATCCTCCATCAGTTAGAGAAATCTGTGAAGCTGTAGGATTAAAATCTACCTCAACTGTTCATGGGCATTTAAAACGATTAGAAAAGAAAGGATTAATAAAAAGAGATCCAACTAAACCTCGTGCACTAGAAATTCTTGAGTTTTCAAGTGAAAAGCCTGAAATGATTTCGATTCCTATTATAGGAAACATTACAGCTGGTTTACCAATACTAGCTTCTGAAAATATTGAAGATACTTTTATTTTACCTCTAAACTTTGTAAAACATGATAATGACTTGTTTATATTAAAAGTTAAAGGAAATAGTATGATTAATGCTGGAATCCATGATGGGGATCTTGCTATTATAGAGAAAAAATCTATAGCTTCAAACGGTGATATTGTTGTTGCACTTATTGATGAAGAAGCAACCATTAAAAGATTTTTTATGGAATCAGATCATATTAGACTTCAACCTGAAAATGATACAATGAATCCAATTCTAGTAGATAATTGTTTAATTCTTGGTCAACTTGTAGGTATATATAGAGATTATAGATAAAGCTATTTCCTTTTTGGAAATAGCTTTATCTTTTTATTCTATATTTTTAAATATCAATTCAACCGGACAATGATCTGAGCCTAAAATTTCCGAATGAATATTAGCATCTTCTACATTATCTCTTAGACTATTAGAAATAATAAAATAATCTATTCTCCATCCAGCATTATTTTTTCTAGCATTAAATCTATATGACCACCAAGAATATGCTCCCTCTTTAGCTGGATATTTAAATCTAAATGTATCTATAAATCCTGCATTTAAAAATTCATTAAATTTATCTCTTTCTTGAATACTAAACCCTGCATTTTTAACGTTTGCCTTTGGGTTTTTTAAATCAATTTCATTATGTGCAACATTTAAATCACCACAGACAATTACAGGTTTAATTTTTTCTAATTCTTTTAAATAATCTCTAAATGCATCTTCCCAAACCATTCTATAGTCAATTCTTGCAAGTTCAGCCTTAGCATTTGGTGTATAAACAGTAATAAAAAAATATTTTTCATATTCTAAAGTAATTACTCTACCCTCAGTATCATGCTCTTCTATTCCTAAACCATTCTTTACAGAAATAGGCTTTTCCTTTGTAAATACTGCTGTCCCAGAATACCCTTTTTTAACTGCATAATTCCAATACTGAAAATATCCTGGTAGATCTAAATCAATCTGTCCCTCTTGAAGCTTTGTTTCTTGTACTGCAAAAATATCTGCATCAACTTCATTAAAGTATTCTAAAAACCCCTTTTTTACGCATGCTCTAAGCCCATTGACATTCCATGATATAAATTTTTTCAAAAATTCCAACTCCTATCTATAATATTTTTAATAGGAATTTATCTTATGATTATTCCTTAAATCTAGATAACTATAATTTCTACAAAGTAGATTCCTATATATACATTATATAACTATTAAATTTTTACACAACTTCTATCTATTTATTTTCTACTTTTACCTCTTCCAAAGCTTAATTTTTAAATGAATGTATTGGTGCCGGTATACGTCCACCTCTATTTATAAATATTTCTGATGAATATTTATTTACTGGCATAACCGGAGCGCGTCCTAGTAATCCTCCAAACTCAATCATCTCTCCAACACTACATCCAGCTGCTGGTATAATTCTAACAGCAGTTGTTTTATTATTTATCATTCCAATAGCCGCCTCATCTGCAATCATTGCTGCAATTGTACTCGCTGAAGTATCCCCCGGTACAGCAATCATATCAAGTCCAACTGAACAAATCGCTGTCATTGCTTCAAGTTTTTCTAAATTGAGAGATCCTTTAAGTACTGCATCTATCATTCCTGCATCCTCTGAAACTGGAATAAATGCTCCACTTAATCCTCCAACATGACCACAAGCCATAACACCACCTTTTTTAACTGCATCATTTAAAAGTGCTAATGCTGCTGTTGTTCCGTGTGTTCCCACTACTTCAAGTCCCATTTCTTCTAAAATATGTGCTACCGAATCTCCAATTGCAGGTGTTGGTGCTAAAGATAAATCAACTATCCCAAAAGGAACATCTAGTCTTTTGGATGCTTCATTTCCAACAAGTTGACCCATTCTAGTAATTTTAAATGAAGTCTTCTTTATAGTTTCAGCTACTACATCAAAAGATTCTCCTTTTACTTTTTCTAGTGCTCTTTGTACCACACCCGGTCCTGATACACCTACATTAATTACACAGTCCTCTTCTCCTACTCCATGAAAGGCTCCTGCCATAAAAGGATTATCTTCTACTGCATTTGAGAAAACAACTAACTTAGCACATCCAAACCCCTTTTTCTCACTTGTAAGAACAGATGTTCTTTTTATTATTTCTCCCATTTCTTTTATTGCATCCATATTTAAGCCCGATTTACTTGATCCTATATTAACTGAAGAGCAAACCTTATTTGTACATGCTAGTGCTTCTGGAATAGACTTTATAAGAATTCTATCTCCTTTTGTATATCCTTTATGCACTAATGCTGAGAACCCACCTAAAAAGTCTATTCCAAGTTCATCTGCAGCCTTATCTAATGTTTTTGCAAACTCTACATAATCAGTATCATTAGTTGCACCTGCTATCAATGATATTGGTGTTACAGAAACTCTTTTATTTACAATAGGTATTCCAAACTCACTTTCTATTTCATTACCTACTTTTACTAAGTTTTCTGCTTTTCTTGTTATTTTATCATAAATCCTTTGCCTTGCCTTCACACCATCACTATCTATACAATCTAAAAGTGATATTCCCATTGTAATAGTTCTTATGTCTAATCTTTCTTCTTCTATCATTTTTATTGTTTCTATTATATTTTTACTATTCATATATATCTCCTTTAAATTGTATGCATTGAATTAAAAATTTCTTCACGTTGAATTTTAATATCTACCCCTAAATTTCGACCTGTTTCAATAAGTGATGCTTTCACCTTTTCAAATCCATTTGTATCTTTTAATTCAACCATCATCATCATCGTAAAATTAGATTCCATTATAGTTTGGTTAACATCTAAAATATTTATATTTTGAGTTGCTAATTCATTGCTAATTCCTGCAATTATACCTACTTTATCTTTCCCTATAACCGTTACTATCGCTTTCATTTTTCCATCCTCCTATTTTTAAGTTTTCTTAAATTTTATTTCTTTTTACTTATTTTGTCAATATTTTTCGTCACATTATAACTCTTGTAATTTTGTATTTATAAAGTATATTTTTCTGATTAATTACAAACTATATTATTAGATAGGAGGTTGTATAACTATGAATAATTGGGTAAAACCTAACATTATAATAAGTAAGTGCTTAAATAATCACCCTTGTAGATATAATGGTGAGTCTTCAAATAGCAAACTAGTCTCTAAACTAAATCCATTCATTAATATAATTGAAGTATGCCCCGAGGAAGGAATAGGTCTAAATACACCAAGAAATCCAATTCGCTTGGTTCAAAAAAATAAAAAAATATTACTTATCGAACCTAAAACTCTAAAAAACTACACTTCTTTAATGACTGAATTTGCAAATGAAAGTTGTATTAACTTAGAATCAAAACACCCCCATGGATTTATATTTAAAACAAAGTCTCCTAGTTGTGCTCTTCATGATGCTAATATTTACTCTGATGAGACTAAAGGGGCTTGTGCTATACGAAAATCTAGTGGTTTATATAGTAGTGCTATAAAAACTTATTTCCCTACTCTGCCAATCGAAGATGAAGGACGACTAAGTAACTTTTCAATCCGAAATCAGTTCCTAATAAAAATTTTTACTCTAGCTAATTTTTATAGTTTAAAAGATACAAATAAAATATATTCTATCATTCAATTTCATACTAAAAACAAATTTTTATTTATGTCTTATAATCAAACTCTATCCAAAGAAATGGGACAGATTTTAGCTAGATACGGTTCTATTGACTTTAATACCACTTTCTCACTATATGAATCAAAATTATTAGATTTACTTCGCAAAACACCTAGCTATACTTCTATAATAAATGTGTTTACTCATATATATAGTCATTTTTCGAATATGCTCAGGTCAAATGAAAAAGACTTCTTTTTTGAACTTTTAGATAAATATAAACATGGAAACTGCCCTTACTCTATTCTTATTAATACACTAAAAGGATATGCTATACGTTTTAATGATACATATATATTAAATCAAAGCTTATTGTCACCTTATCCAGAGCAACTAATAGATTTTTCCGATTCTGGGAAAGGAATCATTAGAAAATAATTAATCTGGTTAATTTTTAATGAACATTGTATTAAATCCTCTACTTTTAAAGTATAATAGATTGTTATATATTTTAAAATGGAGGATTAACTAATGAAAACTTTTGACTTTGAAAAACTAACTCACTCCTTTATTCATTGGGCGGTTACTAGTGGTGTGAAACTTCTAATTAGTATCGTTATACTGCTTATAGGATGGAAATTAATAAATAAAGGATTAAAAAAATTAAATATTTTGTTTAACAAAAAAAATATAGATCCTACTTTAACAAGTTTCTTTCATGCTTTTGCTGATATTGCATTAAAGATCCTACTTGTTGTTTGTGTTATATCTTATTTAGGTGTCCAGACATCAAGCTTTGCAGCTGTGATTGCTTCTGCTGGTTTAGCAGTTGGATTAGCCCTTCAAGGAAGTCTTTCCAATTTTGCCGGTGGTGTAATAATACTTCTTTTAAGACCTTTTAATGTAGGAGATGTAATTGAAGCATCTACTAAGAGTGGAACTGTTGAGCAAATAGGCATATTTTATACACATATCATATCACCAGATAATAAGGAAATTATGATTCCTAATGGAAGTTTAGTTAATGGAACTATTATAAACTATTCTTCTAAAGATTTAAGAAGAGTAGATTTAGTTTTTGGTGTTGGTTATAATGATGATATTTTAAAAGTAAAAAATATTCTTCATGAACTAGTAATGAAACATCCCTTAATTCTTAAAGAACCGGAACCATTTATCGCATTATCTGAGCAAGCAGCAAGTTCTCTTAATTTTGTGGTTCGTGCTTGGGGAAAAAACGAAGATTATTGGACAATCTATTTTGACCTATTAGAAGAATCAAAGCTTAGATTTGATGAAGAGGGTATTTCAATTCCATATCCTCAAATGGATATCCACGTTGATAAAGTTACTGAATAATTAAAAGGCCAGTGGAAATAAACATATTTCCATCGGCCTTTTTTTAAAACTTTTCTTTTAACAATGATAAAATCTCTTCTGCCGTTAATTTGTTAAAGACATTATTATTCTCTTCATTACCATCTAATATTGCATTTGTAATTTCTTTTTTCTTTTCTTGTAGGCTAATTATTTTTTCCTCGATAGTTCCCTTAGCTATAAGCTTAATAACTTCTACTGCATTTTTTTGACCTATTCTATGTGCTCTATCAGTTGCTTGACTCTCTACCGCTGGATTCCACCATGGATCTAAATGAACAACCACATCTGCACTAGTTAAATTCAATCCTGTTCCACCAGCTTTTAACGAAATTAAAAATACATTTGTATCATCTTCATTGAATCTGTTTACTAAATCTACTCTTTTTTCACCTTTAACACTCCCGTCAATATAATAAGATGTAATTTCATTTTTCTTTAAAGCTTCCTCTACTATCTTAAGTGCACTTGTAAATTGTGAAAATATAAGAATTTTATGCCCTTCTTGTACTGTATCAGTTACAATTTCCTTTAACGCATTTATCTTTCCACTACTTCCTAAAAAATTGTCTGTAACTAACGTTGGATGCAATGCTATTTGCCTTAACTTAGTTATATATGCTAAAATTTCAATGCTTTCTTTTTTAAATTCATTTAATGAAACCTTTTTATCTATTAGTTCATTAATATATTTAATATATGCACTATAAACCTTTTTTTGTTCTTTTGTCATATCTACATAAACAATTTTTTCTATTTTTTCTGGCAATTCATCTAAAACATCTCTCTTTAACCTTCTTAATATAAATGGTGTCGTTAATTTTTTCAAATCTTTAATCAAAACCTCTTCTTCAGACAGATTTCTATTATATTTAGAATTAAATGTTTTCTTGTCAAACAAATATCCCTCCATTATGAAATCAAATATTGACCATAATTCTAAAAGGCTATTTTCAATAGGTGTTCCTGTTAATGCAAATTTACTATTAGCTTTTATTTCTTTACATGCCCTAGTAATTCTAGCACCTGGATTCTTTATATATTGTGCTTCATCTAAGATCATAAAATCAAACTTTAATGTTTTATATACATCTATATCATTTTTAAGTAAATTATATGAAGTTACTACCACATCAAACTCATCTATATTTTCTAACATTTTCTTTCTTTTTTCTTTAGAATCTGTATTAACAAGAACCTTCATATTAGGTGAAAACTTCGAAAATTCTCCTTCCCAATTGTATACTAATGATGTAGGTGCAACGATTAAAGTTTTCTTTCCTTTTTCACTAGTGATGAATGTAATAGCTTGTAGTGTCTTTCCAAGTCCCATTTCATCTCCTAATATTCCACCCATCCCAAGTCCACTTAATCGTTTAAAGAAATTATATCCTTCCACTTGATATGCTCTTAATGTTGCACTTATATTTAATGGTAGTTTAAACTCTTCATTTTCCAAAATTTTCTTTTTGGTTTTAGCTAACTCACTTTTACCACCATAGTTTGATACAATGCTATTTAATTTTTCATACATATATACACTTTTATTTAAATTAAATTTTATAGACTCATCTGTATACTCATTAGAGACACTATCTAATAATTTTAGTAGTTCTTTTAAATTTATATCTTCTAAATCGATATACTCTCCTGAATTTAACTTATGATATTTTTTATTTTCTCTAAAACTCATTAGTATATTTTTAAATTCATCATCAGGTATGTTTTTTATAGCATACTTAAATTCAAAATATTCTTCTCTGCCACGTTGGACCTGAATATTAAAATCGCCTTTAGAAATATTTAATTTTCCTTTAAAATCTTCTGAATAATAAATTTCTCCTATTTCATGAAGTTCATCTATTTTTTCATTGAAAAATTCAAATGCATTATCCTCACTTCCAATAAAAACAAATAAATCATTATTCACATTTCCAAACTTTAAATTTATAACCTTGTTAATCACAAATTGTTCTAATTTTTTATCTCTATAGATATATTTTTCTTTAATATCCCTAAAAATGTTAAACTCATATTCTCCATACACTACTTTTATTATAAGCTTTATATACTCGTCTCTATTAAAATAAAATTTAAATTTAGGTTTTTCAAAAACTAATTGTTCTGAAATATTATTATCTAAAACAAGCACACTCGTCATATCTTGAAGTGATGGTATCAATTCTTTAAACACAGTTTCTTTCTTCTCAATATCAAAGCTAACTTCACTTTCATTTCCTAAATTTTCTATATATCGCACTAAAATATCCCTTTGTTTTTTAGATGGGCTATATATTGTTGTATCATATAAAAATAAATTTTTATTTCCTCCAAGAATTTCTGGTAATTCTCTTGGAAAGTTCATTTTTATTTTCTCTTCTATCTCATATAGTTCAATTGGAACTTCAATATCACATTCTAAAATCTCAGTTTCTATTTCCCTTGAAAAAAAGCCTGAATTTAAAAATATTTTTGATTTTTTTAATCCTAATAAAAAAGTTTTTAATAACCCCTCTGGAATTATCATTTCTTTTTTATTTAGAAATGTATCTTGTCTTTTTCTAAAATTATAATTACTATCTTCAAGCTCAAGCATAGAGTTCATCATAGTTATAATCATCTCTGCCTCTTCTACAAGGTTATAATCTCTTAATGAAAATATAAAATCGTTACTAAATTCCATAGGTATTCTATTATTATAATTTAAGAGAAAACTTTTTATATCTTTTATTATGTATCTCTTCCTATTTCCAACTTCTCCAATTTTAAATTCAAAACCTATTTTTTTTGTCCATACATTTTTATTTATATATACATCAATACATACTAGCTTTTTTTCACTAGCAGATATAAGTGTTTGTAGTAATTTACTTTCTCTATCTTCTTTTTTAAAAAGTATTTTCATAATATCCTTTTGATCTGATAAAATCTTTTTTATTAATATATCCTCTTTTAAAATTTCAATTTTTTTTAAATACATAGAAATAATATGACTACAACAATAACCATCTTTTTTATTATTCATAAACTTCTCACATGTACAAGATGTTTTTTCTACTTTTGAAGTTAAAATATCTATAATTAACTCAGACTTATATGAGCTATATAAATCTGAAGATAGTATCTTTCCCTGAAATAATATTTTTCTACCTTCTAATATTTTATAATCACATTTTTCTATAAGTTCATTATTTACAATTTTTCTTGCCGAATCTCTTTCTTTAACATTAATATTCTTTAAAAAGTCCTTCATAAAATTATCCTTAACCATAATTAATACTTCCTTTTAAAATTCAAGGATAGCAAAAATTGCTATCCTTAAAAATTATTTTATTTGAACTCCCACTAATGAAAATGGTTGCGCTCTTTTTATATCTACATTAACTAAGCTTCCGATTGATTCATTATCTCCATCAAAGTTAACTAACTTACCATTTCTAGTTCTACCCATTAACTTTGTTTCATCATTCTTGCTTATTCCTTCTACTAAAACTTCTTGTACTGTTCCTTCGTAAGGTTTATTGTTTAATGCTATATTTTTATTAACTAATTGAACTAATCTATTAAATCTTTCATGTTTAACATCATCTGGAACTTGATTTTCCATTTTATCAGCTGGAGTGTTGTTTCTTCTTGAATATATAAACATAAATGCTGAATCATACTTAACTTTATCTACTAAATCAAGTGTATCTGCAAAATCCTCTTCAGTTTCACCTGGGAAACCTACTATAATATCTGTTGTTATAGATGCACCTGGAATTTCTTTTTTAATAAGATCTATTAAGTATAAATATCTTTCTCTATCATAATGTCTATTCATTACTTTTAGTAATCTATTTGATCCACTTTGTACTGGTAAGTGAATTTGTTCACATATCTTTTCACAATCTCTTATTGCATAAATAACATCTTCATTTAAATCTTTTGGATGTGATGTCATAAATCTTAGTCTCTCTAATCCATCAACTTCATTAATTTTTCTAAGTAACTTGGCGAAATCAATATCTTCTTCAAGTCCTTTTCCATATGAGTTAACATTTTGTCCTAAAATTGTTACCTCTTTATACCCTTTAGATACTAAGTCTTCAATTTCTTTTATTATATCTTCTGATTTTCTGCTTCTTTCTCTACCACGTACATATGGTACTACACAGTAAGTACAGAAATTATTACATCCATACATTATTGTTACAAATGCTTTAACTGAACTTTCTCTATCTATTGGAATTCCCTCAACTATTTCAGTTTCTTTATCTAATATTTCTTTTATTTGAACCCCTTCTGTTTGTACTCTACTTAAGTATTCAGGGAACTTATATGCATTATGAGTTCCAAATATTATATCTACAAATGGGAATGTTTTTAATACTTTATCTGCCATTCCAAGTTGTTGCATCATACAACCACAAATAGCTATTATAAGATTTGGATTTTTCTCTTTTAATCTTTTTATAGCACCTAAATTACCAAAAACTTTATTTTCAGCATTTTCTCTTACACAACAAGTGTTAAATATGATTATGTCTGCTGTATCTCTTTCTTCTGTTCTTGAATATCCTATTCTCTTTAACATTCCTGAAATTTTCTCAGAATCTTCTTCGTTCATTTGGCATCCATATGTAGCTATAAAATATGTTTTATTTAAATTTTCTTTACTCATCAAAATTTTCCTCCATGTTTATAAATTACTTTTGTATTATAACACAATAGACTATAAGTATAAAGATTACTTATAGTCTATTGTCAATCTTTTATCCACGTTGCTACTTTGGCAATTTCTAGAAACCCCATTTTTCTATATAAATTTAATGCAACGTAATTATCGTTATCTACATATATATATATATTGTTTATTTTATGTTCTTTTGCTATTTTACACATGTATTTCAAAAGCTTTTCGCCTAAACCATAACCTCTAAAATCCTTGATTACCCCAAAATTAACTAATACATATTTATTATTTTTTTTTATTATTTGTGCATATCCAATAGGTATATCATCTAGATACTCAAAAATTGAAAATTCTTCTAGGTAATTTATTGTATTTTGTTCAAATTTAATATCCATTTTATTTATAGGGGTTCTATTTATATTATGAAATATCTTATTTTGAAGATTTACTCTAAGATCTTCATCTTTCCCAATTTTAAATTTTTCAAATTTTATTCTAGAATCTTCTGCAACTTCAAAATTACATAAGATTTTTTTTAATAATTTGACAGACTTCACTTTATAGAACATGTTAATTGATGTTAAAATACTATTTTCATAATTTTCTATTCCTTCATAAATAACCATCTTATCTTTTAATTTACTTAATTGATTAATTTTGAAAAATTCAATATAATCTAACTTTACATACATATCTATAATTCTATATTCATTCAAATCAATCTTTTCACTCCATAAATATCCTACGTAGATATCTTCATACTTAAATAAATATAAATTATTTCGTAAAATATATTTATCTATAGTTTTACTTTTTTCATATACTTCTAAGAAATTTTGGTTTAATGAATGTAAGTTATTTTCAATTATTTTTTTTAAAATATCTTTATTTTTATCTTTAAACTTTTCAAAACTAATCATTCCTACTCCTTTATAAAGAAGAGGCTGCATCTTACGATACAGCACTCTTAATTTTAAACATCTTTTATACTTAATCCAATTCTTTTACTCTCTCTATCTACAGATAAAATTCTTGCCTTTACTTCCTCACCAATAGATAAAACGTCTTTTATATTATCAATCTTATTATGGCTTATTTTAGATATATGAACTAATCCATCTACTACAGATTCTAATTCTACAAATGCTCCAAAATCACTAATTCTAACAATTTTACCAAGAACAACAGAATCTACTGGATATTTTTCTTCTATATTTGCCCATGGTTCTTCTGTTAATTGCTTTAAGCTTAATGATAATTTTTCACTTTCTTTATTCATATCTATGATTTTAACATCAATAATATCACCTATTTTTAAATAATCTTGTGCCTTTTTCACATGATTCCATGATATCTGTGATAAATGTATTAATCCATCAATTCCATTTATCTCTACAAATGCTCCAAAATCAGTGAATCTTTTCACTTCTCCTGAAACTATCATTCCAGTCTCTAGCTTATCCCATACTTCACTTCTGTTCTTTTTATTTTCCTCTTCAATAAGTTTTCTTCTTGAAGCTACTATTCTATATGGTCTATCTAATTTTAATTCAATTAATTCAACATCAACTTTTTGATTTAAAAACTCATTTTTATCACTAATAAATTTTGTATCTATTTGTGATCCAGGAATAAATACTCTAATCCCTTTATAAAATCCTACGATTCCATTTTCTTTTATTTCTGAAATTTTCAATTCAAATTTCTCATTATTTTTATAGAATTCTTGTAATTCTTCTAAACCTTCTTCTTTTTCATACTCTAATCTTGAAAGTACTACTAAATTATCTTTATTTGCAAGTTTAATAACCTTTGAAGTAATTGAATCTCCAACTTTAATTTTCTCTAAAAATATTTCAGGTTCTTCTTTTAGTGTGAATTCACTACATGGAATGATTCCATCAGTTTGATATCCAACTAATGAAACTATTATTCCTTCTCTTGATTTTGATAATACTTCCCCTGTAATTTCTTCACCTACTGTAATTTTTCTATCTATTGAATTCATAAGTTCTAACTGTTCATTATTTGTGCTGTTATTATCTATCATAATTACAACCTCCTAGTAATTCTTATGGTCTAATGCCATTTTTTCATTTGCTTCATTTATTTTAAATTTATTTCATAACATCAATAACTTCTTCAATTATCCAATCAGGTGTTGATGCACCTGCCGTTATTCCAATAACTTTCAGGTCTTTATTTTTTATAAAGTCTTCCTTTAATTCTTTAGCATTTTCTATATGAATAGTATTTTCACAATTTTCTTTTGCTATTTGGTATAACTTTGTTGTATTTGAACTATTCTTTCCACCAATAACTATTAATGCATCAACCTTATTTGATAAATCTAATACACTTTTTTGTCTTACTTCAGTTGCAGAACAAATTGTATTAAAAGCTAATAATTCTTTTGTTTCAAATGATAAGTTTGATATAGTTTTTTTCCAATTTGCTTCTTTTTCTGTCGTTTGTGATACTACACAAACTTTCTTCGGAAGCTCATCTGTAAATTCACCATCTTTAGTTATAATTGCTTTATTATCACACCATCCATTAATTCCAACTACTTCCGGATGTTTTTCATCACCCAATATAATAATGTTATATCCTTTTTCAGAATATTTTCTAACCTTCTTTTGTATGTTCGTTACAAATGGACATGTCGCATCTATAATATTTAATTTTCTCTTTTGAAGTTCTAAAATCACTTCTTCTGACACTCCATGAGATCTTATTATAATAGTATCGCCTTCATTTAATTCATCTAGATTTTCAAGCTCTACTGCAAAAACCTTATGTTCACCTAAGTAACTAACAACATCATTATTATGAATTAATGGTCCTAATGTATATATTTTCTTTCCATATTCTTTTTGAACTTCTATTGATTTATCAACTGCTCTTTTTACACCAAAACAAAATCCAGCACTTTCAGCTAATATTATTTTTCTCATTTCTCTTTTCTCCAAAACTACTTATTAATTTTCAATTTTATTTTATTACAAATTTCTCTTGTAACCTCTGCGATGTTTAATCCTGTTGTATCTATTTCAATAGCATCATCCGCTTTTTTAAGTGGATCAATTGCTCTAGTACTATCCTCATGATCTCTTCTTATGATATCTTTTAATATTTCCTCATAAGAGCATTCAATATCTCTATTCATTAATTCCTTATATCTTCTATCAGCTCTTTCTTCTGGAGTTGCTGTTAAGAAAAACTTAAATTTTGAATTTTTTAATACAACTGTTCCAATATCTCTTCCATCCATTATTACATTGAATTTTTCAGACATTTCTTGTTGAAGTCTAACTAACGCTATTCTCACTTCTTTTATTGATGCATATGCTGATACGATAGCACTAATATGTGGAACTGTTAATTCATCTTGAATATTAACCCCATTTAAATATAAATCATCATTTTCAAAATGCATCTCCATTTTCATAATCATCTCAGAAATTTTTTCTACATCATTTGCTGAGAAATTTTCTTTGTCAGCCATTAATGCAACTGCTCTATACATTGCACCTGTATTTATATACATTAAATCAAATTCTTTTGCTACTAATTTAGCTATTGTACTTTTCCCTGCTCCCGCTGGTCCATCTATCGCTACTGCTATTCTCAAAATTAATCCACCTTTCATTTTTTACATTTTACAATTTTATTATATAGCTTTATTTTCCTTTAAACAAGTTATTTAGACATTACTCCCTGCAATATATCCTGTCGAAAGTGCTATTTGTACATTATATCCACCTGTAAAAGCATCTACATCCATCACCTCTCCAGCAAACGCCAAATTCTCAATAATCTTACTCCTCATTGTTGATGGATCTATTTCTTTAGTAGATACTCCCCCTGCTGTTACTATGGCTTCTGCAATTGGACGTAAACCCTTCACCTTGAATTTTAAATTTTTTAGTAAATGAACTAATTCTTTTCTTTCTAATTTTGTAATTTCATTTACTTTTTTATTTTCTTGTATATTAGATAGTTCTACAATTATAGGAATTAGCTTTTGTGGCAATAATCCATCTAATGATTTTTTAAATTCTTTATTTAGATGTTTTTTAAAGTCATTTTGTACTCTTAAATCTAATTCTTTTAAATCTAAAGCTGGTTTCAAATCTATTATTAACTCATATTCATTATTTTTATTTTTTATAAATCTACTTCCCTTTAATGCAAGTGGTCCCGAAACTCCAAAGTATGTAAATTTAATTTCTCCAAATTCTGAATAAACCTTTTTAGAATTTTCTAAAATCTTCACTTCTACATTTCTTAATGATAATCCCATTACTTCTCTTAAAAATCCCGCTTCTAATTCAATAGGTACTAATGAAGGCTTTAACTCTACTATCTTATGTCCAACACTTTTACTCATATCCTGACCTTCTCCTCTTGATCCTGTTAATGGATATGAAGCACCTCCTGTTGCAATTATGAAATAGTCTGCATTTAATTTTTTTTCATTATTTATCTCAATGGATGTTATCAAGTTCTTTTCTTTATCTTTAAATAATTTAGTTACCTTACTATTTAGCAACACTTTTACATTACTTTCTTTTAATGCTATATTTAGGCCTTTTATTATATCTGAGGATTTATCTGAATTTGGAAAAACACGTCCACCACGCTCTCCTTTTAATTTTATTCCTCTACTTTCAAAAAACTCCATAGTATCTAAATTAGTAAAACTATATAATGAACTATATAAAAAATATGGATTACCTGGAATAAAGTCAAAGAATTCTGAGATATCCTTATTATTTGTTACATTACATCTTCCTTTTCCCGTTATAAAAAGTTTTTTTCCTATTCTATCATTTCCTTCGATTAAAATAACTTCATTTTTTTCACTTGCTTTCACAGCTGCCATTATTCCAGCTGGTCCTGCTCCTATAACTATTACTTTTTTCAAAAATTTCACTCCCTATCATTGTTTCTAATTTTAAAAATTCCTCTTCCTTTAAAATTAGTACTTTTTTTCCTTCATTTATTAATTTCATTGTTTTTATATACTTAGTAGATGCTCTATCACATTTAAATTTTCCACAAATTAAAATATTTACTTTCTCCGAAAAATTTCTTAAAACATTTCCACCAAGTTCTTCAACTATTTTAATTGCCTTATATCTCTGCAGATCCTTTAATTTACCTGTAAATAAAATATTATTTTCTTTGAAACAAACTTCTAAATTTTTATTTTTCTTAAATTCAAGTTTTTTATGTTCTGCTAAAATATTTATAAAAGTTATCATATATAATGAATCCATCCCTTTCAATTCATCTATGTTAAACTCCTCTTCTAAAATTAAAAATTCAAATTCAAGATTAATTGACATTAACCTTAAGTAGTTATATGTAATTTTATTTCTAAAAATTATTTTTGAAATTGATAATTTTTCAAAACTCCTCTTAAATTCACCTATCTCTACCGATTTTTGAACTAAGCTTTTATTTTTTTGTACAATAACTATATCTAAAGTTCTACTTATAATTGAATTCACTAAAAAAAATTCCATTTTTACTCCAAAAAAGCTAAAAGAAAATTTTCCTTTTAGCCTTATAATTATTTTTCTAAATCAGAAATTGTTTTATTATTTATTTGATATATTTTATAGTCTTCCCAAATTCTTTCAAGCGAACCGAATATATTTGCAATGCTTTCCTTTTCTCTCATCCCTACAGCTATAATAAGTGCATTTATCAATGAAAGTGGTGCTACTAAAGAGTCTACAAATGAAGCCATATTACTTTGTGCTATTAATGAAACATCCGCCTTTGATGACAATGGCGAGTTTAAGCTATCTGTAATTGCAACAACTCTTGCTCCCCTTGACTTAGAAAAATCTAATGCATCAATAGTCTTAGATGCATATCTTGGAAACCCTATCCCTATAACCAAATCTCCTTCTTTAACATTTATTATTTGCTCAAATATATCAGATATACCATAGCTTACTGTTCTAACATTTTGTAAAATAATATTTAAGTAGAACCCTAAAAATTCTGCAACTGCTGTAGAACTTCTAAGTCCTATTATATATATATTCTTAGCTTCAAATATCTCATCTACTACTTGCTCGAATATTTTAGGATCAATTTTTTCAAGTGTCAGTCTAATATTTTCCATATCTGATTTTAAAACACCTTTTAAGGCATCCTCATCTGAAATATAATCATTAGACAACTCTAATCTTTGAACAGTTGTAAGTTTATTTTTTATCAATTCTTGTAATGCTTTTTGAAGCTTTGGATATCCTGAAAAGCCCAATTCATTTGCAAATCTTACTACTGTGGATTCTGATACACCAACAGAAACACCAAGTTTTGCAGCTGTCATAAAGGCAGCTTTATCATAATTATTTAATATATATTCTGCGATTAACTTTTGTCCTTTACTAAGTTTAGAAAATCTAATTTGAATTAATTTCATTAAATCTTTATTATCGTTTAAATCAATATCTTTAAATTCTTTCATAATATACCTACTCTTTTTATTTAATTAAGCAAACTAATTTTAACATTTCATAAATGTTAATGCAATTAAAATTTCATTTTAATATCTCTCTAGAATTTAGCACTTAAGAATTTTTTTCTATAATAAAAAGTCTCGGTGCAATGCTACTTCTGTTAATATACCTTTGTTCTAATACTGCAAATTTTTCTTTTGGTAAACTTTCCAATAGTTCATTTATGCAAGACTCTTCAACTTTCCCTTCATCATGCCCTATATATACGCATATTGTCATTATTCCATTTTTACTAAGCATATCTAATCCTTGTTTAATACTTTCTATTGTTGTCTCTACTCTAGTTGTTATTTCTTTTTTACCGCTTCCAGGTAAAAATCCTAAATTGTACATTATACAATTTATATCCTTTTCTTTTATAAATTCTTTTAATTTATGATGAGATTCATTTATTATAAGAACATTATTCTCTTTCTTACTTCTATATTTTTCACAGGCTTCTTCTTGAATATCAAAGGAATATACTTTTTTAAAATGTTTCACTAAAAAATCAGTGTCATATCCATTCCCAAGAGTACAGTCTATGGCTATATTTTTACTTTCTACATACTTTTCAATTATCCCTTGTGCTATTTTACTTATTTCATCAATATATCTATACATTGCTTATCCTCCATCCACCTTAACTTCTATTAAATCTAAATTGCTATTATTAATTTTTTTTATTAAACACAGTAATTCATTTTTATTTATAAAAACTCTATATTCTATACTTAACATTTTCCCATTAATTCCATACTCTACCGAACACGATGTAAAGTCAATATCCGTTATTATTTTATTTACATTATTTATAGATTCTTCTAAATTTTCTTTGAAATAAATACATACCTTGATTATTCTAAATTCTCTATTATTATTGAACAAATGAACTATCTCTAAACATACAATTGCTATTATCATTGCACTTATTCCTATTTTGAAGAGGCCTGTACCTATACTCATCCCAATTGCTGCTGATACCCATATACTTGCTGAGGTTGTTAGCCCTTTTATAATATTTTTATTTAAAATAATAGTTCCAGCTCCAATAAAGCCAATCCCCGATACAATTTGTGAACCCATCCGTCCTATATCTACATTGATTCCATTCACTCCTATTAGTGCCGTAAAGCCATAGATAGAAATAATCATAATGAGTCCACTTCCAAGACCAACTAAAAAGTGAGTCCTAAATCCAGCATCCTTTAGACGATAATCTCTTTCTAATCCTATAAGTCCAGGTATTATTCCAGATAAAATCAATCTAAGGAAAATTTCATAATCCATAAATATTACCCCCATAACTTTTATATTATTGAATACTCTATATTTTTATTATTTAAATAATAAACTCAGTAGAAATAAATCTACTGAGTTTATTTTATTTGTGAATCAATATCTCTATAATCACTTATATTCTAAATATTTTCTTAGAAACATCTTTGGTTATTATTTAATAATAATAGCCATAATAAAGGATTATTTCCGAATCCTCCATACCCATATCCATAATTTCCATATCCACAGTTATTAAACCCACTATTACAACATCCATTTCCGTAATGATTACATGTGTTACAACATCCGTTGCAACAACAATCTCTTCTTTTTGACATAAGTTTATCACTCCTTTTCATTAGTTTAATTAATATATAATATGATTTATTTATAATCTGTGATACTATTATTTTGTAAAAATATATTTTAGGAGGTTTAAATTTATGAATGAGCGAACTCGTGCTATTGTTCCTAGAAATGTAATTAATGCTAAAATGATGTATATGTTATATATTTTAAAGGAACTCTCTAAAGGTAATACTGTTTTTGGAAATAAAGTTCTTTCAACATTTAAGGAAACTTTCCAAGCATCTTCACTACCATTTCCAGTTTCATCTAGTACAATCTATGAAAGTTTATATGAATTAGAAAACTGTGGATATGTAATTTCTAAATGGAGTGGTGATACGGCTTCTAATAAGCGTAGTAAAAAAATTTATTCCATTACAGATTCAGGAATAAATTATTTAAATAATAATATATCTGAGTATGTTAGTAATTTAGATAAAAATAAAGCTACCCTTGATAAAATAAAATTATTATTATTAAAATAAGATATCTAATTAAAGATATCTTATTTTTCACTTCGTTTAATAGCTTCTCTTTCTATACTCTTATTTTTTATTGCTATTTTTTCTTTTAAAATATTCTCTTCAGCACAAAGATAATCTAACCTCTTTAGTACTTCTCTATACCCTTTCTTTATATATTCATTTCTACATAACTCTTTATATGTAACTTTATCTATATCCTCCTTTAATATTTTTTCTACATTTTGACCATAAATTTTTATTAATATAGAATAGAACCCACTAACAATTTGCTTTTGTTCACTTTCTTTCTCTATATCTTTATTTAGTTTTTCTATAATTCCATATAATTGATAAATATAACTTAATTCTTTTAAGTTATATTTGTCACTTAATGATGCAACTGCACAAGAATATCCTTTGTTTATTGGTAATATGTAATTTATACCCTCCTTGTTTGGATCTAATATAAATCTTATGCTTTGATAAATAGCTGTACAGATATCTAATCTTATTACATTCGCATTTGCACACACTTCTTTTATTTTAAATCGTTCCTCATATGCTCTATTTTCCTCAATCAATTTACATTCTTCCTTTTTTTTTCGTTCATGCATTTTATTATTAATAATCCAACTAAATAAACCACCAAGGACTGACCCTGTTATTATAGAAATTGCTGATATTATTGATGTAATTACTGGTATTGGCATTTTAACTTTTCCCTCCCATAAAATCGTTTCTTTTTAGTATTATTTCCTAAAAAAAAATATATATTAGTATTTTTAGTTTTAACTTATCTAACCAACAATTTTTTTTGTTTATCTTTTGTTTATATTTTTTTCATAAAAAATAGTTATAATAATACTATTAGACATATTTGGAGGAATACATAATGTTCGAAAACAATTTAATATTTTTAAGTCTTTTTGCTATGTTGTTTGCACAATTTTTAAAAATACCTATTGGTTATATTATAGATAGAAAAATCAATTTTAAAAGAATTTTTGAAACTGGAGGAATGCCAAGTTCTCATTCTGCATTTATTGTATCTTTAACTGTAGGTATCGCTAGAAAAAATGGTATTCATTCATCTATTTTTGCACTTTCTCTTGTTATGGCATTTATTGTTATGTATGATGCTATGGGAATTCGTCGTGCAGCTGGGCAACATGCTAAAATTTTAAACCTGATTGTTTCATCTGAAAATCAAGATCCTAATAAAAAATTCGCTCTTCCACAAATAAAGCTTAAAGAACTTTTAGGCCATACCCCATTTGAAGTTTTAGGTGGTGCTATTTTAGGAATTATTATAGGTCTTATTTTTACTGTATAAAAAAAGATTGATGCAAACTTAAATATGCATCAATCTTTTTTCAAATTCTTTATATATTCTAAACAAATTATAAGCATCATCACCAGCATTGTGTTGCAAGCCCTCAAGTTCTAAATTTGCTTCTATCAATCCATTTTTTAAGGATAACATATCTTCTCTATTTAAAATATCCTTACATAGAACTTCTTGAAAATCTATATTTTTTTGAAGAATCATTAAAGCGTCCTTGCTTTTACTATCATTTCTTTTTAAATCATTTTTTAAGACAGCAATATCATTTCCACCCCAAAATAAAAATATAGCACTCTTATCATTTACCCATTCTCCAAACTCTGCTAAAACTTCATTAAATCCTTTAGAAATATCTATTTCCTCTTGATCTAGACCTGTTATTTCAATACATTTTTCAGTTAATTCACTAACTTCCTGTGGTTTAATTAAACTATAAAATCTAGAAACTTCATTTGTTTCCAAATTAATTTTACAGGCTCCAACACTTACTATTTCTACACTTTTAAAGTTTACTAAACAATTCATTTCAAAATCAAAAAACACTAATGTTTTAGTAGTCTTTATGCTTTCTTCTAACTTTTCTAAAGTTGAATTTCTTTTTAATACTTTATAATATTCTTTTACTATTTTTTTACACTCTCTATATATTTTCATGGATACTTGTTTTTCTTTTTTTAAAAGCATTCCAATATTTTTATACTCAACTACTTTATTTAAATTTATTTTTTCTAAAAAAAACTTTATACTTTCTTGTGATATGTTATCCTTTTTGTCTAATAGCATACGTGCACTTCTATTATTCGTAAATAGTTCTATTTTGGAATTCACATCAATCTCATTTAGCTTTATTAATGCCACAATATTGCTTAAAAGATACTCTAATGCTTCTACTACTCTTTTTTCTGCTGTATCATTTTTAAGATTTTTTTTAATTTTTATAAATACTTTATTTTGATTTATCTCTTTTATTACATAATTCAATCTATATTTTTCATTATTTTTTTCTATACAAAAATATACTCCTATTTTTTCTTTCATTGGTGTATTTCCCTTCATTTATGTATTGTTATAACTATTTTATCATTTTTCAATTCTTTTTTCTATAAATTTGCGTATCCCTTTAAATAAATATACTTATTGGAATTACTTGCAAAGTATTTTCAATTCTTACCTTTTGAAGTATTGGTATTTGTATCCCAATATTAATATTATTAAATATAGAACTTATTTTTTCTAACAGTCTTTCATAAAAATCTGTTTGATCTAATTTTCTTAAAAGACTTATTTGTTCGTCATTCGTAACTTTTTTAACTAACTTACCAACAATATTAACTACACATCCAACATTAATATTTTTAGAACAACCGTTATTAAAAAAATATTTTGTATTAACTTGTAATATATATTCCTCTTTTTTATTTTGAACTAACAAATCCATAATCCCATCATTCTCCATATCTACTTTCATTTTTTCTAATATTATTTTTATATTCTTGGTTTTCAATAATTCTTCATCAGGAATAAATCTATCTAATATAACATCTCCATATGCATTTATAATTAATAATATTGCTTCAATATAACTTAAGATACTATTTTCTATTAATGTTCCTTGCAAAAAAATATAATCTCCGCTTGTACACTGTTCACCATTACAATACGCTTTTAATCTTCCATTCGTTATTAAGTTATTACAAAATTCCATATGATACACATATGAAGTATAAATTTCTTTTACTTCTTCTTCACATCTTGTTCCACCATGTTGCTCCTGTGTAATATCACATAAATTTATATTTGTTTCTGTCTTTGCATCTGATTTATTATATCCTTTAAACCCCTCTCGTTTATCTTTATTTTCTCTATCTTCTAAGTAAAATGTATTTTGATTTTGATTATGACTTCTAGCACTTATTCCAATATCCCACGCTTTTTTTCTAGTCCTTATATCAATATATCCATAAAAATTTCCTTGAATTGAATTTATACTTTTTACTAGCACTTCATCTAAGTATATTAATATTCCTAATTTATCTACCACTTTAGATCACCTCCCTATATATCTTATTCAACTTCTATAAATAAATTTACCTTTCTTTTGTTGTAGCTTTAAATACTCAGACAATGTATAATATAAACTATTAACTCACAAAGGAGATTTAAAAATGAATACTTTAAATGAAAATTTAAAAACTGCACTTGAGAAAAAGAAATTTGAATCACTAACTACTGTTCAGGAGCAAACAATTCCTCTTTTTTTAGAGGCAAAAGATATTATTGTCGAGGCTAAAACTGGAAGTGGAAAAACTCTTGCATTTTTACTTCCATTATTTAATAAAATTGAAGAAAATTCATCTGCTATCAAAGCATTAGTTCTAGCTCCAACTCAAGAATTGGCATCTCAAATATATAAAGAAGCACTTCTTTTACAAGAAGAGTCTAATTTAAATATAACTTCAGCCTTAGTTATTGGTGGTGCAAATATAAATAACCAAATAAAAAAATTAAAAGAAAAACCTAATGTTATTATAGGAACACCAAAAAGAGTTTTAGAGCTTATAAAGTTAAAAAAACTTTCTCTTCATACAATTGACACATTAGTTCTTGATGAAGCTGATCACCTTTTAGATAAATCAAACTCTAAAACAACTAACTTAATCAGAAAATCTACATTAAAAAATACACAGGTAGTTGCATTTTCTGCAACTATAGATGAATCTACAACTTCTAGAGCACTTGCACTTATGAATAAAGGTGAACTTGTTAAAGTTAATGAAGAAAAACTGGGTTCTAATTTATCTCATTTAATAGTTGAATGTGATAGACGTGATAAATACGAAGTTACTAATAAAATTTTAAATACTATCTCTGATGGGAAATGTATCATTTTTACAAATTCTAAAAATGATTTAAATCTTTTAAAAGAAACTTTAGATTTTCATAAGAAAAACTCTGTTGTTTTGAGTGGTGATAAAAATAAGGTTGATAGAAAAAATTCTTTAGCACAGTTCAAAGAAGGTAATATAGATATACTTGTATGTTCAGATATTGCTGCAAGAGGTTTACATATTCCTAATATTGATTATGTTATTAATTTAGACTACCCATTAATGTCTAATGAATATGTTCATAGAGCAGGGCGTGCTGGACGTAATAATACTTCTGGAACTTCAATTTGTGTTGCAACAAAAAGAGACTTAAGCTTTATAAATAAATACTCAACAGATTTAAATATTTCTTTTGAAAAGAAAGAAATATGGCATGGTCAATTAATTTAACATACAAAAATAGCCTCATGAAGAGGCTATTTTTATATAATAAATACTATAGTAAATGTGTAATAAATTTATTCCACCATAAATTGCTAAACTTATAATTGAAATAAAATTCAATTTTCTAAGTTCACTTTCATTTGCTTTTTTAAAGAGAATTATCAAGCCTTTTATAATAAGACCTATTATAAATACTTTTAAAACTAGTCCTCTTAATGGATTTGCAATGAAGCTTTCCATTAAAACATTTCCCTCTTCAAATTCTCCTGTACTCACTAATGTTACTGTAAATATATAATCAGTTATGTTCAATAAATACAGTATTCTAAAATTTCTTTTCACTGTATCATATGTAACATTTGATAATTTCAAAAAAATAAGACAACACCTCCATTTATAGCATTGCCTTAATTTTTTATTTATAATCTTTTTAATTTACTTTTTTTTAATTTCAAAAGAATATATATTTGTTGCATCTACCTTAATATCTTCTCTATAAGTAAATAATCTATTCACCAATTCATTAAATTCCTTAGTATCTTTCTCTCCTTGATATGCATCATCTGGGAAACTTACCCTAACCTTTTTTGCTTTATGCTTATATTTTATTTCTTCATCTTTTGGTGCTGGTTTAAATTTTAAAGTTATAACCGCTTTATCTGCTAAGGCTAATGCTATATCATCAATATATCCTTCATAAACACCTATTTTTTCAACTGTTGATCCTTCAAAGTTTCCATATGTTGAAACTTCCCATCTTCCATATACACTTCTGAATCCCTCATTAAAGTCTGATACATCTATATCATCACATTCTAATGACTTACCACATATAGGACAAAACATATACTCAGCATCGTAATATTTATCACAACTTGCACAATATTTTGTATTAGTATCTCTGTTATTCATACATTTCATTTTTATCCCTCGTTTCTTTTTCTTTAATTATACTAAATTATATTTCTGTTTTTATTATTTTTTCAAAATTTTATATTTTATTAACTTTATTATTTCCATTTTTTCCCAGGAAATATTAGTTTTTAATTTTTAATATATTACTTTCAGTACAAAAATTTTCAAAATTATATAAAATCAATGTTTCATTAAATTCTATTCCTTCTAGCGTTTTTTCTAAACTTCCATTAAATAATCTAAGATCTACTACATGAATTTCTTCGTAATGATTTATCAAAAAAGGAATCATTGAATTTGCAAATGAATCTTTTATTACTAATAGTTTTTTTCTATTATTTAGATTCTTATTTTTTATTTTTAAATAAGGGTTATTCCCCCTTAAATATACACTATACTTATCTCTTCCATTCAATGCCTCTAAATCATACAGTGAATTATATTTAACTCCGCTTATCTCCATTTCCACATTTTCAACTGGAATATAGAAAATTCTATCGCCTTTATTAAATATTGGCTTTGCTTTAGAATAAAAAGTTCCATAGAATTCATCATTTTCAATAGCTAAATTTCTATTATCAATAGGCTTTTCTCCATTGCTTTCAATAAATTTTTCATAAGCTAAATAAGCTCCATCTATATTCCAGTGATGATCAGTTTTATAATATAATAATTTATCTTTATTTTCTTTAAATACCTCTACTAAATCTATTGTATCTATCTCTTTCACCTTACTATAAATTTCCTGTATTTCTTTTTCTTGATTTATTAATGGTGGATGTCCTTTAATTTCTTCTCCATATAATTCATAAGAATTAGGTGCAATCATAAATGTTATATTTTCTTTTCTCTTTTTAGCAAACTGAAGAATTGAGTTAATATTATATTCTTTTCTATAGTTATCTACTTCAAAATATTTTAAAAACAAATAATCATTTTTCCCAATTAAAACTCCATTATTCTCTAATTTGTGTAGAGCTTGTTCATTTAATGCTTTTAATGAAATAAATCCATCTCTAAATATAAATTGATCATTTATATAATCACTATAATTTTTTGAGAATTCTCCACTAATAAAACTACTATAACTAAATTCAACTTCTTGTTTTAGTTTTCTATTTTCCAAATTTGAATAATCTCTTATCGGTTTTATAATATCAAATATACTTATACTTCCAACAAATATACAAAAAGCATACATAAGATAATTTTTTTTCATAAAATCTTCTCTCTTTCACTTAACTACAAATTCTAAAATCTAAAGTATAAAAATGGATTATAACTTGAGTCTACTATATATGAAATACTTAATATAAATATAATCATTAAAATAATTGTCTTTAAAATTTCATTTTTTATAAATTTCTCATATAGATTTTTTATTATAGGTGTAGATAATACAACTCCAATAATTAAAATTACTCCATAATTTTCTAAGTAATAGACCCAATCTCCACCTTTATAAATAAACATATTTTTAAAATATATTATTCCTTGCTCTAAATTGCTTGTACTAAAAATAAGCCATCCTACCGAAAGAAGGATTAATGTATATATGTGAGAAAATATCTTATGTTTATTTAAAATATTTTCCAAACATATTTTTTCTATTAAGATTAATATAAAAAAGTATAATCCCCATAAAATAAAATTATATTCAGCACCATGCCATAGCCCTGTGGCTAGCCAAACCAAAAATAAATTTCTAAGAAGTTTTACTTTTCCACATCTACTTCCTCCTAATGGAATATAAACATATTCTCTGAAAAAGCTTCCAAGTGTTATATGCCATCGTCTCCAAAATTCTGTTATACTTCTTGATATATATGGATACCTAAAATTAATAGGAAATTTAAATCCAAGTATTTCTCCAAGTCCAATTGCCATCAAAGAATATCCTGAAAAATCAAAATATATTTGCAATGAAAATGCAATTATGCCAAGCCACGCTAAAACAGTTGGAACACTATTTATCTCCATTCTATTTATTTCTTCCCATAGCATCCCTACATTATTTGCTATTAATACCTTTTGACCAAGTCCCAATATAAATGTTTCTATTCCACTTCCGATAGCCTCCTTTGAAATTTTTCTCGTTCCTAAATCTTTATTAATATCCGTATACTTTACTATAGGTCCTGCAATTAATTGAGGAAACATACTAACAAATGTTCCAAAATTTATTAAGTTTCTTTCTGCGACTATATTTTTTTTATAAACATCTATACAATATGATAAAGTTTGAAATGTATAGAAACTTATTCCAAGTGGCAAAGTTATCTTTACTTCACTTATAGATAGATGTGTTGTTTCATTTAAAATCTCTATAAAAAAATTCATATATTTAAAAATAAATAAAATTCCTAAATTAAAAATTACTCCAGAACTAAATATAATTATTTTCAATTTGTTTTTCTTGATTTTTTCAATATATATATTCAAAAAATAATTTATTAAAATAGAAAATACCATTAGCAAAAAATATTTACCTTCTCCCCATGAATAAAAAATTAAACTTCCTATAAGTAATACTATGTTTTTTAATTTTTTCGGTACAATATAGTATGTTAAAAAAAATATTGGCAAGAATCTAAATATAAATACTAAACTACTAAATACCATAAACCCTCCTAATACGAAAGCTGCCTAAATAATTTAAGCAGCTTTTTTTATTATTTGAATGAATTTTCAAATGCCTCTACAACTTTGTCCATATTCCCTTGTCCTTCTTCATAATCTGGAACTATAAAGAATCCAAGATAATTTCCTTTTTCAATAAATTTAGCATTTTTTATAAATTCCTCTTCATTTGGATACGGTCTCATTCCATTTTTATATTCTTCAAGTGATTTTTTTACTTCTTCTATTTTTCCATCCTTTACTTTAAATACTGCTAATGTTTCTAACCCAGTATTTATCATTCCTTTTTCTATTGCATATGCTTCTATATTATCTAAATTTAATTTAAAAATTTCTTTTGCTTGTTCATCATCTACAGGTGCAATTGATCTTAATTCAACTTTTTCTTTTATACTAGCTACAACTTCTGTTGGATTTACATCTTTTACTTGTTCTTGGCTAGTTCCTGTTCCTGTTGTTGAATCTTTTCCGCCACACCCAACAAAAGTAGCTCCTGTAATCATTAATGTTAAGATTAATAATATTGCTTTTTTTCTCATATTCGTTTACCCCTTTTATAAATTATATTTGGTTTATATTTAAAATTATACAATATTATTAATTTTTTGTTAACTGTTAATTTTTTATTTTCTTTTTTATTTTTATACTTATTTACGAGTATTTTATATAAGGATTATTTATAGGATTTTTTGATTAAATATATTTTCTAATCCAGATTTTTTTACCTTTTCTTTTATCTTCTCTTTATCAATTAAATAACTTCCTCTCTCCATCATTCTTTCAAAAAATACTGACCCTGCAAATGTATATCTTAGCCTTCTTCCCTCTTTTGTATCAACCATTTCATTTGCATACCCTATTAAATCCCCTACTGCTAAATTACGCGGCAAGGTTAAAAGTGTTATACCCATAGCCCATCTCACTGCATTTAAACCTGCCAACGCTCCTGTAGTCATTGCCTCTGTATGTCCAACAAACAATCCTGATTTCTCCCCTCCACAAAATAAATTATCTACCCCTTTAACTTGCATTTGATCTGTTCTAGGTGCTACTGATAGATATCTTACAGAGTTTCCTTTACTTCCAGCATAAGGATCAATATATTTAACTTTTTCTAAGCCTTCAATTTTTCGTAATTTCTCTAAGTTATAAAAACTACTCATTAATTTTGCATGACCTGTATCTAATAAAACTATATTTTCAGCAAATTCTTTTAATGCATATTGTTGACATACCTTTTTAGTAAGTTTTTCATAATTTACTTGTTCTTTTGGTAAATTTATTACCGCTACCCCTTCTTTATCTAACTTCTCTCTAATTCCCTTTGATAGCGTCTCTTTTGCTAGTTTACAAGATCCTGAAAATGCTCCTAGTTCATCATCTCCTCTTTCTCCTCTAATATCTTCTATATTACATAATCCACTTATACTTATTCTTGGTCCAAATGCTGGACATCTTAATATACACATTGAACATCCATTACCGTATCTTAAGCAGTTTCCCATAGGGCCTGTAGAGCCTGTTGTTTCGATAAATACGTCCCCTTGTATATATTCATCATTTTGATTGTAT
The DNA here is from genome assembly GCF_051650885.1 of Clostridium sp. Lineage (GTDB taxonomy): Bacteria > Bacillota > Clostridia > Clostridiales > Clostridiaceae > Clostridium. The sequence goes on from NZ_JBOFRG010000334.1 coordinate 46,208, forward strand.
ATCCCCTTAATGATACTTTTCTCAAAATTAACATCAACTATTCTTTCTTCCATATGAAGATATATTCCTTGCTCTAATATATATTTCTTTACTGCTTCTTCAATTAAATTAACATCATATAATGTTGCATGTGAGTGTCCTGGAAATTCTACATTTTTATGCTTTGCACATTTATCACAAATCTCTATTAAATCTCCTGCCCCTAAGGCTATTAATTCTTCTGCTGCTGTATATCTACCATTATTTCTAATAATTCCTCCCACATTTCCTAACCCTAGTAATAGGTCAGTTTTTTCATATATATGAACCTCTGCTCCTGTTTTTCTTGCTGTAAGTGCTGCTGCACAGCCGCTCCATCCACCACCTATAACAACCACTTTTATCATATTAGCCACCTTCCTTTAAATACAGTCCTTGGATCTGTTTGATATTTACAATATCGTCTAACTTTATTTCCCTCATACTTTATAGTACATGCACCACATACACCTTCTCCACATGACATTTTAAAGTTATTACAGCAAGACATACTTATATCATTTCTATCTAATGCATCTAAAAATTCTATAATCGAGTATGTCATTATATCTGCTCCTCCCACATGAATATGTTTTATCCCTTGTTCTATATAAGCTTTTATTTTATCCTTTGCATTATTAGTCAATTTTCCATCTATTATAATTTCTTCATAATCTAATTCTTTTATCATATTCTCCTTTAAATTTTTTTCTGAAAAATCATACTTTATATCTCCAAAGTCTTTTATCATATACACCTCATTATTTTTTTGAAGTAAATAATTTACTGCAAGTATACTCGGTGCAATCCCAATTCCTCGTGCTATAATTAATACTTTTTCATTATTTAACTTTTTAAATTCTTTAATTCCAAACATCCCATTATAATAAGGTCCTCTTATTGTAATTTCTTTCATATCCCCATCTAATAAATCTTTAGTTTTTACACCATTAACTTTTATAACAACTTTTGCCCATCCTTCCTCACTGTTTGTTTCCATAATTGATATTGGAATTTCAAAATAATTTAATTCTGATTTTCTTAAAAAAATGTAAGCTCCAGGCACATTTAAGTCTATAGCTAATCTTCTAGTAATTTTAAATTTAATAATAAGAAGTTCCCCATCTACATTTTCAGACTCTATCACATCACACTGAATATTTTCACGTCCTTTTTGGGGTTTATTTTTATTGTTACAAAATTCATTATAGACACATACTCCATTCCAATTACAACATTCACAAAAGGACTTTCCTTGTAATTGTGAGCATAATATACAATCTCCACTTTTGGCCAAGTGGCATGGACAATATACAGTTCCTAAATCTATACAAGTAAATTTTTCTCTCATATCTTTTCTCTCCAAATTAATTCTTATATTAAATTATTACTTTATTTACTTTTTTGTTCACCATTTCAACATTTACTAACAAAAAAATGTAGAAATATTTACATATCTCTACATTTACCTTTATCTTAATAATTATATGTCTCTATAATCGATGTTTTTTTACCAGGGTTATATGCATATACTACTTCCTCGTCATCTAACCTTGGGACTTTAGTTATTGCACTAGTTTCTGTTATTTTTTCATATATTTTTTTAGTTTCTTCCCAACGCTTTGGACAATTTAAAACAACCATTATAATATCTTTACCATTTTTATTTACTGAGCTTACTAAACATTTACCTGCTTTACCTGTATAACCTGTCTTTACTCCATTTGCTCCCTCAATTTGCCAAAGTATTTTATTAATGTTGTTATAATCACGAGTAAACTTATATCTATTTTTATCTATTTGTTTACTTCCTACAATCTCTCTAAATATTTTATAATCCATTGCTTTTGATGTTAACATAGCTAGATCATATGCTGATGAATAATGATCCTCCTTATCTAATCCATGAGGAGTTTGAAAGTGAGAATCTATTAAACCTAAGCTTGAACTATAATGATTCATAATTCTAGCAAATTCCTCTTCCGTTCCACCAATCCCTTCTGCTAAGGTTATTGCAGCATCATTTCCAGACTTATACATAAGCCCATATAGTAACTCACGCACTGTTATCTCTTCATTAGCCTTGTATCCAACCTTTGATCCTCTACAACTAGCTGCCTTTTTAGACACAGTAAATTTTTGTTCTAAGTCAGCATTTTCTATAGCTACTAATGCAGTTAATATTTTTGTTGTACTTGCCATTTCTACTATTTCATATGCATTTTGCTCAAACAGTACTTTTCCTGTTTCTTTTTCAATTGCTATTGCACATCTTCCATCAACTTTTAATTTTTTATCTAAGGCAAAACTATTTTTTCCCATAACATTTAATCCAATAATCACCATTACAATAATCACTATTAGCTTTTTAGAAATTTTCATAAAAATCACCTCTACATTATTTTGCTTTAAACTTAAAGTTATATACCTATTTTTTAATTTTCTTTTTATAGTATATTTTTCCTTATGTTTGTTCAAAATATAATTAGTTATGATTAAGGAGGTATTAATTAAATTATATGAAAATTTTTTTTATAGCACTTATAGTTATGTTTATTTTATTTTTCCCAATTAAAATCAAAATTTACTTTTCATATATTAATAATTCCTCTTTTAGCTTAAAATTATATAATTTTTCTCTTCTTCCCAAAACTAAATCAAATAAAACTTCTAAAAATAAATCTATGAAAAAAAAGAGTAAAAAAAAGAAGAAACCTTCTTTTACTAAAAATTTAACTCCAAATAATGTTTATCTTTTTATTTCAAATTTTAATAATAGAAAGTTTAAACCTAAGTTTTTTTTAGACTTTAATCTTTCTTATTCACTAAATGATGCTAAAAATACGGCTCTTTTATTTGGATTTATTCATACACTTTTCCCATTTATATTCAAAATCTTTTCTGTATTATTTAAAAATTCTAAACCCAAGTTATCTTTGCATCCTAATTTTACAAATTCATTTTTTGTGCGATTAAACGGCAAATGTATAATAACAACTTCAATTGGGCAGATTATTTATACAGCATTTATTTTATTAAAAGAATTTTACAAATTAAGGAGGTGCCCTAAATAGGGATTATTTATGAAAAATATTAACGATCATCCAATAGAAAATTTAATGGAAAGCACAATGGAAAATTTAAAAGATATGATTGATGTAAACACAATTATAGGAACACCTGTAGAAACTAAAGATGGTACTTGCATAATTCCAATTTCTAAGGTTTCATTTGGATTTGCATCTGGAGGTTCAGAATTTGAATCTACAAAAAAAGATTCATCTAATACTAATGCCGACTACCCTTTTGCTGGTGGATCAGGAGCTGGTGTTTCTGTTAAACCAGTATCGTTTTTAGTTGTTAGAAAAGATTCTATTAGACTTTTACCAGTAGAACAAGATAGCACTTATGATAGAATCGTGGATACTATACCACAAGTTCTAGAGATGTTTAAAGATGTGTGTAAGGATTTTAAATCTAACAAAAATTGTGAAAAGAAATCTTCACCTTTTTGTGATTCTAATGCACATGCTAACGAATCACCTTTAGACTCAACTTACTATGAATCTGATAAATAATAATATATTAAATAAAAGAACTCATTATAGAAATGAGTTCTTTTATTCGTCATCTATTTCTTCATCTTCTACATGATATAAATCTAAAGATGGTAGTTCTTCTAATCCTGATAAACTAAATTGTCTTAAAAATTCATCTGTAGTTCCATATAGAATAGGTCTTCCTATAACCTCTAGTCTACCTACTTCTGCTATTAATTCTCTCTCAATTAGTTTTTGAATTGCACTATCTGATTTTACTCCTCTTATTTCATCAATATCAGCTCTTGTTATTGGTTGTTTATATGCAATTATCGATAAACTTTCTAAAGAGGCTTGGCTTAAGCCTTGTCTTCTATTCTTATTTAAAAGTCTCTCTATATACTCACTATATTCTCCCTTTGTTACTAACTGATATAAGCCATTTATTCTTATTAGCTTTATCCCTCTATCTTCAATTTCATACTGAAGTAACATCTCACCTAATATTTCTTCTGTTACCTTAGGTGTTATTTCTAAATTTATTGCTATATCTCTTAGGCTAAGTGGCTCTCCACTTACAAATAACATTGCTTCAATGGCAGCTTTATACGTTTTTTTCATTGAAACCTCTTCAAATTCAAATTGGCTTATGCTAACTTTGTTCATCATCTTCAAATCCTTCTATTATTATTTCTGCAAAGCTATCACTTTGATAAGCTTTTACTCTCTTTTGCTTTATAAGTTCTAATAATGCTAAAAATGTTACTACACATTCTATTTTACAAGAACATTCATATATAATATCACTAAAATTCAAGCGATTTATACCTTCAATTTTTCTTAAAATATATTCATATTTATCTTCAATTTTATAGCTATCTCTTTTTATATTCTTATTTATTGCAACTACTCCAGTATTTCTTTTTTGCATATATTCTTCTAATAACTTACTATAGATATTATATAAATCCATCAATGTAATATTATCAAATATATTATCGTTACTTATTTTTTCCTTTTTAACTTCTATTATTTCTGGTTTTTTACTATATGTATGTCCTATATTATCTACCTTTTGTTTGAAAAATTCTGTTGATGCTTTTATTTTTCTATACAATATTAATTTTTCTAAAAGATTTTTTTCTAAATCTTCATCTTCAAGCTCATCTTCCTTTTTCTTTTCTTTTGGAAGTAAACTTTTAGATTTAATTTCTATCAATGTTGCTGCAATAACTATAAATTCTGATGTTATCTCTAAATCTATTTTTTTCATATGTTCTAAATACTCTAAATATTGATTTGTTATTTCATATATTCGCACATTATATATATCCATTTTATTTTTTTTAATTAAATGTAATAATAAATCAAATGGTCCTTCAAAATCTGCTATTTTTATTTTTACTTTATGTTCTTCCATTTACCATCCTCCATAGTCTACTCTCTAAATATTATACACTATTTATCTTATGTTTCAAAAAAAAGGACTAAAATAAATTTAGCCCTTTTTACAATTATACATTTTAATTTTTTATATTTTTCTGTTTACATTTTTCATTTTCATTTGTTTTTTTATCTTCTTTTTTACTGTTTTGTTTATCTTCTTTTTTGATTTTATTTTTTTCCTTAAAAATAGATTTAATTTTATATTTTATTTTTGCAAATGTAGTTGGTTTATTTATATCCTTATCAGTGTAAATTTCTACTTCCCCTACTAGATCTTTTCCACTGTATAATTCACATTTACCAACTATTTCTCCTGCTTTAAATGTTTCTTTATTTTTATCTAATACAATTTTCTTTTCTATATCATCACATTTTTTGCCTTTTTCTAAAACTGCTATAAGATCATTTTTAGCTTTAGCTTCAAATAATTCATCTGTTTCCTCTGATAAATTTGCATCTCCTATAACTTCATCTTTAGAAACTATTTTTCGCCCTTCAAATTTAGAGAATCCATAATTAAGAAGCATGCTTGCATCTCTATTTCTTATTTTATATGTTGGTGCTCCCATTATTACTGCAAGCATCCTAACTCCTTCTCTAGTTGCTGTAGATGATATACAATATTTAGCTTCTTTTGTATATCCAGTTTTTAATCCATCACAACCTTTGAAAAATCTTACTAATTTATTGTGATTAACTAGCTCAATTGGACTTTTTCTTCCTTCTGAAATTGTATCCATGTATATACTTGAGTATTTCAATATATCTTTATGTTTTAATAATTCCATAGACATTTTTCCAATATCTCTTGCTGTTGAGTAATGTTCTGTTGCTGGTAATCCTGTGCAATTTTTAAAATTAGTGTTTTTCATCCCTAATTCTTTTGCTTTTTCATTCATTAATTTTACAAAATTTTCTTCTGTTCCTGCAATATACTCTGCTATAGCTATAGCTGCATCATTCCCGGATGCAATAGCAACACCTTTTATAAGATCCTCTAAAGTTCTTATCTCTCCTGTATCTAATAGCATAGTGCTACCACCCATTTTTTTAGAATTTTCACTACATGTAACTTTATCAGATATCTTATTTTTACCTGAATCAATGCTTTCCATTACTAATAGCATTGTCATTACTTTTGTTACTGATGCTGGTGCAAATTTTTCATCTGGATTTTTTTCATATACAACTTTTCCTGTTGTTGGTTCTAATAATAAAGCTGATTTTGCTTCTACCACAATTCCACTATTCTCATTATTAGCAGCAAATGGTGTCATAAACGGAATCATCATAAAAAATACAATCACACTTATTATTGTTCTTTTGTTTTTTATTAAACTTATCATTTGAATCCCTCCTTATCAGTATTATTTCCTTATTTTTTTTATTTATTATAAAAAAATAAAAAAAGCTAATTTCTTTTTTGAAATTAGCTTTTAAAGTCTCTTTTTATTATCTATGTAATTATAATTTTACAAAAATCATAAAATTATAATTACGCTCTAGGATGAGCATTTTTATATACTAGATTAATTTTATCACTATTTATTATTTCATAGTAAGTATCCATATAAGTTAATACCTGGTTTCCTAGTAGTTTTTGAACTGCTCTTACATTTGCCCCATTCTGTAGCATATGAACTGCAAATGAATGTCTAAAAGTATTTAAATTAACCTCTTTTTTTATTCCTGCTTTATGGGAATATTCTTTTACTATTCTCCAAATTCCTTGTCTTGTAAGACCTTTTCCGTTTAAATTCACAAACAGTTTCTTTTCCCCTACTTCTGCAATATCATTTCTAACTAAAATATATTCTTCTAATGCACGTGTAGCACTTCTTCCAATTGGGATTAATCTTTCAAGATTTTTATTATCTGTGCATTTTACAAAGCATAAATCTAAGTTTACATCCTCATTATTTAGAGATATTAATTCTGATACCTTCATTCCTGTTGCATACATAAGTTCTAAAAGTGCATTATCCCTAATACCTTTTATTCCTGATTTATCTATTGATTTAATAATTTTATCTACTTCATCAATAGTAAGAATTTGTGGAAGTTTTTTAGTGTTTCTACTGCTCTTATAAGTTATCTTAGGAATATCCGTTATAAGTGATTTTGTTTTTAAAAAGCCATAAAAACTCCTTAAACTTATTACTATACGATTAATAGACCTCTCTGATTTCCCTGTATCAAGTAAATTCTGAATATAGGCAATTATAGATACATTATCTGATGTATATAATTCTTTGTTACTTGCATTTAAAAACTTTATAAAAAGATTTACATCAGTAACATATGCATAAACAGTATTTTCACTTTTGTCATTTTTAAATAAATACTCTTTGTAACTCTCAATAATTTCTAACATTTTACTCTCCTAATACCATTACTACTATCTATCCAACAAATTTCTCCCCACTTTTCATCTCTTGATTTCCATTTTTTATAAATAAAATTTAGTTATTACTAACTTTACTAAACTTGGAGATAGGTAAGTTTCAATTACTATACCAATTATAAATATGCAAAGTATTATTAATAATATGTTAGTTCCACCTTTATTTAGTAATAAATTTTTTATTGGAACCTTTTTTATAAACCTTTCTTTGAATTTTATCGTTGATAAACTTAATGCAATTATACTT
>NZ_JBOFRG010000335.1:0-48947 GCF_051650885.1 Clostridium sp.
TATCTTAGGGAAAACATCCTTAGGGTATTTTTTTATGAAAAAAAGGGGGTAAAAATGAATATACGAGAATTGTTTGAGAGGAAAAAATTAGTTTTTTCATTTGAGGTGTTTCCACCAAAAAGTACATCACCAGTAAAAACTATATATACTGCATTGAATGAATTAAAAGAATTAAATCCAGATTTTATAAGTGTAACTTATGGAGCTGGAGGCAGTAATGTAGACAATAAAACATCAGAGATATCATCTCTTATTAAGAATGTATATGGAATAGAGGGGATAGCACATCTTACTTGTATAGGGCAAAACAAAGAAAATATTGACTTTATAAAAGAAAGATTAAAGCTTGAAGGTGTTGAAAATATATTGGCACTAAGAGGAGATGATAATGGAAGTCTAGGGCTTGGGGATTTCAAATATGCAAATAACCTTATGGATTATTTAAAGGATGAGTTTAATATAATAGGAGCATGTTATCCAGAAGGACATATAGAAAATAAGGATATTAAACTTGAAATTGAAAACATGAAAAGAAAAGAAGAGGCAGGATGCACAAGCTTTATAAGTCAATTATTCTTTTCAAATGATATGTATTATGACTTTTTAGAAAAAGCTAGAGCTGCAGGAGTTAAGGCGCCTATTCAAGCTGGAATTATGCCAGTTATAAATAAAAAGCAAATAGAAAGAATAGGAAGCCTTTGTGGCGCAGAAATACCATTAAAGTTTAAAAAGATAATGGAGAAGTATGAGCATAATAAAGAAGCTTTAAGAGAAGCTGGAATAGCTTATGCAGTTGAGCAAATAGTAGATCTTTCTTCAAGCTCTGTAGATGGAATTCACTTATATACAATGAATAATCCATATGTAGCAAGAAGAATAAAAGAAAATATAAAAACAGTATTAGAAGCTGTAAATGAGAAGGAGATTATAGTATGAAAAAAGTAGAAAGTTTTGAATTAGACCACAGATTAGTAAAGGCACCATATATAAGAAAGTGTTGTACACTTAATGGAGAAAAAGGGGATATAGTAACTAAGTTTGATATAAGATTTCTTCAACCAAATGAAGATAGCTTTGGAACAGCAGCTATGCACGGACTTGAGCATTTATTAGCACACTTTTTAAGAGATTCAGTAGAGGGAATAATAGATTTTTCACCAATGGGATGTAGAACAGGATTTTATTTAAGTATTTGGGGAGACAGAGAAGCTAAAGAGATAAAAGATGCAGTAGAAGATGGACTAAAAAAAGTTTTAGAAGCAACAGAAATTCCAGCAAATAATCCAATTCAATGCGGAAATTATAAAGATTTATCTCTTTTTGGAGCTAAAGAATATGCAAAAATCGCTTTAGAAAAAGAGTTTTCTTTAAACATTTATGGATAATTTAAATATACCATTAGAAGAAGTTTTAAGGTATTTAGGATATAAAGGTCAGGCTTTAGAAGAAGATTTTCTTGAAAAGGTAAAAGAAATAAGAGAAAAGTCTAAAGCTTTCTTTAGACCTAAATTTGTCTATGAGTCTTATGGAATAAAGAAAATTAATGGTGAAATACTAATAGAGGGTACAACCCTTAAATTAAAAAGTGATGATATAAATAATCTTTTAAAAGATTCAGAAAAGATGTACTTAATGGCAGTAACTCTTGGAAATGATATAGAAAAATTAATAAGAAGATATGAAAGAATAAGTATGACTGATGCTTTAATATTAGATGCTTGTGCAACAACTGCAATAGAAGAATATATAGATAATTTAGAGGCGGATATAAAGCTTAGGGAACTAAAAGAAGAGGAGAACTTTACTTTTAGATATAGCCCAGGCTATGGAGACCTTTCTTTAGATGTTCAAAAAGAAATTATAAATGTATTGAATTGCCAAAGAAGAATAGGACTTACAGCTTCAGAAAATAAGATATTATTTCCTAGGAAATCAGTAACTGCTATTTTAGGTGTTATTAAAGGTGAGAAAAAGAAGAAGTCTTGTGCAAACTGTAAGAATTATAAGACTTGTATGTTTAGAAAAGAAGGTGATGTATGTGGATGTTCGTAAATATTTAGAAGAAGAGATACTTGTTTTTGACGGTGCGATGGGCACAATGTTACAGAGTGCAGGATTGAAGCTAGGTGAAATACCAGAGAAGTATAATATAGAAAAGAGAGAGGTTATTATAGATATACATAAAAAGTATATTGAAAGTGGAGCAAATGTAATAACAACAAATACCTTTGGAGCAAATGAATTAAAATTAAAAGAGTGTGAGTATTCTGTTGAAGAAATAATAAAAAGTGGAATAGAAAATGGGAAAAAAGCAGTAGAAGGAACTGACACAAAAATTGCTTTAGATATAGGACCAATAGGTGAGCTTTTAAAGCCTATGGGAACATTAAGCTTTGAGGATGCTATAGAAATTTTTAAAAGACAAATAAAGGTAGGATATGCAGAAGGTGTAGATATAATATTAATAGAAACTATGACAGACCTTTATGAAGCAAAAGCCGCAATAATTGCTGCAAAAGAAACTTGTAATCTCCCAATCTTTTGTACAATGACTTTTGAAGAAGATGAAAGAACTTTTACAGGATGTACACCTGAGAGTATGGCATTGACTTTAGAAGGATTAGGTGTAGATGCATTAGGGATTAATTGTTCTTTAGGACCAAAAGAGCTTAAAAATATTATAGAGAGAATAATAAAGGTTACAAATGTGCCAATTATGATTCAACCAAATGCAGGACTTCCTAAAGTTGTAAATGGTGAAACTATTTTTGAAATAACTAAGGAAGATTTTAGAGATAGTGTTTTAGAGTATGTTAAAAAGGGAGTATCTATAATTGGTGGATGTTGTGGAACAAAGCCAGAGTTTATAAAAGAACTTTCATTAATAAGAGAAAATAATAAGAGAGTAAAGAGAGAATATATTTCACTATATGGTACATGTTCTCCCTCAAAAGCAGTCTTTATAGATAATGGACCTAGGGTTATTGGAGAGAGAATAAATCCAACAGGGAAAAAGAAATTTAAAGAAGCTTTAATAAATAAAGATTTGGATTATATTTTAGGGCAAGGTCTTGAGCAAGTTGAGGGTGGAGCTGAGATATTAGATGTTAATGTAGGACTTCCAGAAATTGATGAAGAAGTTATGATGGAAGAGGCTATTGTAGAATTACAAGCTATTATAGATTTGCCTCTTCAAATAGACTCTAATAAAAAGAATGTAATAGAAAAAGGGTTAAGGATATATAATGGAAAGCCAATAGTTAATTCTGTAAATGGAGAAGAAGAAGTTTTAGAAAATATACTTCCAATAGTAAAAAAATATGGAGCAGCTGTAGTTGGATTAACTTTAGATAGTAGAGGCATTCCAGAAAAAGCTGAAGAAAGATTTAATATAGCTAAAAGGATAGTAGATAAAGCTTTAGAGTATGGAATAAAAAGAGAAGATGTATATATAGACTGTTTAGCATTAACTGTATCTGCACAGCAAAAAGAAGTAATGGAAACAGTAAAAGCTATAAAAATGGTTAAAGAAAAGCTTGGAGTAAAAACTGTTCTTGGAGTATCTAATATTTCCTTTGGGCTTCCAAATAGAAGTATAATAAATGAAACCTTTCTAGCAGTTGCATTAGGAGCAGGTTTAGATTTACCTATAATGAATCCTAATACAAGTGGAATGATGGGCGTTGTAGATTCATTTAGAGTTCTAAATAATAATGATGTAAACTCAGAAAAGTATATAGAAAAGTATGGGAATATAAAGATTGAAAAAAATATAAGTGGAAGTAAAAGTATAGAAAAAGATAAAGAGAGTGGAACATTAGAAGAAGCTATTTTAAAAGGATTTAAAGGAAGAACAAAAGAAATAACATTAGAGCTTTTAAAAGAAAAAACTGAGCTTCAATTAGTAAATGAACACTTAATACCAGCCTTAGATAAAGTTGGTGAAAAATATGAAAAAGGAATAATATTTTTACCACAACTTATACAAGCAGCAGAAACTGTGAAAATAGCCTTCGATATTATTAAAGAAAGAATAATCGAAAAAGGAAATGAAAAAGTTGAAAAAGGAACTATAGTTCTTGCAACAGTAGAAGGAGATATCCATGATATTGGTAAGAATATAGTTAAAGTAATTTTAGAAAACTATGGTTATAAAATAATAGATTTAGGAAAAGACGTTAAGGTTCAAAAGGTTGTAGATGTCGTTTTAAAAGAAAAAGTAAAATTAGTTGGATTAAGTGCACTTATGACAACAACAGTAAAATCTATGGAAAATACTATAATAAGACTAAGAGAACAAGGCTATAAAGGACATATAATGGTAGGAGGAGCTGTGCTTACTCCAGATTATGCAGAAAAAATAGGAGCTGACTTTTACGCAAAAGATGCTAAGGAGTCTGTGAATATAGCTAAAGATATCTTTAAATAAAAAAGAGGCAAAAGCCTCTTTTTTATTTTCCTTCATTTCTATTAGAAACACCATTCTCATCTTGTAATTTAAACTTACTGATAGTTTGAAGTGAAACATCTGCCATAGTATTTAAAGAAATAGCAGACTTATGAACTATATCACTAGAGTCTATTAATTTATCAGTAGAAGAACTTATATCATCAGCAAAAAGTGAAATTTGACTAGCTGATTTAGAAATGCTATTTATTTTATCTAGAATTTTAGTGTTATTTTCTACTACTAAATTAGAAGAGGTTTTTAGCATGTCCACTTTAGGTGTAACATTTTTTACTGAATCAGATATTTCTTCAAAAGCACCTAAAGATTGTTTTATTATACTTTTCTGATTTTCTAAGTTTTCAGATAAAACAGAAGTTTTATTGAATAATTCATTTGAGCTTTGAAGAACAGTTGAAATAAGATTATTTATGTTTATTGAAGATTCCTTAGTTTGGATAGATAAATTTCTTATTTCATTAGATACAACAGAAAAACCTTTTCCAGCTTCACCAGCTCTAGCAGCTTCAATTGCAGCGTTTAAAGCAAGTAAGTTAGTTTGTTCTGCTATTTGATTTATAATTCCTGTAATTTCATCAACCTGCTCAATCTTATTTTTCATTTCTTTTATAACAGTTAGGAAGTCAGCAAATATTGAATTAAATTCAACAAAAGAGTGGTTTAAAGAAGCCATTTCTTTAGAACTTGCTAAAGCCTTTTCATCCATATTTGATGTTATTGAAGAAATTTCATTAATATCATGCATGTTGTGCTCAATATGCTCTCTAAATTTATCAAGCTCACTTGCAACAGAATTAATATCAAAGGTTTCTGCATTTAAATTAGTAGAAATGTCAGAAATTGATTTAGAAATATCTGTAGTAAAGTTTTTAAGATCATTTGATAAACCAGTAAGCTGTTCAGACTGTCTTGTCATACAAGAAGAGTTATCAGTTATTTCTTTAATTAAATCCATTGTAGAAACTTGCAGTTCATCAACAGCCTTAGAAATAGGCCCAAGTTCATCTTCTCTATGGAAGTGCTTTTCCTTTATTCTATAGAAATAGTCTCCTTGTGCTAAGAATTCAAAGTGAATTCTAAAGTTGTTAAGAAGCCTTGCAAGAGGCTCTAATGTTTTGTAAGTTAAATAAGTAACTATACAAACGCTTATAGTGATTAAAACTGCACCTAATAGAAATAGCTTAGAATCTATACTACCAAAAATAGATTCGCTACTAATATTTAAAGAGGACAATTCTTTAGAAATAATACCTTTTATTATGAAGGTATATAAAGTAATAGCTACAAGAAACGTTATAAAAAATATAATTCCTACCCTACTGGAAATTTTAGTTTTTACACTTTTTTTTCTGTCAAAATCAAAATTGACACTCATAAATTCACACCCTTTTTTTTTACAATAATACACTTACAATTTTATACTAAAAATGGTAAAAATTCAAACAAAAAGGAACATATTTAAACAAAAATACATTCCTTTCTATATTATTTCCTCTTTTTTAGATTTAAAATTGTGGTTTCTAATTCATTTCGATATTTTTTATTAAAATCTTTTAGTTTTATATAAAGAGTTTCCTTTGATTTTAAAGTTAAAACAATTGAGTAATCAACTTTCTTTATAGTAGAAATATCTTTAAATAAAATATCTTTATTACGAATAATTCCAGCTAAAGTTAATCTATCTTCCTTTATAGAAAGAAAATCCATATATAAATGGAATGATCTATAAGCTAGTATAAAGAAAATTATTATAGCAATTGCACTACTTATAATATTTAACATACTTGGCTTAATTGTAAGAAGAATTCTTATTCTCCAAATGTCCCAAAGGATTAAAAAGAATGATGATAAAAGAAGCGGAAAAGCTCCTCTATAAGTTTTTTTCATTAGTTGCACCTGCCTTCCATTTGCAAAATCTATTATGAAGGATAAAAAAATATTTTACAAATGAAACTTTTTTAAAATTTTCTTAGTCTAAAGGTTAAAGAAGAAAAAAAGGGGAGATTGAGAGATGAAAATAAAATTAAAGGTAAAACATTTAATTATAATTCCAATAATATTATTTATAATAATTCCAAACTTACTTTACTTTGTTGGAAGAACTATGTTTTCAATAGGATGGCAGTTTGATAGTGGAATAACTACGAGGGAATATTCTTATGGAGTTTTAAATCTTTATACAAAGTGGCCAAAGGTTTTAAGCCCATTTGAGGGAGAGGCTTACTTTTATATGGGGAGGACAAAATATGATTATAATATACAATATGTAAGTAATGGCTTTGAACAGGTAATAGGGGGACAGATTCCATTTGGAAGTTATGAAGATGCTTTAAAGCTTCATGAGAAAGGATTAAAGAATAGTGAGGGATTAGATTATTCTTTAAATTCAGTAGCCTTATTTAATTTATATATGGAAAAAGGTGAAGTAGAAAAGGCTAAAGGAATAATTGAAGATAGCTTAAAGAAAGAGAGTTATAAGGAAAATTCAGCAGGAAAGGTTTTAGATATTCAATTAAAGATAATGGAAGGAAATATAGATGAGGCTAAGAAGCTTTATAAAGAATATTACAAAGAAAGTAGAAATGGTATTGTAGAAAAAATGCTTTCCATAGATATGGATTATTATAATGTTGATAAAAGAAACCTTGGTGATAAAATGAAATTTTATAATGAAAAAAGCTTTTTACAAGAACTTGGTGACACTATAAATGTTCCAAGAGTATATGAATTAGTGAAATATGACAATGAGGGAAAAGGTGAAAAAATAGTAGGAGATGTAACTATAAAAGGAAAGATTACTTTAGAAGGAAAGCCTTTAAAATATGTGCCAATTATAGTTGGACAAGTTGGATTTAGTGAATATACAAGTAGTTTAAGTTATGGGCAGGTAAATGGAAATATTATTTATACAGATGAAAATGGTAATTATGAAATAAAAAAAATGCCAGAGATGGAAATTACAAATGTATCTCCTATTTTATCTGTAGATATTGGAGAAAAATATTTTACTGAAGAAAAATATTTAGAAAATACAAAAAATAATAAGATATATGAAGTAAATTTAGATTATAAAGAAAGAATGAAAATAGATGTAGATGAGAATTTAAAACTTGAAGGAAATAAATTTGATATAAACTTTGAAAAAGTAGAGGGAGCCGATTATTACTATACATCACTTATGTTTATAGATGGGATAAGTGGAATGCATGAAGGGATAAAAACAAAGGAAAATAAAGTTTCAGTTCCATTGATTAATGGAAGCTTTGGTACCTTTAAAACTTATATAAGAAGAGAATATCTTATGGATACAAGAGATGAAGCTGACATAATAGGAGGTGGGGAACCTGTTATGGAAATGGGGCAAATTGATGAGACTTCTTATGGGGGAAGGTACAAAAAGGATGAGATTGACTATGTAGAAGTAAAGGCAATAAAAATAGTAAATGGAAAAGAAATAATAATAAATTCTAATAGAATAAAAACAAATATAGAAGGAAAAGAAGTAAAAGAAAATGAAGGAATAAAACTTTTAAATGAAGGTAAAATTGAAGAAGGGGAAGAGTTCCTTTTAAATAAAATAAAAGAAGAGGGATACAGACCAGAATATATATATCCTTTAATTCGATTAAATACTAATCACTATACATTTGATTACAGTATGAATTTGAAGGAGTTTTATACAAAGGAAAGATTAGATAAAGCAAAAAAATCAGAGGAAGTTTTACTAAAGGAGCTTTATAAAATAAACGAAAATAAAGATGAGATTAGTTATTTAAAAGGGGAATATGAAAGCTTTTATCAGATGTATGAAAGCGAGGAGTAAATTTTATGGAAATAATGAGAGGGACTGAGGTTTTAAGGGTTATAAAAAGCGACAGGGAAAAAGCTTTTGAGGATATTGTACTAGAATTTAGTGATAGAATATATAATCTAGCAAAGCTTTATACAAGAAATGAAGAATTGAGTAAAGATATAACCCAAGAAGCCTTAATAAAAATATATAGATATTTAGATAATTTTAAAGGCGATAGTGCAATATATACATGGATATATAAGATTACAATAAATACTTGCAAAACAATGTGTATAAGAGAAAAAAAATACAATAATATTGAAGATATAACATTTATAAAAGAAGAAGGCTATGAAGAAAAAGTCATTGAAAATTTAGAAAAAGGGTATTTATTAGAAGCACTAGAAAGATTGAAAAAAGAATACAAGACAGTTTTATATCTTTATTACTATGAAGATTTAAAAATAAAAGAAATAAGTGAAGTTTTAGAAAAAAGAGAAGGAACAATAAAAACTTGGCTTAAAAGAGGAAAAGATGCTTTAGAAAAGGAGCTTTTAAAATATGAAAAATGATAGATTAGAAAAAGAACTTAAAAATAGCTTCAAAAAGACTTTTAGCGAGCAAAAGCTTGGAAAAGATTTTTATAATAAATTAGAAGAAAGATTAGAAAAAGAAAAAATAGAAGAAAAAAGCCTAAAAAGAAAAATAGAAGTTTTAATGGAGCGAGAAATAGAAATAGATATAAGAGGGATAATAGGAGTAGCAATTATAATGTTAATGCTACCAACAATCTTTTCATTAAAAGAAATAACAGAAGAATATAAAGAAGAAGTAAAAAGTCAGATTGTATTAAATAAGAAGTAGGGTTTAAGGTAGAGCATAGGTTTATTATTTTTAAATTTGGTATATAGTTAATCTATAAATAAAATTTCTTAAGGAGGATTATATGGATAAGAAAACATCATTTGGTAAAGAGTGTGTGGAAAAGGTAGAAAATTTCATAGTAGAATGTAAAACTATAATAGGGAATGAAACATATAAGTGTGCAATTAATGCATTTAATAATGCAAATATAAAAATATGGAATAGAATAGATAGTAAAAAAAAATATACTCCAGTGTTTATAGATGAAAATTTTTATTCAGAGTTGTTATTAGAACATTTAAGGAGTAAAAAATCTTTTGTATATAAGATTTTTAATAACATTAATATTCAAAATAAAATCTTAGAGTTATTTCAGAAAGAAAAAGAAAATATTTGTTTAGAAATGATACCAAATCAAACAGATTTCTTTTGGTATATATCAAATAATAAAATAAAACCTGTTAAGTTTCTTAAAAACAAGATTATTATTGATGATGAAATAGAAATAGAAAATAATATTCAAAATATAACTAATTTATTAATGGAGAAAAAAATTGTTCCTAATATTTTTATAATTATAGTTATGATATCATTTTTATCGAATTTTAGATTGAATGGTGGATTACATCAAGTTGCATATTATCCAGTATATCAGAAGATATTTATAGAAGTATTAGATGATGATAATCAAGAAGAAAAAAAGTTAAAGGAATATTTACTAAATACATTAAATTATGGTTGGGGAACTCATGTTATAAGAGATAAGAGAAATATAATAGATATATTAAATTTACAAGATAAGCACATCGAAATAGACCAATTTATAAAGCAATATGAAAAAATAATTTTATCGGAATCTGTGAATAACTTATATGAATTTCGGCATTATCACTGTTGGGGAAATATTTTATGGAATATTAAATATAAAAGTGGAGGTATGAATTGTGAGAAATAAATTAATGCAATATATAAAAAGTTCAAAATATATACTTATGGAAGGTGCAATTTTAGAAAGATTAAAGCATGAGTTTCATATTAATATTGATAATAATGTTGCGTTAGCTAATATAGTTTATGATGATGTGAATAAGGAAAAAATAAAATTTATTTATAAAGAATATATTGAAACTTCAATTAAATATAATATTCCTATTATGATTACTACGCCAACTAGAAGAGCGAATTTTGAAAGAATTAATAATTCAATTTATGATAAGAACATTATAAAAGATAATGTAAATATGATCGAAGATATTAGAAAAGAATTTAATACTGATAAAATATTTATAGGGGGACTAATGGGATGTAGTGGAGATGCCTATAGCAATACAACAGAACACACTGTTGAAAGTGCATATAAGTTCCATTCATGGCAAGCAAAGTTATTCAGTGAAACAAAAATAGATTTTTTATATGCAGGTATAATGCCTACATTAATAGAATCATTAGGTATAGCTAAAGCGATGAGTGACACAAATATTCCATATATTATAAGTTTTATGATAAATAAAGAAGGGACTTTATTAGATGGAACATTTATTTCAGATGCTATTAAAGAAATAGATTGTAGAACTGAGAATAAACCATTATTTTATATGTCTAATTGTGTATATCCCACTGTAGTGTTTCGGGCATTAGAAAATGAGGTTAATAATAATGAAATAGTTAGAGAAAGATTCAGAGGAATTCAATGTAATGCTTCAGATAAAGAATACGATAAATTAAATGACTCTGGAGTCTTAGAAACAAGTAATGCAATTAAATATATTAAAAGTTTAGTGCCTTTGCTTGGAAAAAATATAAAAGTAATTGGTGGGTGTTGTGGTACTAACAATACTCATATAGAAGCTATTGCAAAGTTAATATCTGAAATTTAAATATTTTAGATATTATTGAAGGAGAAAAGTATGAAAAATTTATTGTTAATTGGGTATTCACCTTTGATTATAAAAAATTTAGAGTATAGAAATGATATAAAAATATTTATTGTTGAAGAAGAAGAATTATTTATAGCAAATAATTTTAAAAAAAAGGAAATAATTAAATCACCAATTGTTGGAGACTTGATTTTTAGCAAGTATATGAATGATTTAGAGTTTATGGAAGCTGTAGAGTATATAAATGAGTCTAACAAGATAGATGGAGTATACGCTATACGAGATTATGCTGTAAGAGCTGCTGCTGAAATTATTTCTAAATTCGAATTACGAGGAATAGGAATAGAGGCATAAAAAATATTAACAAATAAAATTTTACTAAGAGATTTTTGTAAAAAGTGTAACATTCCTCACCCTAGATTTGAAAAAATTGACTCTTTGGAAGAACTAAAATATTTCTATAAAGGTAGTGATATTATTTTTAAGCCAACAAATAGACAAGCTAGTTTGGGGATAAGTAAGATATCTTCAGAAGATGAGATAGGTGAAGCGTGGAAGTATACAACAAAAGCAGAAGAATCTAAAAAGCAAGTAATAAAAAGAAATTTTAAAGAGGAATTTATTGCAGAAGAATATATAGATGGTTATGAAGTGAGTGTAGAGTCGTTTGTTCAAAATGGAAAAAGTATATTTAAGGATATTCAGTAGATCCTAAAACACAATTATATTTAATAAATGAGGAAACTGCTCCAATTATAAGATTTATATTTGAGGGTTATATTAACGGGAGTGGATATAATGATATAGTAAGTGAGTTAAATAAAAAAGGATTAAAGACAGCAAAGGGAAATAAGTTTACAGTATCTACAATAAAAGATATCTTGAAGAATGAAAAATACATTGGAACTTATACTTACAATAAAGCAGAAGCAAAGAATGTAGATGGAAAGAGGAATTCTCACAAATCAAAGGATGAAGACCAAATAATTAAAATAGAGGGTGGAATGTCAGCTATTATTGATAAAAAGGACTTTGAAGAAGTTAAGAGAATTATGGAAAGAAATAAAAAAATCCATAATACCTACAATGCAAAAGAAGTTTATTTGCTTTCTGGGTTGATTGAATGTGGTGAGTGTGGTGCTAAAATGAATGGCAATATATCTTATTATAAAAATAATGGAGAAAAGTTAAGGTATATAATGTATCGTTGTACTTCAAAATCAGGGGATAGCAAGGATCATACTAAAAGTATAAAAAGAGATATAATAGAAGAATATATTTTAACAGAGATGGAGAAAGTTATTTTTTCAGATCAAGCCATAAATTATTTAGTGAAAGAGTTAAGTAAGTTTTCAAATACTAAAGGAAAACAATTGCAAGATGAATTAAAATTTACTAAAAATAAGTTATCTAAAATAGAAAAGGATATAGAAAACATTTTATTAGCAGTTGCAGAAGGGAATAGACATGCTAGTTTAATGGACAGGCTATCTAAATTAGAAGAAGAGAAAGAAGGTTTAGTTATTCAATTGGAAGAGACTAAATTAAGTTATCCAGATACAGAACCAATTACAGCTTCTTATTTAAAGAAGATATTTAAGCAACATAAAGATATATTAGAACAAAGGGAGAAGCAACTTATAAAGAAGTTTATTGCGTTATATGTAGAGAAAGTTATGGTGTTTGAGGACTACGTAGATGTAGTCTTTAAATTATCACCACTTTTGGTTGAGCGTAGTTACGGTGAAGCGTATCATAGGTAGTTAGATTTAAAAATATGTTACAATAAGATGAATTTGAAAAGAAGTGTATTTAAGGAGAGTATTATGTTAAATAAATTAACTGATAGAGTGTATTATATGGATTTTGTTCAGCAAGGTGATAGACCAGTACTTGGATTGATTGTTGGTGATAAGTGTTCACTTGTTGTTGATGGAGGGAATGGAAAGGCACATGCTGAAGAGTTTTTAAGTTATGTGGAAAAGCTTAATATTCCTAAGATAAAGTATCTTGTTTTAACTCATTGGCATTGGGACCATGTATTTGGAATTACTACCATTGATGCAATTAACATAGTAAATAAAAGGTCTAATGAAAAGTTAAAATGGATGAAGGAATTGAGTTGGAGTGATAAAGCTATTAGGGAAAGAGTTTTAACAGGGGAAGAGATAGAGTTTTGTGAGGAACATATAAAAATAGAGCATCCAAACAATGATAGAAATTTTGAAATTCCATCTGCAGATATAATATTTGATGATGAAATATTAATTGATTTAGGTGGAGTAAAGGTTAAAGTGGAAAGGGTGAATGTGGACCATGCTTCAGATTCCTGTTTGGTTACAGCAGTTGAAGAAAAGGTTACATTTATGGGTGATTCAATGTACCTTGATATGTATCATGGAGAATGGAGCTATTCAAGAGAAAAGCTATATCCTTATTTAGAAAAGCTTTTTAAAATTAATTCAAACTTTTATATACCAGCACATCATCCTTTATATAATAAAGAAGACTTTATAAAATTCACTAAACATATAAAAGAAATAGGTGATATTGTAGGAAACTCAACTGATATTGAACAATGTACTTTGTTATTAAAAGAAGCTCGTGGTAGTGAATTGTCAGAGTGGGATATTGAAGATATAAGAGGCTTTGTATCACATAATAAAAAATTGAAAAAACTAGTCTAGAATAAAGAAAATGGCTATCATTATTTTTGTTAATGATAGCCATTTTAAATTTACTAATTATTTTCTTGTAAATTTCTAAGTTTTCTTTTTAATTTAGCAACTATTTTAGGGCTTGTTCCTTTGTTGCTTAATAAGTGTAGTCTAGCTTCTAGTTGTAATTTTTGTTGTTCTATTGACATATCTCTCACCTCAAAATTTATTTAAGTAAATGTTTAACTTTTTACTTTACAATATTATATTAGGAAGAGGAGTAATATATGACTAAAATATAAATGATATGTTATTATAGAAAGGGAAAGTTAGGAGTGAATGATATGAGTGAAAAACATGGAGCTAATCTTTTTGATTTAGAGGAGACTTTAGGAATAAAAAAGGAAGATTTATCTGATTTTAGTTCAAATATAAATCCTTTTGGAGCATCAGAAAAAGGGAAGAATAAGGTTATAGAGAATATTGATAAAGTTTCAATATATCCAGACCCAGAGTACATAGGATTAAGAAAAGCCATTTCTGAATATGCAGATTGTAATAAAGATAATATATTACTTGGAGGGGGAGCTACGGAGCTTATAGTTTCTTTTGTAGATTGCATAAACCCAAAGAAGGCATTAATATTATATCCTTCATATTCAGAATATGAAAAAGATTTAAAGAAGATAGGATGTAGAATAGAAAAATATTTTACGAAGAAAGAGGATGATTTTAAGGTTGACTTAGAAGATTTTAAAAAAGAGATAAAAGAAAAAAATTATGATTTAGTAATAATATGTAACCCAAATAATCCAACAGGTTTTTGCTTTAAAAGAAGTGAAATAGAGGAAATAATAAAAAGTAATGAAAATACTTTCTTTATGGTGGATGAAACATATATTGAATTTACCCATAAAGAAATTTATAGTTCTGCAAGTCTTGTAGATAAGTATAAAAATTTATATGTTATAAGAGGAACATCAAAGTTCTTCAGTACACCAGGAATAAGGCTTGGTTATGGACTTATAGGAAATGAAGAGATAAAAGAAAAGATAAAGAAAGCTTTACCTTTATGGAATATAAATATTTTAGCTACAATAATGGGTGAAGAGATGTTTAGAGATACAGAATTTATAGAAAAAACATTAATTCATGTGAAAAGAGAAATAAAAAATTTACAGGAAAGATTAAAAACTGTGGATTATATAAGGGTTTATGAAACAAAGGGAAATTTTGTTCTTTGTGAAATAAAGAATGGAAAAGAATCTAGCCTATTGTACGAAAATCTAGCTAAAAAAGGAATGATAATAAGAGATTGTACTTCTTTTGAAGGTTTAGACAAAAATTTCTTTAGAGTATGTATACTTAGAACAGAAGAAAATGAAAGATTAATAAAGGCATTAAAAGAGCAAAAATATATGATTGAAGATTAAAAATAAGCACAATAGAAGCCCTCTATTGTGCTTATTTTTTAAGACTTAACTTCTTTTTTTCTAAATAAATAAATTACAAGAAGTGATGCTAAAAATCCTGGAATAATTTCATATAAAGAAAAGAATGTAATGTTTGGGAAGAAGTCTTTTAGTAAAGGCCATAAAGCAGAGACAACTCCCCCTGTAATCATTCCAAAAAGTGCACTGTTTCTAGTCATTTTTTTATAAAATAAAGAGCAAAGTATAACAGGTCCAAATACAGAACCAAAGCCAGCCCAAGCATAGGATACTAAAGAAAGAACTGAGCTATTTGGATTTAAGGCAATAATAAAAGCTAAAATTGCAACAGAAATTACTGTTAATCTACTTACTAAAACTAAAGTTTTATCAGAAGCTTTAGGATTAATTAATGTTTTATAAAAGTCTTCTGAGAAGGTAGAGGCAGTTACTAAAAGCTGTGAATCAGCAGTACTCATAACAGCTGCTAAAATTGCAGAAAGTAAAACTCCTGATAAAAGTACAGGAACGTATTTTTGTACAAGAATCATAAAAATTCTTTCAGAATCTCCAGCAGGAACACTAGGAATTACAACACTTCCTATAAGCCCAACTAAGGTAGCACCAATTAAAGATAGGATAACCCAAGCCATAGCAATAATTCTTGATTTTTTCATAAGGCTAGCATCTTTTATAGCCATAAATCTAGAAAGAATATGAGGTTGTCCAAAATATCCTAAACCCCAAGCTAAAGATGAAATAATACTAATTGCACAAATTAAAAATGAAGAACTAGAACTTCCAGTTAGCATTTCCACATTAAAAGGATTTAAAAGCTCCATATTAAGACTGCTTAAAGCACTACTATCAACAGAAAATAAAACTATGATAGGAAGAATTAATAATGTGAAAAACATAAGTAATCCTTGAATAATATCTGTATAACAAACAGCCATAAACCCACCAAGAAAGGTGTATAAAATAACTACAACTGCCGAAAGTAATACTGCATAAGTATAAGGAATATTAAAGACAGTTTGAAAAAGCTTTCCACCAGCTACAAATCCAGAAGCTGTATATATTAAAAAGAATATTAATATAAAGCTTGCAGAAAAAATTCTAAGAAGATTATTTTTATCTTCAAATTTATTTTGAAGATAAGAAGAAATAGTTAAAGAATCATTGTATTTTTCAGTTTCTAATCTAAGACGTTTAGCGATTATCTTCCAATTAAGATAAGTTCCAATAGCAAGTCCAGTAGCCATCCAAAAAGAACCAGAGAGACCAGTAAGGTATGCTGCACCTGGTAAACCTAAGAGCAGCCAACCACTCATATCTGAAGCTTGAGCACTTATTGAAGTCCCCCAAGGGCCAAGGCTTCTGCCACCTAAAACATAATCAGAAAGATTTTTAGTTTTTTTGTAAAAGTACAAACCAATTCCAAGCATAAGTAAAAGATACAGGGAAAAGGTTATAGTAATAATAATTTGTTCATTCATTTACACATCTCCTTTTTAAAACGTTAATACTTTAGTTAGTTAAATTATAAAGTTAAAAATTGGTAAAATCAAGAATAAAAGTTCTATATTTACATTTTGCAAAAATGGTGTATACTGGTGTATATACACTTAATAAAAAGGGGGGTAAGACCAGAAAGGTCTTTATACAAATTATGAGAGAAAAAACAAAATTATTAACTTATGCAGCACTTTTAATAGCATTAGCTATTATCATTCCAATTCAGTTTGGATTTTTGAAAATATACATCCCACCATTTTCAGCTACACTTGCAGCCCATGTACCAATGTTTATAAGTATGTTAATTTCACCAATGGTTGCAGTTGTGGTTGGAATAGGTTCAACAATTGGATTTTTACTTGCAGGAATGCCTATGCCAGTTGTGTTTAGAGCAAGTACTCATATAATAGTTGGGTATATAGGTGCAAAAATGATAGACAAAAACAAAGGATATTTAAAAACTACAATTTATACATCAGTTTTACATGGGGGATTAGAAGCATTAGTAGTAATACCATTTGTAGGTTTTGATTTATTTAATCTATTAATAGTTACAGGAGTTGGAGGACTTATTCATCATTTAGTTGATGGTGGACTTTCTTATGGAATATTAAAGGCAACAAATATAAATGGAGGTAAACTAAAAGCTAAAAAAGAAGTAAATGAAGTAGAAATAGTTTCTGACAATGAAAATTTAGTATTAAAAGATTAAAAAACTTTTAAATTTATGGAAGAATTAAAACTAGTGATAAAAGGTATAGTATAGTTATATGTATTATCTAAAATTAAACAAATGAGGAGTGAATAAATTTATGCATTGGTCTGAAATAGTAGTAGCATTACAGATTATACTATTTATACTAAATCTTATATTTGCAGGAATAGTTATTTTTGTAGATAGAAAAAATCCAACAACAACATTAGCGTGGATTTTAGTATTTTTTATACTGCCATACATTGGATTTATAATTTATTTATTAGTAGGGCAAAACTTTAGTGGTAGAAAACTATTTAAAGAGAAAGCTAAGATAGATGAATATAAAGCTAAAGATTTTGAAAAGGTGGATAAAAAGAATCTGAAAAATGAGGATGTAAATGAAAAATATTTAGATCTTATTCAAATGAATTATAATAACTGTTCATCAAGATATATCTTAAATAATGATGTAAAGGTATTTGTTACGGGAAAAGAAAAATTTCATTCATTATTAGAGGATTTAAGAAATGCTAAAAAGTATATAAATATTGATTATTATATTTTTAGAAAAGATAATATAGGAACAGAAATTATAAATATATTAGAAAAAAAATTAAAAGAGGGTGTTAAGGTAAGACTTTTAGTTGATGACTTTGGTTCAACAGCATTAACTAGAGGTGGAAAGCTTAATGAGTATCTAAAATTAGGTGGAGAATTTGCATCATTTTTTCCAAGAATTCTTTCATATATAAATCCAAGAGCAAATTATAGAAATCATAGAAAGATAGTTGTTATAGATGGAGAATTTGCATATATAGGTGGATACAATGTTGGAGATGAGTATTTAGGAAGAGATGAAAAGATAGGAAACTGGAGAGATACTCATATAAGGATAAGTGGAAATGCAGTAAATGATATTAATGAGAGGTTTGTCTTAGACTGGTGTTATGCTGCTAAAAAAGAAGTAGAAGAGTTAGATGAATTTATTTATAAAGGTGATTTAAATAGGGGAGATGTAGCAATGCAAATTGTTACAAGTGGACCAGACCATAAGGATGAGTATATAAAAAATGCTTATGTAAAAATGATAATGGCAGCCAAAAAGTCTATTAGAATGACAACGCCATACTTTATTCCAGATGATGTAATGCTTGAAAGCTTAAGACTTGCTGCATTATCAGGAATAGATGTTAGAATCATAATACCAGGAAATCCAGATAGAAAATTCTTAAAATGGGTAGCCAATTCATATGTAGAGCCATTAGTAGAAGCAGGAGCAAAAATATACTACTATAATAAAGGCTTCGTACATGCAAAAGTTTTAGCAATAGATTCAGAAGTAGTAAGCATAGGAAGTGCAAATATGGACATAAGAAGCTTTAGACTAGATTTTGAAATAGTATCAATTATGTACAACAAGGACATAGCAATAAAATCAGAAAAAGACTTTTCAAATGACTTAAAAGACTCAACAGAACTTATAAAAGAAGAGTTTAGAAAAAGAGGAAAAGGTCAAAAAATACTAGAATCAATAAGCAGATTATTATCACCACTACTTTAAAATAGAAGCTAAGGATATTTAAGTGTTAAGTATCTTTAGCTTTTTGATTTATTCAATTGAAAAGTTCAATGAAAAAAGATATTATTAAAGGTAGCGCTTTAATAAAGAGAAAAAGAGGTGGAAATTATGAAGGCTAAGGCTTTAGTGGAAGAAAAAGAGATTTTAGAGAAGAAGAGAAAGCTTATAAATGATGAACTTAAAAGAAAAGAAAGCTATGTAGATGGTGTTTCAGATAAATATATAACTCTTAGTAAGGAAACTAAGGGGAAGTACAATATGGAGAAGGATGCAACTTTAAAGGCTTTAAATTTAGCTAAGAAGGACATTGCAAAGTATGAAGAGGCGTTTAATATTCCTTACTTTGGGAGAGTCGATTTTAGAGAGCATAAGACTATAAAGGTTGAAGAAATATATATTGGTAAAAGTGGGATAAGTGATAGCGAAAGTGGGGATGAGATTGTTGTAGACTGGAGAGCACCAGTTGCAGACCTTTATTATAGTGGAACAGGTGGAGAAGCTAGTTATAAAGCACCAGCAGGGATTATTGATGGTGAATTATCTTTAAAGAGAAAGTTTTTATTTGATGAGGAGTTTGAACTTGAAAGAGTTTTTGATGAAGGCTTAAATGAACTTATGATAAATGGTGAAGAAGGTCAGGGGCTTGTAGATGAATTTCTTAAAATAAACCTTGAAGAGAGTAGAGGAAAGAAGTTAAAAGAGGTTGTAGCAACTATCCAAAAGGAACAAAATGATATCATAAGATGGCCAAGAAACTTACCTATAATAGTTCAAGGTTCAGCAGGTTCAGGAAAAACAACAATAGCACTTCATAGACTTGCATATCTTATTTATAGATATAAAGAAACTATGAGTGGTGAAGACATTTTAGTTCTTGCACCTAATAAATTGTTTTTAGATTATATATCAGACATACTTCCAAATTTAGGAGCACATGAAGTTACACAAAGTACTTTTGAGGAGTTAGTAAAGAAGAAGGCTAAACTTAAAGGGAAAATTTATAATAAAGATGAAAAGTTAAAAAGTCTTTTAGAAAGTACAGATGAGGAAAAAAAACTTATTGTAAATTCAGCAAAGATAAGAGGTTCATTAACCTTTAAAACAATGATTGATAGATATATAACTTTAGTTGAAGGAAGAGCTTTAGAGATTGAAGACATAATTGTTGAGGGTGAAGTGCTATTTTCTAAGAAAGAGATAATGAGACTTTATTTAAAGGATTTAAAATCATATCCTATAAATAAAAGAAAAGATGAAATAAAAAGATATTTAAGTCTTAAAATAAAGGAAAAAACAGAAAGTTTAATTTTAAGCTTTGATAATAGATGGGAACCTAAGATAAAAGAGATAAAAAATACAATTGAAGATAAAGATGAGAGAAGAAAAGCTTTAGTAGAAAGCTATGATGAAAGAGATAAAGTTAAAGAAAGTATAAGAAAAAATTCAAAATCTACTGTAAGTGAATATTTTAAAAAATGGAGAGGGATTGATTCAAGTCAAGTGTATGAAAACTTTATGCTTGATGAGGAAATGTTTAAAATAGCAACTGATTATAAAATTCCTGAAGTATTAGAAAATTTTATGAGAGAGGAATTCATAAAAAGAAAAGAAGAAGGAATGGTAGATGAAGATGATTTAGCAGCACTTCTTTATATAAGAGTCTTACTTGAAGGAATTGATGAAGAAGAAAAGTTTAAGCATATAGTTGTGGATGAAGCACAGGATTATAGTCCATTCCAAGTATATCTTGTTAATGAACTTGCTAAAGGGAATTCATTGACTTTAGTTGGAGATATAGCACAAGGAATTTATTATTATAAAGGTCTTAAGGACTGGGAAGTTATAACTAAGGGGTTGTTTAAAGGAAATGCAACCTATATAAGCTTAAGTCAAAGTTACCGTTCAACAGTTGAAATAATAGATTTTGCAAAGGGGGCATTAGAGGCACAAAATCTAGGACTTAAGGATGCAAAGCCAGTTTTAAGACATGGGGAAAAACCTAAAATATTAGAATGTGATACTGATAAAGAAGTTGGAAGTGAAATAGATAAAATTATAGAAACAGTAAGACTTCAAGGCAAAAATATGATTGCAATTATAACAAAAGATTCTAATGAAGCAGAAGCTATAGAAAAAATAATAAAGAAAAATAGTAAAAATAAATTTAAGAGAATAAAGGGAAAAGAAAAGGAATCTAATGAAGATTTAATAATAATACCATCATATTTAACAAAAGGGTTGGAGTTTGATTGTAGTGTTATTTATAATCCAAGTGAAGAAAAGTATGGAAATAATATATTAGATCAAAGACTTTTATACGTTTCATTAACGAGAGCACTTCATAGTGAATATGTAATAAAAAGAGATAAGTTAACAGAACTTATCAAAAAATAGAAAAAATAATTATAGCTAAGAGAAATTTAAGAAGAGGTCTTAAATATGTTTTCTTAGCTATAATAATTTATAATAAAGTGCATAAATTATAATTGTACAAAAGAATTTTAAAATTTAAATTGAATTTATAGAAAAGAGAAATTATAATATGTTATAGAAAACAAAGGAGAGTGAAATGATGGAAATTAAAGATATAATGTCATTTAGAGATGAAGAGGGAAACAAAGTAGATTTTGAAGTAGTTGCAAAAGTATTCTTAGAAGAAAACAATAAAGACTATTTATTATTAACATCAGTAGAAGATAATGCAGATGGAGAAATTCATATGTTTAGAATAGACGTAGTTGATGAAAAAGAAGAGCTTAATATAGTTGAAGATGACAATGAATTCCAAGCTGTAAAAAAAGAGTATAAGAAGCTTTTATATTAGGAGGAGAAAAAATGGATTTAGCAAATATAATAGAATTACTACAAGAAAATGGATTAACTGAAATAGAAGAAATAAAAGCAGATGATGAAAAATGTATCGTTGAATGCTTTTATGACTTTGATAGAGAAGAAATTGAAGGTGCTAAGGCATATGCAAATGAAGAAAGTGATTTAGAACAAGATAGTGATGAATGGAGAACAGATTATTATATTCCATATTTGTTAGATATTGCTAAAGATAATGTAGAAAGTATAGTGGATGACATTGGAGATGAGTTAGAAATTACAGGGAAATCACAAGAGTTAAACATTGATGCAAATACATTAGACTATATAAAATTTAGAATTGCTTTTTGCATAGATGAATTTGAAGGAGATTTAGAAGGTTTTTTAAACGATTACTTAAACTAATAGCCTAAGATTTTACAAAAATTAAAAGTTGAAATAAAAATAAAATATGCTATAATAAAGACATAACATTCCTGAGATGTTCGCCAAGCCTTTAATATTCAACCTACATTATATATTCGGGATTTGCAATAGATTTAAATATGTCGGGCTTCAAAGCGAAAGCTTCATTTTATGCAGAAGAAGGCAAAAGTTAAATTGAGTGAAACCCACCTGCGAGAGGCAGGTCTTGAATATATGGGCAAACGGCATGTTTGGGAATTTATTTTTTGAAGATAATACCTCGTAGTGAGGTATTTTTTTTGTATATAAGAGAAAAATAAGAGAGAAGAATAAATTAAAAGACTCTAATAACTTCTAAAGTAGGTTACCAGAGTCTAAAAATATATTAGATGGAATTGGTGAAAGAAAAAAGATTTAAACAAGCTTTCTTTAGAATTAGTCCTTGTAGTAGAGCTTGTTTTCTTTAAGATTATTAAGTTAAGCAATAAGTCTTTTTCTAGTAGCTGTAGAATGAGAAAGAATACGACTTTTATAACGTTTATAAAGGCAACGTTGGTACAAAGAAACGTCTTTATCTAAACTCACGGATAAATTAACCATAAATTTGTTTGTAGGATTTATAAAAATAATTAGCTTATTTAAAAGTAATTTTTTAAAGTTGATTTTTCTTTTTAATTGTCTAAATGTCATATAAACATCTCCTTTCTTGATGAATAATAAAGTTTGTAGTCATATTATAACAAGAAATGGAATAAAAGGGAGTAAAATCGTTCTTTATTATTTTACATAAAATGCCAAAAAATAAATGGATATATGTTGAAAAAGGAAAGATAAAGAAATTTATTAGAGGTTTTTTGAAAAGAAGTGTCGAAAAAAATATAAATTAAAAAATATAAAATTTATAGAAAGTACAATAATTTGCTTATATAATTAAATATAGGTAGAATAATATTATATACAAATGAAAGTGAGGATGAATTTTATGGAAAACATTAAAATTGAAGACGTAGAAAAATTATCAATAGATGAAGTAACAGCTAAAATAAATGAATTATATAAAAAGTCAAAAGATGAAGGCTTAAGTGATAGTGAAAAGGAAGTTCAACAAGCATTAAGAAAAAGATATGTTGATGCTGTAAAAGGAAATCTAAGATCACAGTTAAAAGGAATAGAATATAAAAAGAAATAGAGGGGATGAATATGGCAGTAACTGTTAAAAAATTAATAAAAGATGTTGATTTAGAAATTATAGTAGAAGGTGAGAAAGACGAGGTTATAACTGTAAGTGATATAAATAGACCAGGGCTTCAACTTTCAGGTTTCTACAACTATTTTACTCCAGAAAGAATACAAGTTATAGGAAAAGCAGAATGGAGTTTCTTAGATGATATGCAAGTAGAACTAAGAAATAAACGTTTAAAAAAATATTTTAGTTTTCCAGTAAAATGTATAATAATAACAAGAGATTTAGTACCACATGATGAATTTTTGAAATATGCAAGAGAGAAAAAGGTATGGGTATTAAGAAGTAACCTTGTTACAACTAAATTTATTAGTAAGTTAACAGTGTACATGGCTGATAAACTTGCACCTGAAACAAGATTACATGGGGTTCTTGTAGATGTATATGGAATTGGAATATTAATAACTGGAGAGAGTGGAATAGGTAAAAGTGAAGTTGCTTTAGAACTTATAAAAAGAGGACATAGATTAGTTACAGATGATGCTGTTGATATAAAAGAAATTGATGGAGACCTTATTGGTTTTTCACCACAAATAACTATAGGAATGCTTGAAGTAAGAGGAATTGGAATAATAGATGTATCTTCTCTTTATGGACTAAGTTCAATATTACAAGAAAAAGATATTAGACTTGTAATGCATTTTGAACATTGGAAAAATGACGGAGACTATGACAGACTTGGAACAAACTTTGAATATATGGATATATTAGGAGTTCCAGTTAGAAAGCTAACAGTTCCTATAAGACCAGGTAGAAACATAGCAGTAATTGTAGAAGCAGCCGCAGTTAATTATAGATATGCCTTAATGTCTAAAGAAACACCAGTAGATATAATAGAAAGCAGGATGAATCAAATTAGTGATAATTAAGAATAAGACTGCCTATAATATATAGATATATTTAAGGAGGAATTGAATATGGAAATGAAAAATGCTTGGGAAAAGTATGATGAAAAAGGAATAAAAGAAATATTTTCTTTTTGTGATGGATATAAAGACTTTATGTCAAAATGCAAAACTGAAAGAGAGTGTGTAAAAGAGTCTATTGAAATAGCAGAAAAAGCTGGTTTTGTAGATTTAGAAAGTGTAATAAAAGAAGGTAAAAGCTTAAAAGCTGGAGATAAAGTATATGCTAACAATATGGACAAAGCTTTAGCTCTTTTTGTAATAGGTGAAGAGGAATTAGAAAAAGGGTTAAAAATCTTAGGAGCCCACGTTGATTCTCCAAGACTTGACTTAAAACAAAATCCTTTATACGAAGATTCAGAATTAGCACTTTTAGAAACTCACTATTATGGTGGAGTTAAGAAATATCAATGGGTTACTCTGCCACTTGCAATTCATGGTGTAGTAGCTAAAAAAGATGGTTCTAAAATAGATGTTGTAATAGGAGAAGAGGCAACTGATCCTGTTGTTGGAATTTCAGATCTTTTAATACATTTATCAGCTGATCAATTAGGTAAAAAAGCTGCAACTGTTATTGAAGGGGAAGATTTAAATGTTTTAGTTGGAAGTATGCCACTTAAAGGTGAAGAAAAAAATGCTGTTAAAGCAAACATCTTAAAATTATTAAAAGAAAAATATGATTTTGAAGAAGAAGACTTTTTATCAGCAGAACTTGAAATAGTACCTGCAGGACCTTCAAGAGATTATGGATTAGATAGAAGTATGGTTATGGCTTATGGACATGATGATAGAGTTTGTTCATATGCTTCATTATTAGCACTTTTAGAAGTTGAAAAAATAGACAGAACAGCAGTATGTTTATTAGTTGATAAAGAAGAGGTTGGAAGTATTGGAGCAACAGGAATGCATTCAAAATTCTTTGAAAACATGGTTGCTGAAGTTATGGATAGAAAAGAAGGATTCTCAGAACTTAAAATGAGAAGATGTCTTTCAAATTCAAGAATGCTTTCATCAGATGTAAGTGCAGCATTTGATCCAAACTATCCTTCAGTTATGGAAAAGAAAAATAGTGCATTCTTTGGAAAAGGTATAGTATTTAATAAATATACTGGTTCAAGAGGAAAAGGTGGATGTAATGATGCAAATGCTGAATACATGGCAGCTCTTAGAGCTATGATGGAAAAACATGATGTATCATATCAAACTGCAGAGCTTGGTAAGGTTGACCAAGGAGGCGGTGGAACTATCGCTTACATCTTAGCACAATATGGAATGGAAGTTATAGATTGTGGTGTAGCACTTCAAAATATGCATGCACCATGGGAAATAGCATCTAAAGTTGATATATATGAAACTAAAAAAGGATATGTAGCTTTCTTAAAAGAAGCATAGAAACATACAGAGAATTCATTTAACAGTTAATGTTAGATGAATTCTTTTTTTGTTTTATTTAAAAGAATTCACACATCTTTTTGTCGAATCATATATTAATAGTAAAAAGGGAGGGATGAAAAATGGACTTATCAAGATTTAAAAATTACGGATTATGGGTGTCAGTAGCAGCTTTAGTACCTATGGTATTAAAAGGATTTGGGGTAGATGTTTTACCTGAAAATTATAATGAAATAATTACATCAGTACTAGGGATTTTAGTAATGGCAGGAATATTAAGTAATCCAACTACTTCTAATAAAGGATTCCTAGACGATAAAGAAACTAAAACTATAGAATAAGAAAAAAGGGATTGAGCAATATCAATCCCTTTTCATGTGTGTTAATAGCTAATATTTAATAAAGTTAATAAGTTTTTTAAAGCTTCAGATGGCATAAGCATTTCACCGATATCACCATGACGTGTATCACAAACGAAATTTCCATGACAATCAGAGCCAGCTGTTATTAAAAGATTATGCTCTTTAGCAAAATTCTTTAAATTTTCTTCATCTTCTTTTGTATTTTGATAATAAATAGCTTCAATTCCATCTAAGTTAAAAGGTAAAAATTCATTAAGGTTTGAATTTTTTATTAAAACAGGATGAGCTAAAATTGCAATAGCGTTAAACCTATGAAGAATTTCGATTCCTTCTTTAGTAGAAAGCTTGTTTGTTGGTACATAAGCAGGCTTATCCTTTCCGATAAAATTATCAAAAATGTGGTCAAAAGAATAATCATATCCTGCATTTATAATTTCGTGTGCAATATGAGGTCTAGCCACAACATCTCTATCTTTAGATAAAATTTTATCAAGGGAAATTTTTATATTGAAGTGTTCATCTAATTTTTGAACAATTTCTTTTGCACGAGAAACACGACGATTTTTTATAGAATCAAGAATCTGGATAAATTCTTTATCTTTATATGAAGAATCTTTAAAAAAACCTAGAACGTGAATACTTTCACCATTGAAGTTTGTAGACAGTTCTATTCCAGGTATGATTTTTAAAGAAGTTCCTTCAGCAGTTAAAATTGCCTCGTCTATACCAGAAATAGTATCATGGTCAGTAATAGCTAAAAAAGAGACTTTGTTTTTTAAAGCTCGCATAGTAACTTCTTTTGGAGAAAGTATCCCATCAGAAGCAGTAGTATGAGCATGAAATTCTGATTTTAACATTTTTAAAACTCCTTTCTTATAATAGCGTGTTATAATTTAATGTATTAAAAGTATTTTATCATAAAACACTCTTTAATTTAAATTAAAAATAGAAGAGTTTTAAAGTATTTACAAATTAGATATGGTTAAAAGGGAAATGAAGGAGGAAGCATTATGTTAGTGATGATTGATAATTATGATTCATTTGTATATAACTTAGTTAGATATTTTGAAGAACTTGATGAAAAGGTAGAAGTCTTTAGAAGAGATGAGATAAAGGTAGAAAATATACGTAAATTAAATCCAGAAGGAATAATTATTTCGCCAGGGCCAAAAGCTCCAAAGGATTCAAAGGAAATAATAGATATAATACATAGTTTTAAAGGTGAAATTCCAATACTAGGAGTATGCTTAGGTCATCAATGCATTGGATATGCCTTTAATGGAAAAATAGTAAAGGGTGAAAAACCTATCCATGGAAAGATAAGCAAGATAACTACGAATAAAGAGGGGATATTTAAAAGTGCGAAAAAAGAGTTTAATGTAACTAGATATCATTCTTTAATTGTAGAAAAAGAAAGCTTGCCAAGTGAAATAGTTGTAACAGCAGTTTCAGAGGATGGAGTTATTATGGGCATAGAGCATAGAGATTATAAAATATATGGTGTTCAATATCATCCTGAGGCAGTTTTAACAGAAGAGGGATATACAGTTTTAAAAGAGTTTGTAAGGATTTGCAAGGGGTAAGATTATGAAGTTAAAAATGGTAGAAATAAAAACAAAATTACTTCCAGTTGAAGTATTTGAAAGACTAAAAATAAAGGATTCAATTTTTTTAGATAGCTCAAAAGAAGATGAGAAGTTATCAAAATACTCATTTATTGGGTTAAATAAAATTGATAGCTTTGAGTGTAGAGATAAAAAAGTATTTATTAATGATGAGTATATAGAGGGAGAAGCTTTTGAGGAATTAGAGAAAAGAATAGAGGCTTTTAAAGTGAATTATCCATCATCAATTCCTTTAATAGGAGGATATATAGGGTATATTTCATATGATACAGGAAGAATGCTTGAAAAGATAGAAGAAAGAAGTACAAGTGATATAGAGATTCCAGATATGAGATTTCACCTTTATGAAAATATAGTTATATTTGATTTGATAAATAAAAATACATATATAACGGCCTTATGTGATAATGAAGAAAAGTGTATAGAAAGTATAAAAAAGATAGAGAGAAAATTAGAAGAACAAGTTAAAAAAGAAAAAGAAAAAATCATAAAAGAAGATATAGTATTTGAAAGTAATTTTAATAGAAAAAGCTATATAGATGCAGTGAAAAAGATGAGAGATTATATAGAAGAAGGGGATATTTATATAGCAAATATGACTCAAAGGTATAAATGCAGGACAAACAAAGATAGCTTTTCTATGTATAAGAAATTAAGAAGGATAAATGGAGCACCATTTTCTGTATTTGCAAATTATGATGATTTTCAAATTATAAGTTCATCACCTGAAAGATTTATTCAAATAAAGGATAAAAGAATTCATACAAGGCCTATAAAAGGAACTAGACCAAGAGGGAAAGATGAAAGAGAAGATGAGTTTTATAAAAATGAACTTATAAATAGTGAAAAAGATAAAAGTGAATTATTAATGATTGTTGATTTAGAGAGAAATGATTTAAGTAAGGTTTGTAAAAAGGGAACTGTAAATGTAACAGAACTTTTTAAGATAGAAGAATATGAAACTGTATTTCATCTTGTATCAACTATTGAAGGAATGGTAAAAGATGAGGTAAGTAGTGTTAAAGCAATTAAAGAATGTTTCCCAGGAGGGTCTATAACAGGAGCACCTAAGATAAGAGCTATGGAGGTTATAGAAGAACTTGAAGGATTAAAAAGAAATTTATATACAGGCTGTATAGGATATTTTGATTTAAGAGGGAATAGTGACTTTAATATTGTAATCAGAACAATACTTAAGAAAGAGGATACTGCTTACTTTGGAGTTGGAGGAGGAGTAACTTATGAATCTTTAGAAGAAGATGAATATGAGGAAACTCTTCAAAAAGCAAAAGCTTTAATGGAGGTGTTAAGCTTTGAGGGAAATAATAATAGATAATGAAAAGATAAATTTAGATTCAGGATTATTTTTTGGAAAAGGCCTATTTGAAACTATATTAGTAAGAAAAAAGCCGGAGTTTTTAGATTTTCACATAAATAGATTAAATGAAGGATTAAAACTTATTGGGTTAAAAAAAGTAAAAGAAAATATAAAAGAAATTATAAAAAAGATGAATATAGAAGATAGGGTTTTAAAAATAATAGTAACTGAGAAAAATATAATTTTAAAAACTAGAGAAATTCCATATAAAAAAGAAGATTATGAAAAAGGCTTTAATTTATGTATAAGTAAGGTACTTAGAAATTCAACATCTAGTTTAAATAAGATAAAATCTCTTAATTATTTAGAAAATATTTTAGAGAGAGAAGAGGCATTAAGAGAAGGCTATAATGACTGTCTTTTCATAAATGAAAAGGGGAATATTTGTGAAACCTCAACAGGAAATATATTTTTTGTGAAAGATAAAAAAATATATTCCCCATCAGTAGAGGAAGGGCTTTTAAATGGTACTATAAGAGAGTTTTTAATAAAGGAATGCAATGTTACCTTAAAAAATTTTAAGATAAAAGATTTAGAATTTATAGATGAAATTTTTATGAGTAATAGTATAATAGGGATAATGAAAATAAAATCAATAGGGGATTATAAATTTGAGAAAGAAGATATTTTTTTAGAAACTTTACAAAAATATCTAGATAAAGTAAGGGGAATGGAGGAAGGAAATGAATAAAGAACAAATAATTGAAGGCGTAAAGCTTATATTAAAGGGAATTGGAGAAGACCCAGAGCGTGAGGGATTAATAGAAACTCCTGAAAGAGTATATAGAATGTATGAAGAAATATTTGCTGGGATAAACAAAGATGGAAAGGAATATTTTGAAAAGACATTTGAAGTTGAAAATGATGATTTAGTAATAGAAAAAGATATAACATTTTATTCAATGTGTGAGCACCATATAGTTCCTTTCTTTGGAAAGGCTCATATAGCATATATTCCAAATGGACGTGTTGCAGGGCTTTCAAAGCTTGCTAGATGTGTAGAAATACATGCGAAAAAACCACAATTACAAGAAAAAATGACGGCAGAGATTGCAGATGACATAATGAAGTATCTAGATGCAAAGGGAGTTATAGTTATGGTTGAAGGAGAGCACACATGTATGACAATGCGTGGAGTTAAAAAACCAGGAACAAAAACTATAACAACAACATATAGAGGAATATTAAGGGAAGATAAAGATTTAAGATTCGAAACGTTAGGATTATTAAATAGGTAATATATGAAAAAAGTAAATGAAATATTTGAAAATGAGAGATATAAAAAATATTTAAATGAGCTAGAGATACTAGAAAAAGATAGAATTTTTTGCAAGCATGATTTAGAGCACTTTTTAAACTTTTCAAGAATAGCATATATAAAAGTTCTTGAAAATAATTTAGATATTTCAAAAGAAGTTATTTATGGAGTGGGTTTACTTCATGATATAGGACGAGTTTTAGAATATAAAGAGGGAATAGATCATCATATAGGAAGTATAATTTTAAGCAAGGAAATTCTAGAAAAAACTACATACACAGAAGAAGAAAAGAGACTAATATATAAATGTATAGACTCACATAGAAAAGAGAATGATGAGGACTTACTTTTGAAAATAATATATGAAAGTGATAAAATTTCAAGAGAGTGCTTTAAATGTAAAGCCGAGAAAGAATGTTATTGGAAAAAGGAAAAAAAGAATATGAAACTAAAATATTAAATTAAAGGAGAATTAAAGATGAAAATAGGAAATAAAGAGTTTTGTCTAAATGAGAGAACATATATAATGGGAATACTAAATGTAACCCCAGATTCTTTTTCAGATGGTGGTAAATTTAATAGTTTAGAAAAAGCTAAAGCTAGAGTAGAAGAAATGATAAAAGAAGGTGCTGATATTATTGATGTAGGTGGAGAATCTACAAGACCTGGATATACAGAGGTATCAGTAAAAGATGAAATTGATAGAGTAGTGCCTATAATTAAAATGATAAAAGAAAATTTTGATGTAGAGGTATCTATAGATACTTATAAAAGTGAAGTTGCAATAGAAGCTATCAAAGCTGGTGCTAGTATAATCAATGATATTTGGGGCTTTAAAAAAGATAAGAATATGGCTAAGGTATGTGCAGACAGTAATGTTGTATGTGTTCTTATGCATAATAGAGAAGACATACCTTATAATGATTTAATGAGGGATATTAAAGAAGATTTAATAGAGAGCATAAATCTAGCATTAGATGCAGGGGTGAAAAGAGAAAATATAATCCTAGACCCAGGTATTGGTTTTGCTAAAACTTTAGACCAAAATTTAGAGACAATGAACAATGTAGATAAAATAAAGGAACTTGGGTTCCCAGTATTGCTTGGTACATCAAGAAAATCAATGATAGGGTTAACACTTGATTTACCAAAGGATGAAAGATTAGAAGGAACTCTTGCAACAACTGTACTTGGAATAATAAAGGGTTGTGAGTTTGTTAGAGTGCATGATATAAAAGAAAATAAGCGAGTATGTGTTATGACAGATACAATTTTAAGAAAATAGGAGAAAAAATGGACAAAGTATATTTAAAAGATGTAGAGATTTTTAGTAATCATGGAGTATTTAAAGAAGAAAAGGTTCTAGGGCAAAAGTTTATATTTGATATAGAACTTGGATTAGATATGGCAAAAGCAGCAAAGGAGAATGATTTAGAAGCATCAGTGCATTATGGTGAGTTATGCCATGGAATAGAAAAAATATGTGTAGATGAATGCTTTGATTTAATAGAAACCTTAGCTCAAACGGTAGCAGAATATATTTTATATGAATATAGAATAGTAGAAACTGTACGTGTAAAGGTGAAAAAGCCTTGGGCACCTATAGGAAGACATTTAAATTATGCAGCTGTGGAAGTGAATAGAAAATGGAGTACAGCTTACCTATCTATAGGAAGTAATATTGGTGATAAAGAAGAAAATTTAAATAAGGCAATAGAACTTATAGATAAGCTTGAAGGAGTGGAAGTAAGTAAGAAAGCTAAATTTCTTAAGACTGAACCTTGGGGT
Organism: Clostridium sp.; assembly: GCF_051650885.1. Lineage (GTDB taxonomy): Bacteria > Bacillota > Clostridia > Clostridiales > Clostridiaceae > Clostridium. Next base: position 32,069 of record NZ_JBOFRG010000335.1, read on the forward strand.
GTAGTAGAACAAGAAGAATTCTTAAATGGTGCTTTAGAAGTGAAAACTATTTTAAGCTATAAAGAGCTTATGAAAAATCTTTTAGATATAGAGCTTAAAATGAAAAGAAAAAGAGAAGTAAAATGGGGACCTAGAATCATTGATATAGATATTATATTCTTTGATGATTTAGTAACTGATGATGAACTATGCACATTACCTCATCCAAGAATGGAGGAAAGGGAATTTGTATTAGAGCCATTAAGTGAGATTTGTGGAAACAAGGTACATCCATTGTTAAATAAAAGAGTTTTTAGATTATTAGATGAAATAAGAAATAAATAGGAAAAAAGAGAGCTTTTACATAGGCTCTCTTTTTTCAGCGATAAAATTACAAAATTCATAAAGATTATATTTTAGTGGAACAGAAGACATGTTTATAAAGTCGCTAGAGACATAACCATCATAAGGTGAAATATATAAATAATTTTCATTTATGATAGTTAGGTAATAAGTACTCGATTCAAAAGTTAAAATAACTTCAAAAATCTTTTTATTAGCTTTTTTATCAATTGGTTCAACAAATGATTCAGTTGTTAAGGCTGAAAAGAAATTAGTGATAATTTCATTATATTCTCCCTTTGTATCATAAGTCTTATGGAAGTTTGCATCAAAAACTTCTACAGTAAAGTCTTCTTTATTTTTAAGTTTGTTATTAATTTCTTCAAAATAATAGTTTTTATCTTTATTTTCAGTAAAATTCAAATATCTAGAGGAGGATGAACTACAACCACTTAGAAGAATAATAGTTATGAAAAATAAAGAAAGAAAAATTTTTTTCAAATAAAACACCTCCGTATCTATTAATTAATATTCTTATGAAGGATAAAGTAGAACATTTTTTTATATTCTAGAATATAGTATATTAAGCAAAATCCTGGAGGGATTACTTTGAAAATAGGACTAGATTGTAATATAAAAAGGTTTTCAGAGAACATTGTAGATTTCTTGAAAGATAGTTTTTTTATTGTGGATATGTTTATGGAAAAAAGAAAGAATGAAGGATATGACGTCCATAGGAGAGTGCTTGAAGCAAATTCATCAAGATTAGACTTATTTATAGGTATTTATTTAAGTGAAGAAAATGATGAGGATAACACTGTAATATACTATGATAAAACTTTTTTTAGCAAATCTATTGCAAGCTATATTTATGATAACCTTAGAGGAATTTATAAGGATAGAAATCTATATTTAAGAGGAGGTGGAGATGAGTTTTATATTTTAAAAGAGATAGAAGCGCCATCTATATTGATTCTTGGAGGGGAAAATGGCGAAGAGTTAAAACTAGAGGCTGCAATGAAAGAGATAATAAAACAAATTTTCGAAGTGGAGAAAAAGTTTAGATAAATGGAATGTGTGTAATGAGGCTGTCTAAAGAGAAAAAAAGGCAGCCTGAAATAGGTTTTATTTTATAGGAGGGGCGTATGAGAATAATAGCGACGATAGGACCAAGCTGTATGGAGAAAAGTGTTATAAAGGAGCTTATAGAAAAAGGTGCAAATACTTTTAGGTTTAATTTTTCTCATGGAAGCTTTAAAGAATTTGAAGAATTAAAGAAAATAATAAAGGATGTAGATGAAGACGTACATATAATGGGAGATTTATCAGGGGGAAAGATAAGGATTTCTGAAAAATTACCATATATTTATAAGGTGTACAATGGAGAAGAAATTTTTATTTGTGGAGAAGATAAATATACGGTGCCAGTGTATAAAGGAAAAGGAAAAATAATACCTTTAAATTTAAATTCAGAAACTATAGAAAAAAGAGATATAGAAAGTATTTCAATGAAAGATAATACAATGCAGTTTAAAATTATTGAATATGAAGGTGAAGGTATAAAAGCTGTCGTTACTAGAGGTGGAATAATTAGAGGTGGAAAAGGGTGTAATATTTTAGGGATAGAAAGAGAAAAGGGGATATTGAGAAGTAAGGACAAGGAATGTTTAAATTGGTGTATAGAAAATAAGATTGATATAATATGTCAGTCTTTTGTAGAAGATATAGAGGATATAAATATTATAAAAAAATATATAGAGAGTAAGGATAAAGAGTATAAACCAATTTTATGGGGTAAGATAGAAACACCGTTTGGAATAGAAAAAGGAAAAGAAATAGCAGAGGTAGTAGATGGCATAGTTATAGGAAGAGGTGACTTGGTTCCAGAAAGTGGTGTTGTAAATGCACCAGTTTATCAAGATAAATTATTAAGAGATTTAGACGGAAAGAAAGAAATTATAGTAGGAACACATATATTAAATAGTATGAGAAATGGAAAGAGAGCAGAATTTTCAGAGATAGATTCCATATATAATCTTATTCATAAAAAGGTAACTGGATTTTTGCTTTCAGGAGAAACATCTATAGGAAAAGCACCAGTACAAACAGTAAAATTTTTAAAAGTTCTCATAAATGCCTATACAAAGTAATAGATTTAAATAAGCATTCTTATTAATAATAGTAAGAATGTTTATTTTTTTCAAAATATTGCTTGATATGACAAAATGAGTTATACTAATTTTAATAATGTTAATATGGAATTAATATATATATGGTATGGAGGGGAATGAAATGGGAAGTGGTAAAGTTAGTGTAAGGAATAATACTATGAAAGCCTTTATAACTATGCTTATCATAGGGATAGTAGGCATAATTGGTATGCTATATCTAGATAAAGATATAGCCCTTGAGCCAAAGGGCAAGAATCTTATACATATTTTAGGTGTATTTATTGTACTCTTAATTTTAATAATATATAAGATGATAGGAACAATTAACAATATGGCAAGATCGATAGAAATTTTCACGAAAGAAATGGAGAAGTTCTCAGAGGGAGATTTTGCATCGGAAATAAAGGAAGATAAAGAAAATAACATATTTGAAATAACAGAAATATACGAGAGTGCAAAAGAAACACAGTACTCAGTAGGTGAAAATTTAAATAATGTAAAATTTAATGCAGAAGCAATAGACATGAATGCAGTAGGACTTTCAGAAATTGCAAATGAATTATCTAAGTTGACTGAAGGAATAGTACTAGCTATAGCAGATGTAACAGAAGGAACAACAAGTCAAGCAACAGACCTTTCAGAAATATCTATGTCTATGTTATCCTTTGGAGAAAATATAGAAAAGGTAAGTAGCGAGATATCGGAAATAGCTACTTTATCAGATAACATAAATGAAAAATCTAAAAATAGTAATAAAGAATTAGCAGTATTAACAAAGAATATAGAGTCATTTAAAGCAGATTTTGAAGGGTTTAATCAATCTATAACAGCGACATCAAATGAAATGAAAAGTATAAATAAAATGACAGATTTAATAAATAATATTTCAGAACAAACAAATCTTTTAGCATTAAATGCAGCAATTGAAGCAGCTAGAGCAGGAGAAGCAGGAAGAGGGTTTGCGGTAGTTGCTGAAGAAATAAGAAAGCTTGCTGAAATGAGTAAGGATTCAACAACGAATATTTGTAATACAGTAAAAATAATACTTAAAAATACAGACTCAGTAGTTGAAAAAACAAATGTTATGAATGAAGGGCTTACGAAACAAACAAAAACTATAGAAAAATCAATAGAAGTATTTGAAGGTATATCTATAGCACTTGGGGAAGTTGTACCTAAAATAGATGCAATGACAGAAGCCTTCAGAAAAATAACAAGAGAAAAAACTGAAATATTAGAAAGAGTAGATAATGTTTCTGCTATATCAGAAGAAATTTCAGCAACATCTCAAGAAGTAACAGCATCATCACAAGAACTTAACTCAGCAAGTCAAGAAGTTGCAGCAGCAGCAGAGAGTTTAACAGCTTTGACAACTGACATGAAAACAGGACTTGAAGTATTTAAAATTAGAGATATGGAAGAAATAATGGAATATAGAGAATTAAAAAGTGAAGAAGCGAATTAAGATGAAAACTTTTGAACTTTAAGAAAATTATATAAGTTTTTAACATTTAGATTAATAACCGAAGTAGAATTTTTAAAAATTCTACTTCGGTTATTTTATTTATATTTTTTATTTACTATCAAATTTTATTTTTAATAGATGGATTTTTTTGAGCAAAATAAAAAGCCTCGTATTAAAAATACGAGGCTTTTGGTGCCACCAGTGGGAATCGAACCCACATGGTTTCCCGCATGATTTTGAGTCATGTGCGTCTGCCAGTTCCGCCATGGTGGCAAAATTTACTTAAAGCAATGAAATAATTATATCAGATAAAGATGAAAAATTCAAACAATAAAACAAAAAAAGGGATAAAAAACAAAATATACTGAAAATTTTAAAAATAAGGTTGTTTGATTTCTATTCATTTGTTAAAATAAGTGTAGGATAAAATTACCCGGTGGGGCAATTTTTGACCTAGATAGAAATATAGGTTTAAAAATAAATCTATTAATCTAATAATAGGGAGGAGAAAAAGAATATGATGTATTCAACAGAAGTTCAAGAAATGTGTGTAATCGCTAAAGGTCCTAACCATGGTCCAGCACCAATTCCTGTAGAAGGAAAGTGGGTTTTAGCAAAAGAAGTAAAAGATATATCAGGATTAACTCACGGAGTGGGCTGGTGTGCACCTCAACAAGGGGCTTGTAAGCTTACTTTAAACGTTAAAGATGGTATAATAGAAGAGGCATTAGTAGAAACAATAGGATGTTCAGGTATGACTCACTCTGCAGCTATGGCTTCAGAAATATTACCAGGAAAAACTATATTAGAAGCATTAAACACAGACTTAGTTTGTGATGCTATAAACACTGCAATGAGAGAATTATTCTTACAAATCGTATACGGAAGATCTCAAACTGCATTCTCTGAGGGAGGATTACCAATCGGAGCTGGTCTTGAAGATTTAGGAAAAGGATTAAGATCACAAGTTGGTACTATGTACGGAACTCTTGCTAAAGGTCCAAGATACCTTGAAATGGCTGAAGGTTACGTAACTAAAATTGCTTTAGACGAAGATAATGAAATCATTGGATATAAGTTTGTACACTTAGGAAAAATGATGGAGTTTGTTGCTAAAGGAATGAGCGCTAACGAAGCTATGGAAAAAGCAGCAGGACAATACGGAAGAGTTGCTGATGCTACAAGATTAGTAGACCCAAGACACGAATAATTTAAATTGAGATTGTAAGGAGGAATTTAATCATGGCATTATTTGAAAGTTATGAAAGAAGAATAGACCAAATCGTTCCTGTTCTTAATAAGTACGGGATGGAGAAAATAGAAGATGCTAAAGCAATATGTGATGAAGCAGGTATAGATGCTTACACAATAGTTAAAGAAACTCAACCAATCGCATTTGAAAATGCTGGATGGGCTTATACTTTAGGTGCTGCTATAGCAATTAAAAAAGGATGTACTAAAGCTGCTGATGCTGCTGAAGCTATCGGAGAAGGATTACAAGCATTTTGTATTCCAGGATCTGTTGCAGATGACAGAAAAGTTGGATTAGGACACGGAAACTTAGGAGCAATGCTTTTAAGAGAAGAAACTAAATGTTTTGCTTTCTTAGCTGGACACGAAAGTTTCGCTGCTGCTGAAGGAGCTATTAAAATAGCTGAAAAAGCAAACAAAGTAAGAAAAGAGCCATTAAGAGTAATCTTAAACGGATTAGGAAAAGATGCTGCTCAAATCATATCAAGAATCAACGGATTCACATATGTTCAAACTGACTTTGATTTCTACACTTCAGAATTAAAAGTAGTTAAAGAAAAAGCTTACTCAAATGGAGATAGAGCAAAAGTTAGATGTTACGGTGCTAATGACGTTAGAGAAGGGGTTGCTATCATGCACTCTGAAGGAGTTGACGTATCAATCACTGGTAACTCAACAAACCCAACAAGATTCCAACACCCAGTTGCTGGAACTTACAAAAAAGAATGTTATAACGAAGGTAAGAAATACTTCTCAGTTGCATCAGGTGGTGGAACAGGAAGAACTCTTCACCCAGATAACATGGCAGCAGGACCAGCTTCATATGGTATGACTGACACAATGGGAAGAATGCACTCAGATGCACAATTCGCAGGATCATCATCAGTTCCAGCTCACGTTGAAATGATGGGATTAATTGGAGCAGGAAACAACCCAATGGTTGGTATGACTGTTGCAGTTGCAGTTGCTATCGAAGAGGCAATGAACAAATAGTATAAAAATTAATTAGTATTAATTGATTTTATGATAAAGAGATGGTACACGTTATTTTAAGAGAAGTCTTATAACGTGTACTATTTTTTTGCTTATAAAAAGAGTTGAAAAGGATATAAGAGTATAAAAAGAATTATATTTAAAAAAAGCCTCTAATAAAAATAGAGGCTTTTTTTAAATATAAATTATAAAGAATAGCTTAACTCTATAAACTTTTCAATATCTTCTTCAATGATTCTTAGAGAGTTTCTCCAGAAATCAATAGATGTTATATCGATATTCATAAGCTTAGTTACATCGGAAAGCTTCATTTTTCCTGTTACACTTAGAAGTTCGTCATAAGCTTTTACGAACTCATCACCACGCTTTAAGTATTCAGCATATAAACCTTTCGAGAATAAAAGACCAAAGGCATATGGGAAGTTGTAGAAGTTTGCTTCTGCATAATAGTAATGTGGCTTACAAGCCCACATATATGGATGAAGATATTCATTATCTAATCCATCACCATAAGTTTCTTTTTGTGCTTTTATCATTATTTCTTTTAATTCGTCTGCACTTAGTGAAGCTTCAGCACGTTTTTCAAATACTTCTTTTTCAAATAAGAATCTACTCATTATATCTATTATAATTTGACCACAATCTGATATTTCAGTTTCTAATATAGCTAAAGCATCTTTTGGTGATGCATTTTTAACTGCTGCTTTTTTTACTATTGTTTCACAGAAAGTTGACGCAGTTTCAGCTATAGGCATAGGGTATTCAGCATTTATAATTGTTTCATTTAAAAGACAATCACCATGATATCCATGACCAAGTTCGTGAGCAAGTGTTATAACATCACTTAAAGTTTCACCAAAGTTAAGCATGATACGGCTTTCACGGATCATATGAAGGTTTTCACAGAATGCTCCACCAACTTTTCCTTCTTTAGGATATACATCTACCCAGTTTTTATCAATAGCATTTTTAGCAAAGTTTCCAAGCTTTTCAGAGAAGGATGAGAAGTTTTCTATAATAAAGCTTCTAGCTTCTTCAAAAGTGAATTTTTGGTCTGAATCTACTATTGGAGAGAAAAGGTTATAGAAAGGTAATCCATTTTTATTTCCTAAAATTTCAGCTTTTCTTTTATAATATTTTCTAAAGATAGGGAAGCTTTCTTTCATAGCTTTAAGCATTGCATTTAAAGACTCCATATCTAATCTTGAATTTATAACAGTTTCTTCTAATGGACTTTTATATCCTCTTAATTTAGATACTGTTATAACCTCACCTTTAACTCCATTTAAACAAGCTGCAACAGAGTTTTCTATTTTTTTATAGCCTTCAAGTTCAGCTAAGTAAGCATTTTTTCTTACTTCTTCAGAAGAGTCAAAAGCCATATTTCTAATAACGCTTAAAGGTAAAGCTTCTCCATTATAATCTATAAGAAGAGAAGAAGTTTCTAAATCCTTTAGCTTTGTCCAAGCTGATGAACCAGAACCTTTCATTTGAGCAATTAACAATTCTTCTTTATCACTTAAAAGGTGAGTGCTTTGCTCTTTTATTTCATTTAAGTGGAATTTATGTTGTTCTAATAAAGGAGAAGAAGCTATAATTTGGTCTAAATCTTCTATACTTCCAATCCATTTATGAAGTTTAGCTTCTGAATCAGCAATTGAAGCTAGCTTTTGTTCTAAAATTTCTATAGTTTTAAGCCCTACAGTATCTTTAGTATTAACACTTATAACTAAGTTAGAGTACATAAGTAGTTTATAAGCTAAAGCCTTAAATTCATTAGTTAAAACTATATAGTTTTCAAGGCTAGCCTTTGTATCAGTACTAGATATTAAAGAATCTACTAAATCTTTATATCCATTAATTTTTTCATTAAATAAACTTAAATCAGCTTTAAATTTTTTTGAATCAAATCCAGTATAAAGCTCATTTAAACTCCAATTTCCATTTGTCATAGAAATACCTCCTAAAAGTTTAATTTTAAGATAATTATATCATTAATAGTTATTTATATGTATTAGGGTTTTGTGAAGTTTAAATAAGATTGATGTTGTACATACTAAGTTTATATTAAATATATTTTAAGGAGAAGAGTCTATGAATTTTATTAATATAGTGCCAGATTTGATTTTGATTTTAATTTTAACTGGAGTAAATGCATTTTTTTCAGCAGCTGAAATGGCTATTGTATCAGTAAATAAAACTAAAATAAGAATGCTTAGTGAAGATGGGAGTAAAAAGGCAAAACTTTTAGAAAAGCTAATGCTTGAGCCAAGTAATTTCTTTGCAACTATTCAAGTTGGAATTACTCTTGCAAGCTTTTTCTCAAGTGCATCAGCTGCAACAGGAGTTTCAGCTGCTATAGGAAGCTCTTTGTCGAGATACAATATACCTTATGTACATCAAATATCATTAATAGGGGTAACTGTTGTATTATCATACATAACTCTTGTATTTGGAGAGCTTGTACCAAAAAGAATAGCACTTAAAAAATCAGAAAAAACAGCTATGGCAACTGTAAATGTAATATACTTTGTGTCTATAATAGCAAAACCTTTTATAAAGATTTTATCTCTTTCCACAACTCTTGTTTTAATGATAACAGGAAATAATCAAAATGGAATTGAAGAAAAGGTTTCTGAGGAAGAAATAAGAGCCATGCTTTCAGAGGGAGAAGAGTATGGAACTATTAAAGAAGAAGAAAGAGATATGATTGATAATGTATTTGAATTTAATGATAAGATGGCTAAGGAAATTATGACATCTAGAAAAGATACTTGTATGATAAATTTAGATGAAGATATTGGGAATTATATGGATGGGATTTTAAGTCTGAAGTATTCTAGAATACCAGTGTATAAAGATGAAATAGATAATATTGTAGGGATTCTTTATTTAAAGGACTTGTTAGTAGAGGCAAGAAAGAAAGGATTTGAAAATTTAAATATAGAAAAAATATTACATGAACCTAAGTTTTTTCCAGAAACTAAAAAGACAAATGAATTATTTAAAGAACTTAAAAAAACAAGGAATCATATGGCGATACTTATAGATGAATATGGAGGGGTATCAGGAATTGCAACAATGGAGGATTTGATTGAAGAAATTATGGGAAACATTGAAGATGAATATGACTTAGAAGAGCCTATGATAAGAAAGATTGATTCAAAACATTATATTTTAAGTGGACGTTTAACTATAAATGATTTTAATGAGAACTTTAAATTTAATTTAGAGGAGGGAGATTATGATACTTTAAATGGATATTTAATAACAAAGATAGGAGAAATTCCAGAAGATCATATGGATATTTTAATAGAAAAGGAAAGTTTCATATTAGAAGGCATAGAAATAAATGATAGAAGAGTAGAAAAGGTAAAGCTTACAATAAAATAAAGAGTGGAAATTCCGTATATTAGATTGCAGAAGATGTGTTTAATATACGGGATTTTTAAATTAAAGTGAAAATTATAGATAAAAAATGAAAAAACATTCGTAAAGATGTAGAAAAATGTCTGAAAATAGTTTATTATAAATGAGACTTGATTTATGTGGGGATATAGTATTAACTGAATCCTTAGTTGATTTTATAGTAAAGTATAAGTTTAACTGAGTAATTTAAAATGAAAGAGGGATTAAATGAAGAAGATTTTAAAGGGAAAAAATTTTTTAGACAATTACTTTGGAATAAGTGAAAGTGGTTCTAATACTAAAACGGAAGTTTTAGCAGGAATAACGACATTTATGACAATGGCTTACATACTTGTAGTAAACCCAGCAATACTTTCAGCAGCAGGAATGAATAGTGGAGCTGTATTTACATCAACTGCAATATCAGCAATAGTTGCAACATTACTAATGGGGATATATGCAAAGCTTCCTTTTGCACAAGCACCAGGAATGGGGTTAAATGCATTTTTTGCATATACTATAGTATTGCAGATGGGATATTCTTATGAATTTGCCCTTACAGCAGTTTTCTTAGAAGGAATTATATTTATACTTTTAACTTTATTTAATGTAAGAGAAGCTATAGTAAATTCAATACCTAATTGTATAAAGAAGGGGATTTCAGTTGGTATTGGACTTTTTATAGCGTTAATAGGTCTTGAAGGGGCAGGGATAGTTGTTCATCCTAAAGATGGAGGAACTATATTATCATTAGGAAATATAGTAAAAGGACCAGCACTTTTAGCTATAGTTGGGCTTTTAATAACAGGAATTCTTTTAGCAAGAAAAGTAAAGGGAGCCTTATTTATTGGAATGGTTTTAACAGCAATAATTGGTATACCTTTTGGAATAACAAAACTTCCAACTCATATAATAAGTGCACCACCATCAATTGCACATAGCCTATTTAATTTCCAATGGCATGATGTACTTTCGTGGAATATGGTAGTAGTTTTATTTACATTATTATTTATGGATTTATTTGATACAATAGGAACTTTAGTTGGAGTTGCAACAAAGGCAAAAATGCTTGATGAAAATGGAAATGTTCCTAATATTAAAAAAGCACTTTTATGTGATGCAGTTGGAACTACTTTTGGAGCATGTGTTGGTACAAGTACTGTTAGTACATTTGTAGAAAGTGCATCAGGAGTTGCAGAAGGTGGAAGAACTGGCCTAACAGCTGTAACAACAGCAGTTATGTTTATAGTATCATTATTTTTCTTCCCTATTTTTGGAGTTATAACATCAGCAGTTACTGCATCAACATTAATTTTAGTTGGACTTTTTATGATAGAGCCGATTAAAGAAATAGATTTAGAAGATTTTACAGAAGCAATTCCAGCATTTTTAACTATAATAATGATGCCTTTCTCATACAGTATTTCAGATGGAATTATATTTGGAATTATATCGTATATAGTATTAAAACTTGGAACAGGTAAAATAAAGCAAGTTACATGGACAACAGTCATAATAGGTGTAATATTTATATTGAAATTCTTTATAAAATAAAAAATAAAAGCTTAAAGCATGAATAAAAATGCTTTAAGTTTTTTTAGATTAGTCAAAGAATGTTAAAAAAGTTTTTTGAAAAATTATAATAATAACAATAAAGTGTACTTTTTTTTAATTAAAAAAAGAAAAAAGGGTTAAAAAATTCAAATTTGAAAAAAATGTTCATTTAAATTAACAAAATATTGTCGATTTTTGTGAAAATTGATACAATTATAATGTTGTAAAAATTTGAAAACGAAAGAAAGTGAGAGAAGTATTATGATGGATAATGAAGAAAAGAAACTTAGGTGGTATAACCTTGCGTTTATGGCCTTCGTAATGGTTTTTGGATTTGGAAATGTTGTTAACAACTTTGCAAACCAAGGATTAGAGGTTATAGTATCATGGATTCTTATTATAGCGCTTTACTTTATACCATATGCATTAATGGTTGGAGAGTTAGGTTCTGTATTTAAAGATAGTAAAGGTGGAGTTAGTAGTTGGATTGGAAATACAACGAATAAAAGACTTGCATATTTTGCAGGGTGGACATACTGGGTTGTACACATTCCATACTTAGCACAAAAGCCACAATATGTTTTAGTAGCATTAGGATGGGTGTTTAAAGGAGATGGTACTTTTTATAGTAGTTTAAATCCTTTAGTAGCACAAGCGATTTCATTAGCAATATTCTTATTCTTCTTATGGATTGCATCAAAAGGAATGAATTCATTAAAGAAGATAGGAACAATAGCAGGAACAGCTACATTCATAATGGGTATTTTATATATTTTATTAATGATTGGAGCACCTTTCATAAGAGGGATTCATCCAGCAACAACAGATGTAACTGTACATACTGTAATGCCTAAATTTAACTTTATGTATTTAACAACTATATCAATGTTAGTATTTGCAGTTGGTGGAGCTGAAAAAATATCCCCATATGTAAATAACACTAAAAATCCTAGTAGGGAATTCCCTCTTGGAATGATTGTACTTGCGATTATGGTTGGGGTTACAGCAATTTTAGGATCAGTTGCAATGGGAATGATGTTTGATGCAAACAATATTCCAAATGACCTTATGATGAATGGTCAATATTTAGCATTCCAAAAGCTTGGAGAATTCTATGGATTAGGAAATGTACTGATGATAATTTATGCTATAGCAAATGTTTTAGCACAAGTATCAGCACTTATATTCTCAATAGATGCACCACTTAAGGTTTTACTTGCAGATACAGATGATGATTTTGTACCACATTCATTAACTAAAGTGAACAAGCATGGAGCACCAATAAAAGGTTATATGATGACAGCAGTTCTAGTTGGGATATTAATAATAGTACCAGCACTTGGAATTGGAAATGTAAATGAATTATTTAACTGGTTATTAAGATTAAATGCAGTAGTAATGCCACTTAGATATCTTTGGGTATTCTTAGCATACATGGCAATCAAAAAAGCAGTTGGAAAATACGATTCAAAATATAAATTTGTTAAAAACAACAAATTAGGTTTCATAATAGGAGCATGGTGTTTTGTATTTACAGCATTTGCTTGTATATTTGGAATGGTACCACAAGGAGTAGCTACATACTCAACAGGATGGTGGTTCCAACTTACTTTAAATGTAGTGACACCATTTATACTAGTAGGACTTGGATTTATCTTACCAGTTATAGCAAGAAGAAAAAAGAAAATAGCATAGAAATATTAAAGGCTCATACGTATGTATGGGTCTTTTTAGTTAAGAATTAAAAGTTAAAAATGAAGAATTGGTGAGGGAATCGCAAGCGATTCTTTGGGTGGGCTCAAAATTTATCAGAGATAAATTTTATCGCTAGAAGAAACTTTTTAAATAAAAACATTTTACATATTGTTTTTTTTTGGTACAATATGGTAAATAGATAATATATTTCATTATCTATTTAAATAAAAGGTGGAGAGAATAATTTAAATGCAGGAGGGGTTATGAAAAAAATAATTACATTAATAGTGGTATCTATTTTTATTAGCAGTTTTTATATGGTGTATGAAGATTTTATTCAAGATAAAAGTTATAGCTTGAAAAATAGTGAATATGAGTTAGAAGATGTAAAAAATGTTATTGTACCGAGTAAATTAACTAGCTTACCAAGAGGGGTGCAGTATAAAACGTTATTTGAGTCAACAAAGGGCGGAATATCATTGTATTTCACAAGAATAGAGGAAGTTGGAGAAAAGGAAAAAATAATAAAATATATACATATTAATAATGATGACTATATGAAAAAATTTAAATTATTAGAGGGTAGATATTTAAATGCAGAGGACATGGATTCTTATAAATATGTTTCAACAGAAAAAAGTGATGACCCAAATCAAGTAGGGGTAATTGCAAGTGTAGATAATTTAGAGATGGAAATTAAAACATTAAGAGCTATGCTAGAGGATGATTATATTTTAAATGGAGAGTGTGTAGTTCAGTTAGAGGGAGAAGAATCCTTAGAATATTTTGCAGCCTTATTTATAGATAGTGTTGATGCAGAGATTATTGTAAGTGATGCAGAAACTGAAAGAAAGATAATTAAAAAGAGTGACTTTCAGATAATTCCTTTAATTATAATTTTATTTATAGTTATATTATATTATTTAATTTGTGAATATAAAAAGATTGCTATTGAAAAAATGCTTGGATATTCAGAGGTTGAAATATGTAGAAATAGGATTGTAAAACTATTCATTTTGTGTGTAATAGCTATAATTTTAACAAGTGTTTTCATGAGTATGATAATGTTTAAAAGGGTTAACATACTATACTTAGAGTTTTTTAAAACTTTAGGAGTAAAATACCTGATGATAATAGGAATCATATTAGTAGGTTTAATGTTACCTTTTATTTATATCAAAAGTATCAAAATAATATCATTAATAAAAAATCAAAAGAATATAAAAGAAGTTATTTTATTAAATAATGTAGTTAAAGTATGTTTAAGCGTAGGAATAATAACATTGATTATATTCCAATTTAAGGAATATAAAACTGTAGAAGATGTTTTTAATAATAATTATAAGAAATGGGAAAAGGTTGGAGAGTATAAGGTTTTATCACTTAATAATTTGCATGATGGAATAGTTGAAAATAGAGAATTTGTAAAATCAGAAATTGAAGCATATGAAGATTTTAATGAAAAGGGAGCGATATTAGCAGCATTTGATGGATATAGTGAAAGTAATATAAAGATGAATGAGTATATGAAGGCTTATACAAGATATGCAGAAATAAATCCTAATTATTTAAAAGAAAATATAGCATATGATATACAAGGTAATCAGATAGTAGTAGAGGATGAAAATAAAAATTTAGTGCTATTAGTACCAGATAAATATAAGAATGATGAAAAAGAGATAAGAGAAATTTATGAGGAACATGCTAGAAATGGAAAAACAAAACTAGAATTAATTTGGATGAAAAGTGGACAAGAGTTCTTTTCATATGATTTTACGGTAGGAACAAAAAATGGGAATATGGTAAAAGATCCAGTTTTATGGGTTGCAACACAAGAAGGGCCATTTAAAATGTTTTTCACGTATCTTTTTAATACAGTGGGAAATCCTATAAAAATTAAATCAAATGATGATAAGGAAATTGAGGATATAATTAAAAAATATAAATTAGATATACATGGATTAAAGATAAATAAAGCAGATGACCAAGTTGTATCGAAAGTGGAAGGATATAAAGAGGCTTTAAAGTGGGCAACGTTTGGAATAGTTAGCAGTATACTTATTGTGTTATTTATCATAATCCAAAACACTTTAAATTATATAGAACAATCTAAGAGAGAAATTGCAATAAAGAAAATGAATGGATATACCTGTATGCAGAGGTATAAAGAATATGGAATCCAAATATTGGGTACATGGCTGATTGTAATGTTAATAGCAAGCATAATAAATAAGGGATATATTAATTTAGTAGTTGGAATAGGAGTAATAGGATTAATATTAGATATAATTATAAATTTAGTTGTAATAAAATTACGAGAA
The DNA here is from genome assembly GCF_051650885.1 of Clostridium sp. Lineage (GTDB taxonomy): Bacteria > Bacillota > Clostridia > Clostridiales > Clostridiaceae > Clostridium. The sequence continues at coordinate 47,248 of NZ_JBOFRG010000335.1, forward strand.
AAAGATAAGATATTGAAGTTTATTAAAGGTGGTTTTTAAAATGGAGATAATTAAGCTAGATAAAATTTCTAAAAAATATGGGGAACGTGAAGTTTTAAAAGATTTTTCAGCAAAAATTGAAAGTGGAGAAATGGTTGGGATTATAGGTGGAAGTGGTAGCGGAAAGTCTACTATTTTAAATATAATAGGACTATTAGAAGAATATGATAGCGGAGAATTGAATATAGATGGAGTAAAAAACATAAAGATAAATTCTAAAACAGCACAGAAAATGCTTAGAGAAACCATAGGATATTTATTTCAAAACTTTGCATTAGTTGAAACAGAGAATGTATATAAGAATTTAGAGCTAGTGTTAAATTATAGAGGGAATAATAAAAATACTAAAAAAGAAAAAATAAAAGTAGCCTTAGAAAAAGTTGGACTAGGAGGTTATGAAAATAAAAAAATATTTGAATTAAGCGGTGGAGAGCAACAAAGAGTAGCTTTAGCTAGACTTATGCTAAAGGAGTGTAAGATAATTTTAGCAGATGAGCCTACTGGTTCTTTAGATAGAAAAAATCAGGAATTAGTAATGGAGCTTCTTGAAGATTTAAATAAAAATGGAAAGACTATTATTATAGTGACTCATGATGAAAGAGTTTCTTCAAAATGTAATAGAATTATAGAGTTATAAAAGTTGAATTAATAAAGTGCTTTTGGTAAAAAATTTACTGAAAGCACTTTTAAATATATGTAGTTGACAAAAAGAGTAAAGAGGTATAAAATAACTTAAAAGATAGTTAAGAGTAACAAGAAAAAATCTTCTATTAAAATATGTTTTATTGTATAATAGAAGAAAGAGATTACATAATAAAGGAATGAGAGTATGAACGTGAATTTTAAAGGTTTATTATATACATTGATAACATTATTTGTGCTTTTTTTAGTAACAAAATTTATTTTAGGTGCACTTCCTTATATAATAGTGGCAATCCTTATTATTTGGGGAATATTTAAGATTAAAAAGAAAACATCTCATAAAAAAGAAGATGTTGAAGAAAAGATATATACTTCAACATATGAATCTAAATCTAATGAAGAAGATGAAGAAAATGATGATTTTGATACATCAAAAGCAATTGATGTTGACTTTGAAGATGTAGAAAATAAATAAATAGGTTATAATTAAGGTAAGTAGGTAAAAATACTTACCTTTTTTAAGGAGTTGTATGTTATGAATTTTAGGAAACTTAGGATATTTTATGAAACAGCAATGGAATTAAATATGACTAAAGTAGGGAAAAAGTTATATATAAGCCAACCATCTGTAAGTCAAGCAATTCAAGAGCTAGAAGGAGAACTTGAAGTAAAGTTGTTTGATAGAATTGGGAAAAAAATAAAGCTTACAAATGAAGGTGAGGTTTATTTAAATTATGTAAGAAGGATTCTAAACCTTTATGAAGAAGGGGTAGATAAAATAAGAAGTATAAAGGAAAGTCGTAGTGGGGACATTAAAATAGGAGCAAGTACAACTATTGGAATATATGTACTTCCAACTATAATTAAAAAGTTTAATAATAAATTTAAAGATATACAAATTTCTTTAATTATAGATAATACAGAAAATATAGAAGGATTTATTTTAAGAAATGAAATTGATTTCGCATTTGTTGAAGGAAATGTTCATTCAGATGAAATAAATGTAGAAAAGTTTTGGG
>NZ_JBOFRG010000336.1:0-31346 GCF_051650885.1 Clostridium sp.
CAGATGAAGATCTGATATTTATTGACATATATATTGATCCAATTATTGTTAATAAACCACTTATATCACATTTTTTATTTTTATATTTCCGTGAATATATAACTGTTATTACTATGCAAATTATACAAAATGATATTAATTGATTCCCTGGTCTCTGAAAATATATTTTTTCATATATAGTTCCATATCCATATGGACTTTTCAATATTTCAATTAAATTTATTAAAAATAATGTTCCTAAAATATTTTTAAATCCTAATAAAAAACCTCTTAAATTTCTTTTAATTAACAATTCACTACTAAATATAAATCCATACAATACATATATTTCTGAGACTACATTCCCTATGTCACCTTTATTTATTATTGTTGTGAATAGTCTTACGAAATAATAAAAACTTATTGCTACTACAAATTTAGATATATTTTTATTTTTTATATACATAATCATTGAACCTATAAAAATCACTCTTAGTCCATATATATATATATTATTTAAAATTTCTATATCATTATATGTAACATAATATGGCTTAAAGTAGAATATCATTATTATCATTGTATATAAAGAGATTTTATTTATTTTAATTATTCTATCATTATTCATTTTAAATTATCCTATTTTATTAATTATTTTTATCATTCTTTCAATTCCAATAATATTTCCTAAATTAAACACTATTCTATGTTTTAATTTATTCGACTTATCTAATATATATTTATTTTTTTGCAACTTTGCAATTATCTCTTTTTTTTCTTTTCTAGATGCTAACTTAAAAAGTCTAATTGTTGTATAAAAAGTTTTGCTTAGCCGTCTTAAAACTAACTCGCTAATCACTTTGTTAACACCCATCTCGTTCTCCATCTCCCTTTTTAAATCAATAATAATATTCATAATATCCATAAGAGATCTAATTCCCCTATTATTCATAATTGAACCATCTCTATTGACTCTATAACAATACCACGCTATATTGACATATTTAAAACTTTTCATTTTCAATAATATCTTTGTCGTAAAATCTATATCCTCATGTAAGAAACCTTTCTTAAAAAGTATTTTATTTTCCTCTAAAAAATTTTTTTTTACTATATACCTCCATGCTGGCCATAAACTAGTTGTTTTCTCAAAAATTTTTTTTAATATTTCATCTGTTACCACACACTCACTACAATTTTCTAGTAAGCTATTCTCTCCATTTATCTTTATAAACTCATCATTTACAATTTCTTTATATGGGCTCATAATTACGTCTACCTTTGACTCTTTTATATGATCAATAACAGTTTTTAATATCATATCATCTACAAAATCATCACTATCTAAAAACATTAAATACTCACCACAGGCATTAATAATCCCAAAATTTCTAGCATCCGATAATCCACCATTTACCTTATTTATTAATTTTATTCTTGTATCTAATCTCTCATACGTCTCACAAATTTCTTTACTTCTATCTGTAGATCCATCATTTACTAATAATATTTCTATATTTCTTTCTTTATACTCTATAATGCTCTCAATACACTTTTGTAAATAAGATTCGACATTATATATCGGTACTATTATGCTTACTAATATCTTCTCTTGTTCCATTCTCTTTATCCTCCTTACTTATTTTATTTCTGTTTTAATCACAAATTTCTATATAACTCTTGTGTTTTCATTCCAATTTCCTTCCAATTATATTCTTTTCTTATATGCTCCCACAACTTACAATTTTCCTTTATTTCACAAATTTCTTCTTTATTTATCTGATTTAATATTTTTTGAATATTCTCTTTTGTATTTTTTTCTATTATCCATCCCACTTTACCATACTCAAAAAAATCAGTTAACCCACCTACATCCGTAACTACAATTGGCTTATTCATACTCAATGAACTCATCATCACACCACTCTGAGAAATTTCTTTATATGGTAAAATTAAAATATCTGCTAATTCCATATAGTCTTGAAATTCTTCATCTGATAAAAATCTAAAATCCAACTTTACATTCTCAAAATTTTTTAACCTCTCTACTTTTTTTATTTTTTTAGCATAATTCCCTGCTACTATTAACTCATATTTTTTATCTAACTCTTCATTCCATGCCTCTGCTAAAATATCTATTCCCTTGTTTTCTCTGATATGACCTATAAATACCAATCTAATTTTATTGCTTTTCTTAATTTCATTTCTTCTTTTTACATATTCTTCTTCTAACATTCCATGTCTAATTATTTCAATTTTATTTTTTTCCAAATTGAATTTTTGCATTATTTCTTTTTTAGTTCTTTCAGTATGCACAATTACTTTATCTACAATTCGATATATTTTAGAATAAATCTTCTTATACTTATCTCTTGTATCATGTGGTAACACATTATGTGCTGTGTATACAATCTTTAATTTTGTGAATTTTTTTATGTATTGTAAAAATTGATAATCTACATACGGATTTTTAAACCATTGAAAATGAATAACTGAATACTCATCCTTATATTTTTTTATATACCTCTTCATATATCTAATAGATTTTATATAACTAATATTTTTACTAATAAACGTTTTATTGCTATAGTTAAATATTTTCTCTATTTCTTCCTTTTCTTCTAATTTTCCTTCATATAAATTATTTAAAAAAATTTTTTTCTTTTCATTTATATTTTCTAGCAAATTATCATCATATATTTGCAAATTGTTATATGACATTGGATCAACAAAAATAATGCCTCTATTCATTCTACTCTCAACTCCATTAATAAAAATTATCTACCTATAAGACTTTTTGTATTTCTCTTAAATTTTCCATATAATCCTTGTGAACTATAAATAATACATCATCTGTCTCTATCGTCATTATATTATCAACACCAACCATAACAACTTTTTTTTCATAGTTAATCACCATATTACTATTACTTTTTATTGCTTTTGAATTAAAACTTAATATGTTGTTGAATTCATCTTTTTCTTTATATCTTTCTACTGCTTTCCATGTTCCTATATCATCCCAACCAATATTACTTTGAATAACTTTTATATTCTCTGATTTTTCTAGTATTGCATAATCTATTGATATAGCATTAGTATCTTTATACTGTGTATTTATAAGCTCTTGAAGTTTTTCTTCATCAACTTCTTCTATTCCTTTTAATGCTTCATAAGTATTTGGAATATATTTTTTTATTTCATCTACTATATATTTATTTTTCCACATAAACATTCCACCATTCCAAAGATAAGAACCATTCTCTAAATATTCCTGTGCCTTTTCTTCATTTGGTTTTTCTACAAATTTTTGAACCTTTATGATATTCTTCTCTTCAATTATTTCATATTCACTTCCACATTTTATATATCCATATCCAGTTTCTGCTCTTGTTGGAGTCATTCCTAGTGTTATAGTATTTTTATCATTTTTTTCTAAATACTTAAATCCAGTACTCACTATTTTTCTAAACTCTTCTTCATCATTTATTAAATGGTCTGATGGTAGTACTGCTATTACTGAATCCTTATAATACCTTTCTATTACAAGGGCAGACAATGCAATACACGGCGCTGTATTTCTTCCTTCTGGTTCAACTATTATATTTCTTTCTGGAAGATTTGGAAGTTGCTCTTTTACTAAATCCTTATACATTTCTCCAGTAGATATAAAAATTCTTTCTATTGGAATTATAGGTAGTATTCTATCTACAGTCATTTGTATCATCGTTTTCTTACCTACAAGATTTAAAAATTGCTTTGGTTTTTCTTCAGTCGAAAGCGGCCAAAATCTCGTACCTTTTCCTCCAGCCATTATTAATCCACATAACATACTTTCTACCTCTCTCTTTTTTTTATAAATCTTTTTAAAATTGCATTATTTACATAACATATAAAATAATATATGCACTTAATTAAGTGTAATTTTTCTAAGTTCCTATAAGTATTCCAAGTTCTCTTAAGTGCTTTTATCTTATTACTTGAAATTGATCCAGTTACTATCCTATATTCTGATAAATTTTCATCTAACCCATAGGCTATATGGCCTTGCCTAAGAATACTTAACCACGTAGCTGTATCTTGTCCTGCTCTAACTAATGGCATTCTAAAGTCCCCTATTTTTTCTCTATCAATTACTACCGTTAAACATCCTATAATAGTATTTTTTAATAGCTTTTTATATGTTATTTCTTCAGGTACTTTTATTAATTTATCTAGCTTCTTTCCGTCTTCATTAATTAATTCATATCCTGTAAATGAAAAACCTATATTTTTTTCCCTCATAAAATCAAGTTGCTTTCTTAATTTATTTTTTTTCCAAATATCATCACTATCTAAAAACGCTACATGCTGTCCATCTGCAATTTCTAACGCTTTATTTCTTGTAACTGCTGCACCTGAATTTTTTTCTAATTTAATGAATTTTACTCTTTTATCTTGCTCACTAAATCTCCTGACAACTTTTTCAGTTGAATCTGTTGAACAATCATCTACAATTATCATTTCTAAATTTTCATAATCTTGATTTAAAACAGATTTTATTGTTTCTTCTATAAATCTTTCAGCGTTATAACTTGGTGTAATAACTGAAATTTTACCTCTTATAAATTCTCTTTTCATTTATCTTGCCCCATCCCCTGAAATTACTGTATATATGGTTTTTGCAACTATGGCAACATCTGTCTTTACACTTCTATTTTCTACGTAGTATAAATCCATATCTAGCTTTTCTTTTGGTGTAACATCATATCCACCATTTACTTGTGCATATCCTGTTATCCCCGGCTTTATCTTTAACCTATCTCTAAATTGTGGAATCGTTTTTTCAAACTCTTGATAAAACACCTCTCTTTCAGGTCTTGGTCCTATTAGACTCATTTCCCCTTTTATTACATTTACTAATTGTGGTAATTCATCGATTCTTGTTTTTCTAATTATTTTCCCTACCCATGTTACTCTAGTATCATTTGCTTTTGCCCACTGTGCTCCATTTTTTTCAGCATCTATAACCATTGACCTAACTTTGTACATTTTAAATTCTTGATTATTTAACCCCACTCTTTTTTGGACATATATTGGATTTTTAAAATCCTGTAAATATACTAAAATACAAGCGCCTCCTAATATTGGTAATGCAACTACTAATAATATTAAACAGAATATCAAATCTAATATTCTTTTTATTCTGTCATATATTGTTATGTTTATAAAATCTATTTTTTTTTCTCTTTTAGTATTAACCACTTCATTTTCTATCTCAATATTAAATTCTTCCACATTAAATTCCCCCTAGTACCATTAAATCCTCTCTATCTCTTAAAAAAAGAAAAAATCCCCTTCTTTTTCTTTCTTCTCTTATGCTCTATAAGACTTCCATGAAACTCTACCTTTTTATTTTCTAAAAGCTTTGTTCCATTCTCTTCAAATACATCTTCTATCTCTTCATCTATTTCTTTTGCTATATCTATTGCTTTTTTTATTCCTGGTTTTCTATTTTTTACATCATGTGTATCTGATCCTATAAAACTGTATACTTTGTTTTTTAATAGTACTTCAGCACATTTTTTTGCTTCTGTTCCATGTCTTCCTTCTATACTTCCAGCATTTAATTGAAAAAGACATCCTTCTTCTATAAATCTATTTATTTTTCTTTTGCTTTCTTGAAGGTATTTATATCTTTCTGGATGTGCAATTACAGGAATTATTCCCTTTATCTTAAGCTCATAAATGGTTTCATAGATTTCTTCTTCATCTGTAAGTTCTTTCATGTTAAGCTCTATTAACATATATCTTCCATCGTTTATAGTTCCTATATTTTCTTCTTCTAAGTCTTCTAAAAGTCTTGTACTATAGTAAACTTCTTGTCCATAATGAATGTTTATATCTAGATCTTTTTCTTTTACTAGCTTTTGTAGCTCCCTAGCCATGCTTCTTACATTATTAAACTTTTCTTCGCCATAGCCTATACAATAATGTGGTGTTGCTACAATATCTGTTGTTTCTTTATTTATTGCAATATTTAGCATTTCAAATGTTTCTTCTATACTTTTCGAGCCATCATCTATTTTAGGAAGTATATGTGAATGTATATCTATCATCTATATTCTCCCTTTATCCATAATAGTAATAATATTTATCTTTACTTTGCTCTAGCCCATTTAAAACAGTTCCTATTATCTTTGCATTTACCTTCTCTAATGTAACTTTTGCTGCTATTACACTTTCTTTTTTTGTTTTTCCAGCTCTTACTACAAGTACCACACCACTTACCTTTGTTGAAAGTATCTGTGCATCTGTTACTGCATGTAGCGGTGGACTATCTAAAATCACATAATCATATTCTTTATCTAAAAGCTCTAAAAGATCTGTCATTGCTCTTGAACTTAGCATTTCTGATGGATTTGGTGGTATTTTTCCTGCTGTTATAATATCTAAGTTGTTGTTATAACTTTTCGTGTATTTGGCTAAATCTTCTCTTTTAACTGTTTTATTTATAATTGCCTCACTTAAACCTTTCATATTTGAAACTCCAAATTTCTTATGAACTGTTGGTTTTCTTAAATCACAGTCTACAATTACAACTTTCTTTTCTTCCTGTGCAAAGGAAAGAGCTATATTTCCTGATGTTGTACTTTTTCCTTCTCCTGGCTCTGAGCTTGTAACTAAAATTCTTTTTACATCTTCATCAAAGGATGAATATTTAATATTTGTTCTTAAAGTTCTATAGCTTTCCGCTGGTATAGACTTTGGACTTTTATCTACTATAAACATATTCTCTTCCCCCTTATACAGTTTTCTCTTTTATTTTTTTTCTTTCTGTTCTTGTAACCGTAGGCTTACTCTCATGATAATGGTTTTTTATTTCATCCATATCATATTCAGGTATAGCCCCAAGTACAGGTATATCTAAAACTTTTTCTAAGTCTTCTTTGCTTTTAAATGTATTATCTAAGAATTCTCTTAAAAGAACTATTCCAACTCCAACCATAACTCCTAAAACTAATGCTATAAGCATGTTCATTTTCTTGTTTGGACTTACAGGCTTTTCTGGGAATTTAGCTTCTTCTATAATTTTTACATTTCCATTCTTTATTAAATCCTTTGATGTATTTATAAATTCTTTTGTTACTGCTTTTACAACACTAACAGCTCTCGCTTTATCAGTATCCTTATAAGAAATTTCTAAAATTTGAGTATCATTTCTTGGTGTAACAAGGAGATTAGCTAAGATACCTTTAGCATCCATCTTTTCTGTTAAATCTATGTTACTTTTTTTAGCTGCTTTACTTATTAAATCTTCTGTCTTAATAATTTCAGCATATGTAGTTAACAATTTTTGATACATTTGAATTTCACTACTGTTATATCCTGTATTATCTTTACTTTCTTCTTTACCAATAAAAAGCTTAACCTTAGCTTCATACTTTGGCTTAATTATAAAAAAGCTAAATATCCCTGCTAGTCCTACACAGATAGCAACAGATATTAAAATAATCTTATACTGCTTTTTTAAGACATCAAAAATCTCACTAATATTTATATTTTCTTCATTCATTCTCTAAAACCCACCCTCGTCATTCATTTACCTTATATATATTAACATAAAATTAATATAATATTAATATTTTCTTAAATTTGTTTACATTTTTTTATTAATTTTCCATTTTATTTCTATGTAATCCTATTCTTTTTCAACTTTTTCTATCTTTTTTTATCTATTTATCAATTATATTTCAAAAAAGTATCGATTCTAATTAAACCTTCCTCTTTTTTAAGGTCTTCATTTTTCACCGATACTTTTATCATTATTTTTTCTTATTTAATTTTTTTGTTACCAAAATATCATATTGTTGTTTATTATCTACTTCTCCCCACTCTATTCCTTCTATTTTACATACTGGAACTTTAAAGTCTCTTGCAACATCTAATAATATATACTCATAATTTAATAATGGATTCATGTTTTCCTTATATTCTCTTATTATTAATTCAAATAATTTTGTTGATACCTTACTTACTCCTATAAATTCGCCATCTACTCGATTAAATTGATGAATATCTTTTCCCATTTTAAATAAATATCCATCTTTTATTTGAACATATCCTTCATCTCCTGAATCCGTTAACTCTGTTGTTATTATACAATCTCTTGTTTGAATTTTTTGAATTTTTTCTATCAATGCTTTATCATAGACTAAATCTCCTTCTACTAAAATAAAGTCTTCTTCTATCTTTGTATTTAGAAGTGCTAATGAGTCCATACTTCCTGTACCTTCATAAGTTCTACTTTCTATTATCTCTATTCCCCTATATTTTTGTACTAAATTAATGATGCTATCTTTTCCATATCCAACTACCACACTAATTTCTTCAATTCCACAACTCAATAAATTTTCTATTGACTGCTCTATAATTGTTTTTTCTCCAACCTTTAGTGCTGCTACTGGAATATCAAAATCCTTTTTATTCCCTGCTGCTAATATTACTGCTTTTTTAGTTTTTTCATTAGAAAGTTTTGTTATTCTTATTTTTTCTTCCTTTATAACTCCAAGGCTTTCTCTTAATAGCTCAAACCCTTTATCTGTTATTTCATATTTATAAGAACGTCCCTTTTCTTTCTTAGTTACTAACTTTCTTTCTATACATTCTTTTATTATAGAGTTTGTTTTTCCTAAAGATATTTCTGCTAGCTTTGATATTTTTCTTTGTGATAAGTCTTCTTTTTCATTTATTACCTGAAGAACTTTATTTAATTCAATTTTTCTCATATCTTTGTCCCTTTTTACTTTATTACTATAGAAAATAACAGTATATTTAACTATAAGATTTGTTATAAATATCATTATAGCTATGGCAGCTGTTTGTGCTATTAGACCTTCATCATATGCTGATACCATTTCTACTGCCCATATTTTTGTTTTTGTTGTATATAAAAATACTAAAGCTGATATTGTCATCATTGAGTTTACAAAATAATATATAAAACTTTCAATTATTGCTGGTTTTATAAGCTCTAATATTACATTATCAAAAACATTGTACCAAGGTATTCCCATAGTTTCTGCTACATTTTCATATTCACTATCAATTTTTTTCATGCTACTTTTTATTGTTATATATGGCATACTAAAGAAATGAATGATATTTGCAAATATCATTATTATAAACGTTCCATATATAAATTTTAATGGATTGCTAGCATCATTAAAAAATAAAAGATATGATAATCCTATTACAAGTCCTGGCACCGCAAGTGGTAGCATTGAAAACCAATCTATAAATTTTCTTAGCTTTTCAAAGCCCACACCTCTTTGTGTTACATATGCTGCAAGTATAACTAAAATTGTTCCAAGTACTGCTGAAATTCCTGATACAAATACAGTATTTAAAAACATTGTAATTGGAGATATTCCTACTGAATTCATGGTAAACCATTTAAATGTAAAGTTAAGTTTATATGGCCATTGCTCTGTAAAAGCTGCAAGTCCAATTGCTAAAAATATTAAAATAATAAATCCAGTAATTAAATATATTATACTTCCACAAAGTACATCTCTTTTTCTATCTTCATCTACCCTAAATTCTTTTGCATTTGAATCCATAGAATTTACATCTTTACTATACTTTCTATCAACTATAAATGATATTACTGATGGTAATACAAGTAATATACCTACAGTTGCACCTATTGTTATATTAGATTGTCCTATAACTTGCTTATATATATCTGTTGATAATAAATTATAATTTCCACCTAGCACCTTTGGTATTCCAAAATCTGAAAATACCATTGTAAATGCTGAAAAGAATCCACTTATTATAGTGTACTTAACACTTGGTAATGTTATTGTTTTAAATACTCTAAATTTACTTGTTCCAAACATTTCAGCGGCTTCATATAATCTAAAATCACACATTTTAAATGCTATTGCAAACATCATATATATAGCCGGGAATACATAAAGACATTCTGCTATAACAATCCCCCATTTCCCATATAAGGGAAAACTAAATGCCATCCATGGAATATTTCCAAAAAATCCTGTTGTTAATAGTCCATTTTCTCCAAGCAAATATATTAACGCTATTGCATGTGTCATTGTTGGAATTAATAATGGCATCATTGCTATAAAATGAACCCAATTTTTAAACTTTATATTGCTTCTTTCTATTCCATATGCAAATACAAATGCTACAACTACACAAATAATTGCTACAACTGTAGATACCCAAATACTATTGCTTATGGATTGACTAAGGGCTGGAGTTTTAAAATATTCAATAAAATTATTTATTCCAACAAACTTTCCATCTAAATAAAAAGCTTTTGAAAACATAGTTACTATAGGAAATACTAACACTACTACAAAAAATATTATTAAACTATAAATTAAAACTCTTCTACTTTCTTTTGATTTATCTATTCTTTCTAACATAAAATCTCCTAACCAATCTTACAGAAGATTTCACTATTATTTTTCAAATCCATTTCTTCTTTAGCAGAAGACAGTACATCTACAGCTATCTCTGCCTTCGCATCTGTTTCTACAATCAACCTATAAAATGGTCCTCTATATTCCATTTCTTTAATTACACATTTTTTATAATCTTCTTTTTCTTTATTAGAAATAAATACATCCTCAGGTCTAAATGTTCTTTTTTCTACCCCTTCATCTATCACATTAATTTTCCCAATAAAATCTGCTACAAATTCATTTGATGGATTTTTATAAATTTCTTCAGGACATCCAACCTGCATTATATTTGCATTGTTCATTACTACAATTTTATCTGACATTGTTAAAGCTTCTTCTTGATCATGTGTAACCATAATAGTTGTAACACCAAGTTCTTTTTGAAGCTTTTTAATTTCACGTCTTAAACTTTCTCGGACCTTTGCATCTAATGCACTTAAAGGCTCATCTAAAAGTAGAATATTCGGCTCCAAAATAACAGCTCTAGCTAATGCAACTCTTTGTTGTTGTCCCCCTGATAGTTGTTTAGGATATTTATCTTTAATATGCAATAAATCAACCTTTATTAAAATTTCTTTTACCTTTTCTTCAATTTCATTTTTAGGAATTTTTCTATTAACTAGTCCATATGCAATGTTTTCAAATACAGTCATGTTCGGAAATAGAACATAGTTTTGAAAAACAATTCCTATATTTCTTTTTGAAGGTGAAAGACCTGAAATATTCTTTCCATCAACAAAAATTTTCCCTATATTTTCTTTTTCAAGTCCGCTTACAATTCTTAACAGAGTCGTTTTTCCGCATCCACTTGGACCTAAAAGTGATACGAATTCACCTTTTTTAATTTCTAAATTTATTTTATTAAGAACTTTATTCTTTCCAAAATATTTTTCAATTCCCTCAATCCTTATATATCCCATAATTAATCCCTCTCACTATATCTTTTAGTCCATTCATCGCAAATATTCTTTTTTTCTTCTGCTGCCCAATATAAATTATTTTCACTTAGCATATTTTTATAATCTTTTGGCACCTCTGGCGAAACATTACCATCAGTTGTTATTGTTCTTGTCTTTAAGTATATATTCATAACTTCTTCTGACATTGCCCACTCATAAAAGATTTTTGCCTCTTCTTTCATATTACTTTTTTTCACTAGTGCTATAGCTTCAACTTCCCAAGGTACTCCTTCTTTTGGATAAATAGTCTTCAATTGTTCTACATCTTTCTCCATTTTTAAACTAGTTTTATCAAAACTTAATGCTATAGCTTGTTCACCTATAGCTGTACTTTTAGTTGGTGCACTTCCTGATGGTGTATAATATTTAATATTTTTATCTAAGCTATCAATAAACTCCCATGGCTTATTCCAATTTTGAATCCACGAATTTACCATTAGATATCCTGTTCCAGATGCTATTGGATCTGGCATAACAATTTCTTTTTTATAGATATCTTTTGTTATATCCTCATATCCTGTTGGCATAGGTAAATTTTTCTTTTCAAGTTCCTCTGTATTTACAGTTATAACCCCTGTCCAAAGGCTTGTTCCTACCCATTTAGGCATTTCTGATTTTGTATCATAAAATCTTCTATCAATTCGATGTAATTCTTTTGGTTTATAGGATTCTAAAACCCCTTCTTTATCTAAATCAATTAAACTACTTGCAGGTACATTCCATATTACATCACATTGTGGATTTCCTTTTTCTAATAGTAGTTTAGATGTTATATTTCCTGTAGATCCTCTTACGATATTTAACTTTATATCTGGATATTTTTTTTCAAAATCCTTTAGTGTTTCTTGCATTTCACTTGTATCTTGAGCTGTATAGACACTTATTTCTTTTTTTTCTGGTTTTGAAGTATATATAGATATTCCCATAAGACCTATACAAATACCTATTATCATTATTATCTTTTTCATATTCTTACCTATTCTTAAACCATTAATAGGCTATTTACCTTTTCTAAATCATTTATACTATCAATTTCAAATATATCTCCATCATTTAACAATTTTACATGTAAATCTAAAAATTCTAAGTTTTCTTTTACTATATTATCCCAATACAATTCTTGAAAATCACCATATTGAATAACTTCATCTATCTTTTTGCTTAATAATTCACCATCTTTTTTACTCCAATATGATACTCCTCTTAAAATAATATCTTCAGTAGATGAACCTATGATTATCTCTTTCACTTTCTTATTTTCATCAAATCTTAGCATCCATTCATTTTCAAAGTTTTTTTCAACAACTCCACAATACATTGATTTTTCTATATTCTTATCTAATATATTTTTTGCCATATAAATATCTGATTCTAGCACATATGCATCACTTAAATATTCTCTTACCAAATACATTGTATATATATTGTTATATATATCATACTTTTCATTGTGAATAAGCTTAACATTATACCTCTCTACCAAATATTCAAATTGCTCTTTTAAATATCCTGTTACTATTATTATCTCGTCAATTCCACTTTCTTTTAAATAGATTATTTCTCTTTCAACCATAGGCATACCCATAACTTCTACTAATCCTTTTGGTTTGTTATCAGTTAATGGTCTAAGCCTTGTCCCCATACCTGCTGCTAATATAATTGCTCTCATTTTCTCACTCTTCCTTTATTTATTCGTTAACTTTTTGTTCATTTTTAGAACATATTTAACGTACCACATTTTCCACTTTTTTTCAATTTAATTCTACACATTTTTACTCTCTTGCTATAAGAAATGAACCTAACATTACTATACTTCCTATTAATATTGTTTTTATAGATAATGCACTGCCTATAAATATAGTTTCTAAAAGAATTGCCCAAGCCACATATGTTATATTAAGTCCCATTGCTTTTGTTGGTCCAATTTGACTTATTGCTCCATAATAACAAAGATATGATGCTGTTCCAAATATAGATGTTATCGCGACTAAAATCATTATGTTACTTCCTGCAACCGCAAAACTTGCTCCTATTCCTTTAAATAACGGAACTATTAAAAATCCATATATTATTGCTGAGGTGCATTGTCTAAAGAATAATGCTAATTCTGATGTTATCTCATCATCTTTCATTCCAATTGCACATACCACAGCTTCACTTCCCCATCCAAAGACACATAGTAATACAAATACTATTCCTATTCCGCTTTCTATTCCCGTTAATTCTGTTGCTCCTAAAAGAACTATTCCTGATATACTTAAAATTAATCCTATCCAGCCTGATTTATTCATCTTATCTTTCAAAATAATTTTTGCCATTATAGCTCCAACTGCTGGATAAAGTGATGATAGTATTGCTGTATATGATGGCCCTAAATATTTTATAGATAATAAATATCCTGCCATTCCAATAGGCCCTCCTAAAGCACCTCCTATAATTACATATTTTAAACTTTTAGTTTTGAAACATTTTTTAATATTCCCTAATTGCTTTCTTATCCCTAGATATCCTATCATCCAAATACTTGATAATAAATCATGCAAAAATGCACTTATAAACGGTGCTATCATAATTATATTTTCAAACCTTAGTCCTTCTATTTGTGCAATTAACAATCCTACTAATACTGTGTCTGCTCCCCATAAGACTGCAGATGATATTCCATTTATAACCCCTTTGTTTGTTCCTAGTAATTTCTTTTTTGATAAATTAGCTTCCATTTTTAATACCCCATTTATATTATATTTTTTAATTTTTCTAAATTAGCTAATCCTCTTTTGTATCTATCTATTCCATATGTTCCAAAGTTTTCTCCTTCATGCTCTTTTATTATTGTCCATAAAGACCATAATATATCTTGAAGAATCTTATTCATTAAAAATCTATTTCTTGAAAAATCATCTACTTTTGAATTTAGATAATAGTTAAGCAATAATTCATCATCCTTCTCACTAAATTCAGCTTCTAGAGAATGTGCTGCAACATCCCACATATTATCATTTAATCCGCTATATTCCCAATCTATTAAATACATCTTCCCTTTTTTATCTTTTATAAAGTTATCTGGAAGAGTATCATTATGACTTGGCACTTTATTAAGTCCATTTTTTCTCATATACTCTGCTATCTTTAATACATCTTTTCTTATATTCTCATATCCCTCATAATATCTACCCTCAATCTCTGATATTATGCCTTCATATTTCTTTATTTCATTAAATGGATTGAATTCATTTTCCATTTCTACTTTAGAAGTGTGTAACTTTTTAAGAATACTCGTTACAAGCTTTATATTTTCTTCCTTTTTTGCACTTCTTCCAGTTAATGTTTCAGCTCCCTCTATACATTTTGCGATTTTAATTCCTGTCTCTTCATTTATATATAAAATTTTTGCATCAATCTCTTTATCTTTTATAAGGTTACAATTTCTTATTTCACTTTTTCTGTTTATCATTTTTTCTGTACCTATACCTGGCATTCTTAAAATTACAACTTCATCATTAAAGCTTACCTTATAATTCTTATTTGTCATTCCACCAATTCGTACTACATCACTAACTATACATTCATCTAAATCTAAGCATTCACGTAATAAATTACCTATATAATCTTTTTTAAACTTAATTTCTTTTCTTCTTATTTTAGGATAAATATAATTTTTTAACTTCTCATACTGCTCTCTATTATCCACTTCCCCCCAAGCTAAATCATCAATTTTTATACAATTAACAATATAATTTCTTGAAACATCTAAAAGCATATATTCATAATTTAAATATGGATTTATATTTTCTCTATATTCACTTATCATCATCTTGAAAAGTTTGTTAGACACCTTACTTATTCCAATCATTTCTCCGTCAACTTTATTAAATTGATGAATATCCTTTCCAAGTTTGAAAAGGCAATTATCTTTTATCTGAACAAATCCCTCATCCCCTGATCCACTCTCATTAGTTATTAAAATGCAATCTCTATAATTTGAAACTAACATTTCTCTAAATGCTACTGATTCAATTAGTATGTCTCCTTCAATCAACAAAAAATCTTCATTTATATAATCTTTTATTAAACTTAATGACTCCATATTACCTGTCCACTTAAATTTCTCATTTTTTATAAACGTTACTCCAGACTCATCTTTAAATTCATCTATTATTTCATCACCTTTAAATCCGATAATGATATAAAACTTTTTAATACCTTCCTCTTTAAGTAAGTCAATATTTCTCTTTAATATCGATTTACCTTCAATCTTTAAGTTTGTTACTGGTACATCAAATTCTTTATTTTCCCCTGCTGCTAATATAACGGCCGTATCTACCATATATTTTTCTTCATCATTATTTAATTTTATTTTCTCTAATCTTAGTTTTTCCATCTCGTTTCTTAAAAACTCAAACCCTTCTTCTGTTATTTCATATCCTTTTTCTAATTTAACTAAATATTTATCTTGTACACCCATCTTAATCAAATCATTAACTTTTCCCAAAGATATATTCATTTGTATCGCTATATCTCTTTGAGTTAAATCTCCTTTTTGATTAATTACAAATAACAACTTAACCATTTATTAACACCTCGTTATTTTTTTGTTCATATTTTGAACAGTAAAATTATACCATATCATTTATATTCTATACAACTTATTTTTTATATTTTTCTCTCAAATACGCTTCTGCTATTCCCCTCTCTTTTTCAACAATTCTTAATGAATTATTTTCTATATCATTGTTTTACTTTTGAATTTTAGCTAAAAAAAGAGTCATAATTTATTTAATAAACTATAACTCCTCATCTATACTTTCTTTTTATGCAATTTTTACAGCTATACCACTATATCCAATTTTCCAACCATCTATTTCTACATTAGTTGCCATTTTTCCACTGTTATATAAATAATACCAATTATTATCTATATAATTCCATCCTTTTGCCATTTCTCCACTAGCCCCTAAATAATAATATGCATCATCTATCCATTGCCAGCCCTTCTGCATTTCTCCTCCATTATTTAAGTAATACCATTTCCCATTTAAATTTAACCAACCTGTTTGCATCAATCCACCATCATTCAAATAGTACCATTTTCCATTTAAATTTAACCAGCCAGTTTGCATTTCTCCACTATTATTTAAATAGTACCATCTTCCATTTAAATTTAACCAGCTTGTCTGCATTTCTCCTCCATTATTTAAGTAGTACCATTTTCCATTTAAATTTAACCAGCCAGTTTGCATTTCTCCACTATTATTTAAGTAGTACCATTTTCCATTTAAATTCAACCAACCTGTCTGCATTTCTCCACTATTATTTAAATAATACCATCTTCCATTTAAATTTAACCATCCAGTTTGCATTTGTCCATTATTATTTAAATAGAAATATTTACCATTTATATATTTCCATCCCGTTTGTATAATTCCATTTTCATAATAATACCAAACTCCATTTAAATTTTCCCATCCCTCTGAATGAAAATCTGGATATATAAACTTTGATTTTACTTTATAATAATCCCCTAATGCTATTCTATTTTCATCATATACAAAAAATGATAAATATTCATCATCTAAAACTCTTTTAAGTTTTTTTCCTCCACTTTCATATCTATATAATTTATTTCCTTCTTTTTCCCAAATATAAGCATCTTTATCAAATTCTAAGCTATTTCTGCTTTTAACAGTTTCAACTTCCATTATATTCCCATTATTAAACTTTAATGTTTTAATCTGATTTTCTTTATCATTCCTACTTTCAATCACTATATAGTCCTTTATTGTTGAAAATTCACTAATACTATGATCTCCCATTTTTAGTTTATATTCATTTTTTTTACCACTTTTTAAATCAATGTAATTTATTTTTTCATTTTCATAATAAAAAACTACCTCATCTATAACTGTTACATCTCTTAAGTCAGGTTCTGTTTCTATCATTTTATTTTTATATATTATTCCTTCTTGAGTATCTAAATCAGATTTTTTCTCGATACTATACTCAAATATCAATTCTCCTGTATCTGTTACATTTAATAAATATACATCTACTCTGTCTTCTTTTCCTAAATGCTGTTCTTCTTTTATTTTATCTTCTAGTGCCTGTAGCTTGTCATATAAAAGTGTTCTTTCATGCTTTGCTAAATCATATATACTTACATGATCTGTTTTGTATCTTTTATGCTTATTATTAAAATATCCACTCAGTTCTCCACCCTGATTACTTAAACCATCGCCATTATTAATTACATAACTAGAACCTCTTCCCCAATATCTCAATATAAAATTATCCTCATACTGACTCGATTCCCATATATACCCATATTCTATTTTCCTACTCTGTTTTTCTTTTGCTTGTGCTGTAATTGTTACTTTTGGTAATAATGAAAATACCATTATATAAATAAGCATTATCATTATCCCTTTACTAAATTTCTTCATCTACTTCCTCCCTGTTGCTTTATTCCCTATTATTCTCGTCTTTTCTACTACATTCTTTAATATTTTCTGTAATAATCATCAAAAAATATCCAAGGATGGATATTCAGTAACTAGAATATCCATCCTTGGATTTAATTATTTTTATTTATTGATAGTTATCTATTATTTGTTTTGGTAATCCTTTTGCCTTTATATTAATTTTTCCTTTCATTAAGGCATGTTTGTTTTCTATTGCTTTTATTAATAATTCATCTCCATTTTCTTTTGCTACTTCATAAAAGTCTTTATAATAGTATGGATAATATTTGTAACTTTCAAATATCTCTTCCATTATTTTCACATACTTTTCATATGATAATTCTTTTTGTATTTGTGCTTCCTTGTGTTTTATCAAATTGTTTTCATATTTATCTCTTGCTTCTTCAATTGACTTTAAAGCTAATTTTATATCTTTTTCATTTGCACTTTCTAAGTATTTTAAATAATATGCATCTCCTAAAATATAATCATATCTAAAGTCTTTTATTATCGCTCTTTTTATTATTCCTATCCCTTTACTATATTCTTTATTCATTATTTCTTGTTTTCCCAAAACTAAAATCAATTCATTTCCTAATAATATTATCACGATAACAATTGGGATAGTCATTGCTATTTTTACTTTTTTCTCCTTATTGTCCTCAATTGTTGGTGTAGCTATTAATACTAATAATATCAATATTGTTCCGTAAGCAAAATCAAAATCCATTAGTGAATGTATTATACTCATAATAAAAATAATAAATCTATCTTTAAACTTATCCTTCTTATAAATTTTTACTCCTAAGTATATAAACATCCCTATTAGCAATACTCCACCTAAGATACCTATTTCAAATATTGTGTGTAAAATTGAATTATGTATATATCTTATATTATAATTAGCTGTTTTAAATTCTCCATTTTCATATATATAATTATTAATCCCATATCCTAATGGCTTATTTTTTATTGCACTTATACTATCTTCAAAGCTTATTATTCTCTCCTTAAAAGATCCATTGTTTATAGAAATATTTTTCACCCGTTCTATCGTATTTATGTTCCCTATAGAACTTAGGATTCCTACAACAAGTAAACTTATTACTAATATTTTTTTTTCATTCTTTTTATCTACATCTATAGAAATACTATACACAATTAAAGGAAATATAAGTATTGCTATTGCCAAGTATTTTTCTAATAATACGTATATTATTAAACCTTGTACAAAAGCTTGAATTTTATAAAGTTCTTTATCCCTTATGAAATTTATAAATCCATAAATTATTAGCAATATTAATGTTGTCCTAGACCCTGTAAATAAAATCCCCACATATAATATTATATCTATGTATGATCTATATTTTAGGCTAAGCTCCTTATTAATATATATTCCTATTAACAAAATCAATGCATACGAATTTGCGTAACCTAAATTTCCATCAATTCTAATATCCCCTATAATTCCTTGATATATAATCGCAATTATCGCTACACCTGTTATCCCACTTAAACAAACTTTCATTATCTCTTTATAATTTTTCTTATTTATTGTTGTTGAAAATATTAAATAACTTACTGGAATTAATAAGTACATTACACTTCCAACAATGCTATTTAAAGTTCTACTTATCATCATTGTATGTATAATTACATACACACTAAAGCCACCCATCATAATTATAGTTTTTTTATCAAATTTCAGATTCTTTGTTAATATTAACCCTATAAATCCTATTAAAACTAATAGCATATTACTGCTTGCATACCCCAATACTCCATATGGAATTATAAGGCTTATCAAAATATATATCTTTGCAAAAATAGCTTTATCTTGTTTGTTCTTACCCTTTATGCCTTCTCTCATTTTTCTATCCTTTTCACTATTTAATATTAAAGAAAGGAATGAAACATCATTCCTTTCTTCTTTTTTATGCAACTTTTATTGCTATACCATTATGTCCAATTTCCCAACCATCTATTTGAGTATTTGTTGCCATTTTACCATTATCATATAAATAATACCAATTATTATCTATATAATTCCATCCTTTTGACATTTCTCCACCTGGTGCTAAGTAATAATATGCATCATCTATCCACTGCCATCCTGTTCTCATAGCACCATCACTACCTAAATAGTAGTATGCATTATCTATCCATTGCCATTCTGTCCTCATAGCTCCACTCTGTCCTAAATAATAGTATGCATTATTTATCCACTGCCATCCTGTTCTCATGGCTCCATTGCTACCTAAATAATAATATTCACCATTTATATTTTCCCACTCTGTAGACATTTTACCATCAACCCCTAAATAATAGTATGCCTCTTCTATCCATTGCCATTCTTTTTGTAATTCCCCATTTGGTGCATAATAATAATATCCTGCTTCCCAATAATCTACCTCATTCCAATTCCACCCTGTAACCATAATACCATTTTCATTTAAAAAATATTCCTTATGATCTAAGTATAATTTTCCTGTTTCCATAGCCCCATCATATTCATTTAAATAATAATATTCCCCACTTAAATTTAACCAACCTTTAACAACTTCTCCATTTTCCTTGCAGTATCTATATTCTTCGTACCACTCATCATATTTCCAACCATTACTTTGCATTACTCCTGATTCTCTATCAAAAAAATACCCTATTTCACCAACATCAGTATACCCTGTAGCCATTATCCCTTCATATTCTTTATCTAAATAATAATAATATCCATTCAAATATAGCCAACCTACTTGCAATTCTCCACTTTCAGTACAATATCTATATCTGGCTTGCTTATCATCATATGTCCACCCATTATTTTGCATTCTGCCTGATGATCTATCAAAGAAATATCTGACACCATTAACTTCCTTATATCCCTCTGCCATTCTCCCATTATGATCTAGGTAATACCAACTGCCATTTAAATTTAACCACCCTGTTTGCATCGTTCCATCTTGATTTAAATAATAATATGATCCGTCTATAAATTTCCATCCTGTTTGCATCACACCATTTTCATAGTAATAATAATATCCATTTATAGATTTCCATTCCCCTTTATCTATATCTTCATATAGAACCTTCATATATCTTTTACTAGCATTTTCTACTACTATTCTATTTTCATCATAAACAAAAACTCTTTCATATTCTTTTTCTAATTTTTTCTTAATAACCTTACTTCCATTTTCATATTTGAATACCTCTTTATCTTTTACACCCCAAACCTCTCCATTTTTATCTACCGTTAAATAAGTACCACTAAATTGATCTAATTTTACTATTTTATTATTTTCAAATTTATATCTAAAAATTTCAGTATTATAGGAATTTTGGATGACTATCTTATTTCCTAATAAATCAATTGTTACATCATTTCCATAAAATTCTGTTTCAAATATATCTACTCTTTGCTTAACCCCATCGCTATCAATAACTTCTAAATACCATAGTTCTGTTTCTTCTGTTTCTTCTACTTTTGTTGAAATAAATTTATCACCTATACTTATAAAATCATATCCCATATCATTTTCATATATTATACCATCTTTGTAAGCTCCTCTCTTTTCTTCTCCTGTTTCATAATTATTAGCATGAAATCCAAAACTTCTTTTCCCATCATTTATTTCACTAATATATACCCATATATCATCATATCCTGGATACATCTCATTTAATTTAGTTTCTACTTTATCTATTTCATCATCTACATTACTAATTGAAAAATCCTTTAAGTCCATAATATTTCCTTCTTCTATTAAATATCTTGAATGCAATTGTATTTGATGAAAATTATTTTTTTCTTTTGAAAATTCTTTTCCCCACTTTTTAACCGTTCTCCATTCTTCCATTGGTGAATCATATGTCATTATAAAGTTATCTTCATATTGTGACAAATAATATACGTATCCATTTTCTATATTTTTATTTTTCTTTTGTCTGTTCCCTGCTGCAGTTGCTAGTTCATTTGGTATTAATGTAATTGCACATATATACACTAATACAACCGCTACTATTCTTGTTAATTTTTTCATTTTCTCTCCCCCTATTTTTTATATCCTTTTACATAATATACTTTTTATGTAATTTTTGCAATATTTTCTTATTTAATGTTCTTTATTGTAAAAAAAGAAGGAGCCTTAACGTACCCCTTCTTAAAATCACTTATTTCCTATGCAATTTTTACTGCTATACCATTGTGTCCAATTTTCCAACCATCTATTTCGGTATTTGTTGCCATTTTACCATTATCATATAAATAATACCAATTATTATCTATATAATTCCAGCCTTTTGACATTTCTCCACCAGGCGCTAAGTAATAATATGCATCATCTATCCACTGCCATCCTGTTCTCATAGCTCCATCACTACCTAAATAGTAGTAGGCATTGTTTATCCATTGCCATCCTGTTCTCATAGCACCATTGCCACCTAAATAATAATATACCCCATCTATATTTTGCCATTCTGTTGTCATTTTACCATCATAGCTCAAATAATAATATGCATCCTCTATCCATTGCCATTCACGTTGTAATTCTCCACTTGGTGCATAATAATAATATGCATATTCATTCATCCATTCTTTATCAAGCCAGTTCCAGCCTGTAACCATAGCACCATCTTCATTCAAGTAGTATTCCTTCTCATCTAAATGTAATACTCCTCTTTGCATTACTCCATCACGTTGTTCTAAGTAGTAATATTTCCCATTTGAATTTAACCACCCCTTAACTACTTCTCCACTTTCTTTACAGTACCTATAGTCCATATTCATTTCATCATATATCCAACCATCGCTTTGCATTATTCCTGACTCTCTATCAAAAAAATATCCTATTTTATCAATCTCATAATATCCTGTCGCCATTAAACCTTCATTCATTCCATCTAAATAGTAATAATTTCCATTCAAATATAGCCAACCTGTCTGCAATACTCCATTTTCAGCACAATATCTGTATCCATTATCTTCTTCATCGTATGTCCATCCATTATTTTGCATTCTTCCTGATGACTTATCAAAGAAATATTCAACATCATTAATTTTCTTATATCCCTCTACCATTCTTCCATTATGGTCTAAGTAATACCAATTTCCATTTAAATTTAACCAATCGGTTTGCATTACTCCATCTTGATTTAAATAATAATACGATCCATCTATAAATTTCCATCCTGTTTGCATTACTCCATTTTCAAAATAATAATAATATCCATTTATAGACTTCCATTCGCCTTTATCTATATCACTATACAAAACTTTCATATATCTTTTGCTAAAATTTTCTACAACAATTCTATTTTCATCATAAATAAAAACTCTTTCATATTCTTTTTCCAGTTTTCTTTTGACAACTTTCTTTCCATTTTCATATTTGAAGACCTCTTTACCTCTCACGCCCCAAACATCTCCATTTTTATCTACAGTTAAATAATTATCACTAAATTGATCTAATTTTACTATTTTATTATTTTCAACCTTATATCTAAAAATTTCATTATTATATTCATTAGTAATAACTATCTTATCTCCAAGCAAATGAATATTATTCCTATTCCAATACTCTGATTCATATATATCTATTTGTTGTTCATTCCCCTTACTATCAATAACTTCTAAATACCATAGCCTTGTATAATAACCTGTATCATCATATTTTAATGAAATAATTTTATCATCTTTGCTTATATACCCTCTCTTGTAATAACCCGTTTCATATAAAATACCATCTTTATATACTCCACATACCTCTTCGCCTGTTTCTTTGTTATATCCATAAATTTCATAAGTCTTTTCATTTTCATATACATTTCCTAGACTTGGCCATAATTCATATTGAGGATATCTTGTTCTTAACTCATTTTCTATAGCTTCTCTCTCATCATTTACATTTGTAATTGAAAAATCCTTTAAATCTAAAATATCTTCTGATTCTACTAAATACCTTGAATGTATCTGTTGTTGATTAAATTTATCCTCTTCTTTTGAAAATTCTTTCCCCCATTTTTTAACTGTTCTCCATCCTTCCATTGGTGAATCGTATGTCATTATAAAGTTGTCTTCATATTGTGACAAATCATATACGTATCCATTTTCTATATTTTTATTTTTCTTTTGTCTATTCCCTGCTGCAGTTGCTAGTTCATTTGGTATTAGTGTAATCGCACATATATACACTAATCCCATTGCCATTATTTTTATTAATTTTCTCATTACTGTTCCCCCTTTATCAGTATTCATTTACATAATATCCTTTTTATTACATTTTTGCAATATTTTTATTGATATTATTGAAAAAAGAAGGAATATGCAATCATATTCCTTCTTGGATTCAACTTATTTTTTTAGCTATTCCACTGTATCCTATTTGCCAACCATCTATTATAGTATTAGTTGCCATTTTTCCACTATAATTTAAGTAATACCATTCATTATCTATATAATTCCATCCTGTAGTCATTTTTCCACTGTATCCTAAGTAATAGTATGCATCTTGCACCCATTGCCATCTTGTTCTCATCGCTCCATCACTACCTAAATAGTAGTATGCATCTTCTATCCACTGCCACCCAGTTTTCATCGCTCCATCATTTCCTAAATAATAGTATGCATTATCTATCCATTCCCATCCTGTTTTCATAGTTCCATTTGAATTAAAATCATACCAGCTTCCATTAATCCATCTACCTTTAGTTACCATGCTCCCATCATTATCCATGAAATACCAGTAATTATCATTTACCCATCCCGTCTTCATTTCTCCAGACCCATCTAAGTAATACCATTTATCTGTATGATACATCCAACCTGTTTTCATTGTTCCATTATCATTAAGATAGTACCATTTATTATTTATATACTGCCATCCTGTTTGCATAGCTCCATCAGTTCCAAAGTAATACCAATTTCCACTTGCCTTAATCCAACCTTTTGCATAAGTACTGTCTGTTTTTATATAATATTTTTGATTATCAATTTCTATTATTCCCGTATCTAAAATACCTTTACTTGAACTTACGTTATATGTTTTGCCTTTATAAACAACTTGTCCATTTTCATAAATACCTCTCCATGTATCTAATAAAAATAATCTATCATTTTTACGTTCCC
This sequence comes from Clostridium sp., assembly GCF_051650885.1. Classification (GTDB taxonomy): domain Bacteria; phylum Bacillota; class Clostridia; order Clostridiales; family Clostridiaceae; genus Clostridium. The sequence continues at coordinate 24,995 of NZ_JBOFRG010000336.1, forward strand.
ATTTATATATTTTAGTTTCTTTTAATACTTCTTCTTTAATTGAGTCCTTTATCTCTGTAAATGGATAATTTTTACCTGGACAACTTGTTGCTACTAAATCTTGGTGTTTATTTATTGTTTCAATACCATATTTTTGTCTTAAATATTTTCCTAACAATTTAACTGCTTCTTTTTGTACACTAGGCATATATTCTGTTTGATACTTTCCCTCAACAGCTATTCCAATTGTATCAATATTGTTATTTAACGCATGTGCTCCTATGGCATTCTCTGGTCTTCCTATATATATTTTACCATTTTTATTTATGTAAAAATGATATCCTATTCCAGCCCATCCATTGTTTTTATGCCATTGATGCACCTCTTCAACAGTTACGTTTGAATTAGTTCTTGATGCCTCTATATGGTGCATTACTATTTTCTTAGGCTTATTCGTATAATCTAATTCTTCATTCCACGTTAAATTTTTATTTATTATTTCTATTTTAGAATTTTTAATATTTTTAATATTTACTATGTCACTTTCTTCAACCTTATCATTTTTAGATAAAAATTCATCTAAGCTTTCTATCATAGTGTCATCTTTGCTTTGTATTTCCTCTATTTTCTTTGATCTTAACGCTGCTTCACTATCAATTCCTGGTTGCATCATCATAATCCCAATTATTAATAATATCCCTTTTAATATTCTCATCTCTTACACCTTTCTTCCTACTCCACTAAAATCTAAGTACCAACCATCTATAGTAGTATTAGTTGCCATTATTCCTGAACTATATAGATAATACCATTCACCATTTATATATCTCCATCCTGTTTCCATAGCTCCTGCTACACCTAAATAATACCAATATCCATCAATAAAATTCCATCCTGCTTTCATTGTTCCACTATAGTCAAAATAGTACCATAATTTATCAATAAAATTCCATTGCTTTTTCATTTCTCCATATTTATTAAAATAATACCAGTTACCATCACTTTTATTCCATCCAATTGCCATTTCTCCACTAGATTTTAAATAGTACCATTGATTATGCTCCCATAGCCATCCATATTGCATAACACCCGAATTATCAAACCTATACCATTTATTATCTATTTTTTCCCACTCTTTAGACATCAATCCACTTTCATTTAAGTGATACCATTTGTTATTATCTAATAACCATCCCTTTTGCATTGCTCCTGAATGAGTTAAATAATACCATTCCTTATCAATAAATTGCCAGCCTGTTTGCATTGCTCCAATTTCATTAAAATAGTACCAATAGTTATTGATAAATCGCCATCCTGTAACTTTTTCTCCTTTATAATTTTTATAGTAGTATGTTCCATCTTCAAGATACCATCCCTCATCATTTAATATCTCTACACCACTTTTATTTATAAAGCCATACTTATCCCAATAATATTTTGTTTCACTTATTTTCTGATTATCTGGATTTATTTTGTATTTCCCATTTTGTTCTTCTAGTATAGCTACTGGATAACCTAAACCTGCCGATTTATTCTTATTCGTTAATATTTTGTATAATATTTCATTAGATGAATTTCTTACTTCATTTTCACTTCTATATATTCCTAACTTGTAGTTTAAAAAATCTCTTTTTCCTAGTTTTGTATCTAATTCATAATAATATCTTGTGGCTTTTTCTCCCCAGTAAGGATCTGATGCGTATCTTACATTCATTCCCACACTCTTATTACCCACATTAGGTCCACTATAAACCCAATTTTCTGGATTTAAATATCTTTTAGACATCCAATTTTTCGCAAAATCATTTATACACTCTTGTATAGAATTGAACTTATCTGCCTGATCTGGATTAGAATCTACTGCATTCAAACCAAATATATTGTTTTTATTAATTGCTTTATCTGACTCACCTCTTGCTGATTCATTCATTGCTATTCCTATCATAAGTCCAGCATTTACACCATATTCATTTTGGGCCTCTATAAAATTTTTCCCTTTTCCTCTTAAAACACTTTTACTTGATGTATTTTCAAGAAAATACCTATCAATTTCTTCTGCTGTATAAGCTGTTTTTGTCCTCGCTGGTAAGTAAGAAAAATAATTATAATGAACATCATCAATATTTATTATGTTTTTATTATCTATTACATCATCAATATTTTTATGAAAATAATTTCCGTCATAACTATAATACTTTTCTCCTTCTTTCATCCATTGTGGAGCTTTTCCTAAGATTATTGAATGCCCTTTATTCGCAGTCCCTACATCAGTACTAATATAATGTATTAAATTTTCATTGGAATCTTTTTTATAGAAACTAGGGTTTATTACTTGATTTGATGGCACAATCATAATATTAGTGTAATTTCCATCATAAATATTTATCCATCCTTCAACACCACTAACCCTTATTTTTACTCTCTCTACTCCATATTCTAATATCGGTACATCATCAACATATCCTGAATTTATGTATGTTATCTCATTTTTGCTCTTTTCACTTAGATATATTTTTATAGTATGCTTAATATCGTATTCAGGATTTCCATTATATAAATTAACAATACGTCCTAATCCATTCGTAGTATAAATAATACTTCCTTCTTTATTTATTATTATTGCTATTTCACCCTTATTTTCTTTTTTGTTTTTTATTAACTCTATTGCTTTTTTATACTCATTTGTACTTCCAATAAATTCATATTCATTATTTCCTTTTGAAATTCCAATTTCAAATTCATCCTCTGTTTTCTTCTCTAATTTAATTAGACTCCCCATTCCATAATAGTCATCTTTGACTTCTTGAGGAATGTATTCATTAATCTTTAACTCTAATTTTTTTTTTTCATTTATTAATTTAGTCTTATAATCATCTGCCCATACTGTTTTGGTGCTAATTCCATTAATTATTAATACTGTAATTGCTACTATTAATTTCTTTTTCATTTTTCCTCCTCTAAATACAATGTTTCAATATATTTTCGGTCTTTTTTCATTTTTCTTAACTATTTTTTCATAAAAAATGTTGAGATATAAAATAAATTTCTATCTCAACACTCTATAAATATATTTTCAATTTTCAAACCTAATTTAGTTGCTTTATCGCTAATTTTACCAATTGTCACTTCGAATAAATTTCCATCAAATAATTTTTTTCTAAAAAAATCTATTATCATTGAAATTACAACTATAAGTAATATAGATATTATTGTTATCAATATCAAATGCTTACTTTGACTATAATACTCTGTTTTTAAAACTTTATAATATATAAAGTTTCTTATTAAATAATTATCATGTATCAAATATACTCCAAATGTTAATTTTGCACTTTCACGTATAATTCTATTTAAATGTTTATTTGTTAATTTCACTTCTTTAAAATATAAAAATAAACCTACTGAACTTAAAACCATACTAATAGAATTATATTCATATAACTTAAAGTAATAATCACCAAAATTGAATTTTTGAAAAATATACATAATTATTACTACAAAACCAGAAATCAGAAAATACATGACTAAATATCCTTTTTTATCTCTTGACTTACTTTTATAAACTACTCTTAAATATGCTCCTACAAAAGTTAGATAACAAAAATGTATTATTCCATATCCTCTTGATAAGTCTAATCCATAAGTTAATGGCATTATCGGTATAATTGTAAATATTATTGTTCCTATTATCATTATTCTTTTAAATTCACTTTTTTCTAAACTAATAATTACCTTTTTTATTACTGGTGATATTATATATAAACCAGTATACACTGATGCAAACCAGTATGTATTCATTGTTATAGGAAATATTCCATATGCTAAATTTACTAAACTCATTTGTGCTTTTTCAAAAAAGCATATAAATAAATATATTCCTACTGAATAAAACACAACTTGTGCCCATATATATATTAATTTTCTCAACTTAAATTTAAATTCAATAATAAAATATCCATTTATTATTATAAATAAGTTAACTGCAATTGTGCTTAACGCCTTGATTCCACCTAGAAAAAAATATTCTTTTGATCCTATTATCACATTATTTCCTATTGCTGATTTTGATATATAATGTAGGGCAACAATCATTATCATTGCTACAATTCTTAGAAGTTCTAAATTTATATTTCTTTCTTGTTTTATTCCATTAAACTTATTCACAATAAATATACCTTCTAACCTCTTCTCTATGACTTCCTAAGTCAAATCTCATATCTTCTTGCAATATATTCCTATTTATTTGTTGAATTTCAGTTGTATTTAGTATTATTTTTTCTATTTGCTTCTTTAATTCTTCTGCCTCTGGATTCACTACATACCCTGTTTCTTTATGTTTTATTTTAAACCTTGCTCCTACTAAATTACTTGTAATTATAGGCATTCCATTACTTAACCCTTCTAACAAAATAAATCCATAGGTTTCTAAACATATACTAGGAATAATAAGCACATCTGCCTTTTCAAATATTCCCTTCAAATCTTCATGCACATATTTCCCATTATATTTAACTTTTTCTTCTATCTTTTCTCTTACGATTTCATTACTATTCCCATAAATATTCAACTTCCATTTTTCATCTTTAATTTGTTCTAACGCATCTAACAATACGCTTAATCCCTTATGTTTATCAGTGTCTCCTAAATACAAAATTTGTAATTCTTCCCCGAATTCTTTTTTCATTCTTCTATCTTTAATAGTATTATGAGTTATATCTATAACTTTTCCTTTGCATTTGATAAACTTCTGATAAATTTCCTCTGTTTGATAACTATTAAAGTGATACTTATCTACTAACCCAAAAATTTTTTTATAATATTCTCTTAATTCTATATATCTTTCATTATATTCTATATCTTTATATAGAATATTTTCTTCTTTTTTCTTATATTTTCTTATTTTATTGAAATATTTTGTTTCTTTAAATTTTCTATATAGCCTTGACTGCATTATTTTTATTTTTTTTAAGCTAAAGGCTGTTTGATTGCACTTGCTACATTTTTTAACATCGCCATCACATACTTGTCCATCACAATCTAATAAATTTACTTTAGGACATATTCCAAAATAATCATGAGTACTAAAAACAACTTTACATCCAAGTGCCTTAGCTTCCCTAACTACTTCAATTGGCAATCCCATTAATGTATGAATATGGAATATTTCTATTTTTTCTTTTTCGATAATTTCTTTGATATTTTGTATAGTGTGAACATCCCTTGTATATTCTTTAATATCAGTAATTCCATTTAATAAAGGTACTGGTAATGGATTTATTATTTCATATACTTTAACTCGCTCTCTATTTCCAAAATATTTAATTTTTGTTTTTTTGCTATTATTCATTACTCCTGGAAAAAGCAAATTAATATTATTCTCTCTATCTCTTGCTTGCTCTTTCATAAGATCCCAACTATATTTAGTTAATCCCCCACTTCTATATGGCGGCAGCCCTAACGTATAATGCATTATATTCATATAATTCCCTACTCTATCTATACATTTTATCGTAATATTTTTGATAATCACCTGAAGTTACATTTTCCATCCATTCTTTATTATCAAGATACCATTGTATTGTTTTCTTTATTCCTACTTCAAAAGTAGTTTCCGGATACCATCCAAGCTCTTCTTTTATCTTTGTTGGGTCTATTCCATATCTTCTATCATGCCCTTTTCTATCTTCTACATATTTAATTAGGTTTTCTGTTACCTCTTTATCTACATTTTCATTTAAATATCCTATAACAGTTTTTACTATTTGAATGTTAGTTCTTTCGTTATGTCCACCAACGTTATAAACTTCTCCAAGTCTCCCATTATTGATTACCATATCAATTGCTTTTGCATGATCTTCTACGAATAACCAATCTCTTATATTCATTCCATCTCCATAAACAGGTAAGTCTTTGTGACTTAAACAATTGTTTATTAAAAGTGGTATAAGTTTTTCTGGGAATTGGAATGGTCCATAGTTGTTTGAACATCTTGTTATATTAACTGGCATTTTATAAGTATCTGCATATGCTTTTACCATAAGGTCTGATGAGGCTTTACTTGATGAATATGGGCTATGTGGATCTAGTGGTGTAGTTTCCATAAAGAATCCCCACTCTCCTAAAGAACCATATACTTCATCAGTCGAAACGTGAAGAAATTTAACTCCTTCTTTCCATTGTCCATCTATTTCCCAAGCATTTTTTGCACAATTTAAAAGATTTACTGTTCCCATTACATTTGTTTTTGCAAATACTTCTGGCTCTCTTATACTTCTATCAACATGTGATTCTGCTGCAAAATGTGCTACATAATCTATTTCATTTTCTTCAAAAAGCTTTGCAACTAATTCCTTATCGCAAATATCTCCTTGAA
>NZ_JBOFRG010000337.1:0-3351 GCF_051650885.1 Clostridium sp.
AAGAAAAAAAGGAAGATTTAAAAACTACTTACTTAAATAGATATAATACCTTAAGTAATGACTATAATGACGCCTTTTACTCTAGTATGTATTCTAAATTTTCAGAAGCTGAAAAAAGTCAAATGTTACAAGATATTGCTCTAACATGGGATACTTTATTAAATGATGTTTGGAAATACCTTGAGAAAAATATGGAACCTTCTAAATTTGAAACCTTAAAGAAAGACCAAATTAAGTGGGTTGAAAAGAAAATGAAGGTTGAAAAAGAAGAAAATATATGGGGAATGTCTGGAAATGCTTTCGCTCAAAGCAAATGGAGCACTTTAGGACAAATGAATAAAGAAAGAGTTAAGTTTTTAATTGACAACTATCTTTAATATACAAAAGCTATTGGATGAATCTTCCAATAGCTTTTTTTTTAAATATATTTAATAGTTATTCCTGATAATTTTGAAATTCCTACTAATCTTAAAACTGCTTTTTTCTCATTTAATGATATTCCCTCTTCACTTATTCCACTAAGAATATTATTAATTTCACTTACAACTCTCCATTCCTTTGGAACATACAGTTCAACACCTGAGCAAACAGAATCAATCCTAAGTATTCCTTCTCCATCTTTTATATTATCTTTATCAAAGTACATTTGAACAGCTCCAAAAGAACATTCTACAGCACCTTCATTAAACTCATCAGTTACATAAGTAATTGCAGAACCAAAGCTAGCCTTTGCTTTAGCATCATAATTTATATCTAGTCTTTCCTTTCCTTCATTTATACTACTCTCATGCTTAAACATTATAGATAACCCTAAACTAAATAAAATCCCTACTAAAAAAATTGTTATTAAGCTTAGCTTATAAAACATAAAATACCTTTGTGCCATAGCATACATTCCTGCAACAGGCATTATTATTTCATAAAAGTTTTTTCTACTAATTCCATCTATAATTACTCCAATTAAAATAACAATTAAACCTACATAAATAATATCCCTTGTAAAAACTACATTTAAATCAACTAACACTACTAAAACTCCTATTAATATAATTATTAGTCCTAAAAAAACATTCTTTTTCTTCATACTCCCATCCTCTTTTCTGATAATTTCAACTTTAAATCCTTATAATAATTCCTAGAAACATAAAGCTTCTTTTCAGTATTCTTAAACTCCACTAAACTTGTTGATGTTATATTTTTAAGTATAGAATGTATTTTATTAATATTTATAATTGCAGATTTAGAAACTCTCACAAACTCACTTGGCAAAATTTCTTCTAATTCATATAATTTATACTTAACCTTATAAACCTCATCCCTAGTATGAGCATCAATTTCTTTATTAGCGTTAGTTTCAAAAAATAAAACATTAGAAAGAGATATATAATATTCCTTATCATTTTTATAAAATTCAATTCCACTTGACCTTTTAGCTCTATCCAAAATCATATTTTGAATCTCCAAAACTTCAGCACTAATTTCACTACATCTAATAATAACCTCATCCTCTAAAATACCATCATCAATCTCAATTCTAATCTTCACACCCACACTCACCTCCTTCACACTACTTATTATAGCTTCTTCTCAACCTAAGTAAACAGATAACACCTAAGTGGTAAAAAATCATATCTAACATGTTAAGCATCTTCACTCAAAATATTCTCTAAATTCTTAATTTTCAATTTAAAAGTTTTTATTTACCTCTTTATACATTTTATGGTATCATTTACTTAAAGAAAAACTTAGGAGGTTTTGTTTATGAATAAAGGAATTAATTTAACATTAACCTTACTAAAGAGAAGCGGTTATGAAACTAGACTTTTTGTATGTATATCAGCTTTAGTTTCTGCCTTAGTTTTTAACTTCACTAATTTAACTTTATCCTCTAACCTTTCTGGTATGCCAGCACTTGTAAATTATGTTTTAACCACCTTCCTTATTATAGTTTTAGGAATGGCTTTTTTTGTTACCTTTAAGGCAAACGAATATCTAAATGAGGTAAATAGTAAGGAGATTGGAATAAAAGCCCTTAGTGGTATTTCTAATTTTTCTCTTGGTTTTTTACTTACTATTCAAATTTCTATTTTAAATTTTCTTGGATATTTTTTAGGAATAATTTTAGGTGTTATTATTTCACCTTTATTTAATCTTTTTATATTTAAGTCCTTTTCTATAGAACTTAGTTTAACTGCCTTCATTTATATGGCTTTGTTTTTCCTTATGCAATCTTTTGTTTTAGGGCTTATTAATCAAGGCTTTGGTTATAGAAATGATATTACAGTTTTACTTGGACTTAATGATAAAGCACAATTTTTATCTAAACGTTATGATACTAAGTTAAAGCTTAAATCTTATCTATCAATTCCTCTTATGCTTTCTATTATCTTAATTCTTTTTCTACCTAAAGATATTGTAGATTCTTTAGGAGAACTTATTCTTTTAATAATCTATCTTCCAGTACTTGCCGCTAGTGTATTTTTTAAAAGCTTTATTCCATTGTTTTTAGATAATCTTAAAGCAACGAAGTATTTAAATCATAAATACTTTTTAATTATCGCTAATAATTTAAAAACATCTCTAGCTAAAATGTTTGTTGTTTTTTCTAACTTTATTTTTATTGGTGTAATGTTTCCAACCTTTATGCTTACCCTTAAAAGTGATTACACAATAAATTTATTTTCATCACTAAGCTTTATTATAACTATCTTCCTTATGACATTCTTAATGATTTTTACAAGCCTTTCATCTAACTTTAGTGAAATGAAATCATTAAAAGGTCTTATTCCTTTAGGTTATTCTAAGGCTGATTTAATTTACATTATGAAAACTAAGATATTGATTTTTTACTTTATCTTAACTTCAATACCATTATTTTTTACAACAACTTTAGCAGCATATTTAATACTTTATCAAGGATATAGCATAAGCCTTGCAATAATGTATTTATGCACTTATATTTTGATATTTATAGTATCATCTGTTGTAACTTATCTTTCTAGCTTAAGACAATTAAACAGTATTTTAGATTAAAAGGAGTGATAATATTATGGAAAAAATAATTGAATGTATAGATTTATGTAAAACTTATGAAAGAAAACCTGCTTTAATGGTAATAAAACGCTTAGATGAAAGAGAAGATGTTATTCGTACAATAGCATTAGATAAAGTCTCTCTTTCAGTAGAAAAAGGTGAATTTCTAGTTATAATGGGACCTTCTGGTTCTGGAAAATCAACACTTTTAAACACAATGTCAACTCTTGATACAAAAACAAGTGGAAAGCTTTTCTTTAATGGAACTAACATAAATAAAATATTTGACTCTAATATTGAAAAATTTAGAGGAGAAGA
>NZ_JBOFRG010000338.1:0-5399 GCF_051650885.1 Clostridium sp.
CAAAACAGGGACTTGGAAAAATGCTCTTTAATCATATTATTGAAGATGCTAAGAAAAATGAAAGTGATTTAATCCAATTAGTTGTTTGGGACTTTAATAAAGATGCAATCAAATTTTATAAAGCACTCGGGATGACCAACAGAAACATCCGAATGGAACTTCAACTTTAAGCTAAATATTTATGATTAATCCTATACAAAAAAATTAAAGGTGTGAGCTTATGAAATTTTTATCATTTATTTTAAATAGAAAAAAAATTTATGAAGGAACATCAATCTTAGACTTTAATCTAGTTCGTGATAGCTTATCTAATAATAATATTAAATATACTTATAAAGTTGTTAATAGAAATAGTTCATCAATAATGGATACCTCTAGAGCTCGTGTCGGAACTTTTGGTGAGAATAATGATTTATCATATAATTATTATGTTTACGTTCATAAAAATTCATATGATGAAGCAATTTTTATAATAAACAAGCTTTAATACCTGTTTAAAACTAGCTAAATAATATTGCATTAAAATAGCACTAGGAAAATTTCTCCTAGTGCTTTATTTTCTATAATCTTATCTATATTTTCTTCCTCTTATATCATTAACTATCATGAATACGCCAAATGCTAACATCATTATCTCTATTGGAATATTAGCTTTTCTTTCCATAACACTTACATAATTCCCTTCAATATATATTCCTTTTTCTGCAAATATGCTACTTAAAAGACCTTGTAGTGATATCATAGTCCAAGTAACTGAAAAAAATAATGAATATATTCTATCAGAAGTAAATCTTCTACCTCCTACCTTTTTAGTATTATAGTATTTTTCTCCACAAGACTTACATTTCTTTTTTCCGTTCTTTACGTCTCCACAGCTAGTGCAATAATTTAAATCATTTTTCACACGTCCATGACATCCTGGACAAATCAACTCATTTTCATTTAATAATTTTTTCCCACAAACTCCACAAAACATTTCCCTCACCTTTTACCCTTTGTTTATTTAATACCCTTAAATATAGTATATATTACTATTTATCTCTTGTAAATATTTTCTTGTTTTTTCCTAAGTAAAATATTAAAATTTTAATAAGCATTTATAAAAAGCACTAGGAAACTTCATTACTTTCCTAGTGCTTTTCATCTACCTTTTTACGTATTTAGAAACTATTATTCCATCATTTACAAAGTACTCTTTTAATGTTAAGTCTATCTTAGGATTATCTTTTAAAAATAATGGTATTCCTTTTCCTAGTATTGTTGGAATGGTTGCTATTATGTATTCATCTATAATATCTTCTTTTATAAAGCTATCTATTAATATTCCTCCACCAAAAAGGTATATATCCTTTCCTTCCTTTTCTCTTTTTTTTAAAACTTCAGATATAATATTTTCTTTTTTTATGAATCTTAAATTATCTCTATCTTCTACTTCTTCACTTGTACAAATAAAAACTTTCTTATCTTCGTAATCATTAAAAAATCCCTGTCTTGCACTATTTCCCCCCATAACTACTATGTCTATATCTTCTAAAAACTCATTAAATTCAAATGCTTTTTCAGTATTTAACGATTCATTTCCATCTCCTACTATCCAGTCAAATCCCCCATCTTCACTTGCTATATATCCATCTAAACTAACTGCTAAATTTAATATTATTTTTCTCATCTTTTTCTTCCTTTCTCTACATAATTTCTTTTATATTACTATACCATATTTTTTTATAAATAAAGGCTATCAACTTTTTCTTGCTGATAGCCTTTGCTCTAATTTATTACTTCAAATATATATTCTGTCTTTTTATTGTACTCTTCATCTTTTTTTAATATGGAATGCTCTTTAAATTTCTCTTTATAACCTATTGGAGGGTTTTGAACTTCTAAGCATATTCCATTTCTCTTTTTGCTTTTTACCTCATACTTTAGTTTTTCACTGTCTATAAAGTTTTGAGTATATACTACTACTGATGGATAGTCTGTTTTTATAGTTAATTTTCTTCCACTTTCATTATCTTTTAATATAACTTTTCCTTCGTCTTTAAACATAAAGGGATGGTCATATCCATAGCCTAATTTTAGTTGTGGATTTTCTTTGTTTATATCTTTTCCTATTTCTTTTTCTATATTAAAGTCAAACTCTTCTATAGCTTCTTTTATATCTCCTGTTACTCCACCATATTCATCTATCTCTAAGAATTTATCTGTATTCATTTCTAGTGTATGGTTTAATATGTCTCTTTTATAATTTCCTGATAGGTTAAAGTAACTGTGGTTTGTTATATTCATTAATGTATCTTTATCACTTTTTCCATTTACCTTAAATAAAATCCTATTATCTTCAAATATTTCATATTCAATTTTCACTTTTAAATTTCCAGGATAACCTTCTTCCATGTCTTTAGATTCTCTAGTGAATATTACGCTAATGCTTTTCTCATTTATCTTTGTTTGAGCCTCAAAAATCCTTTTATTAAAGCCTATTTCTCCGCCATGTCCACTGTTTACTCCATAGTTTTTGAATAGTTTATATATTTCTCCATTTAAGGTGAATTTCCCACCTTCAATTCTTCCTGAGGTTCTTCCAACCGTTGCTCCATAGTATGATGGATTTTGGAAGTATACTTCTTCATTTTCATAGCTTAAAACTATATTTTCACTGTTTCCATGTTTATCTAATGTATTTATTTCAGTTATTGTTGCCCCTAAGTTTAAGATTGAAACTGAAAAGCCTTTTTCATTGTCTACTGTATATTTCTTTACATCTATCCCTTTAAATTTTCCAATAATATTTTCTACTATTTTCATTATTTTCTCCTTATAGCTTTTCTATAAATCTTCTATAGCCCTCTGCTCCCTTTTCATCATTTTTAAATACACCACAATGCTCTAATACAGTTTTAAATACTAATCCTATTTCATTTCTTAGTATTTCTCTTATATTCTCTTCATTAAACTCATGCTTTTCTTTAATTTCTTCAAGCCATAATTTATGATTTTCTATATTTCCTGTAACTTTTTTATCTAAAAGATATTCAATCATCCATTCCATTTCTTCGTTTAATCTTGCTGGAAGAACTGCAAGTCCCATAACTTCAATAAGTCCAATATTTTCTTTCTTTATATGATGAAGTTCTTCATGAGGATGGAAGATTCCAAAAGGATATTCCTCTGTTGTTCTGTTGTTTCTTAAAACTAAATCAAGCTCAAATAAGCCTTCTCTCATTCTTCCTATTGGAGTTATTGTATTATGTCTTTCTTCTGTATAGCTTAAAATATCTAAGCTTTCATCAGAATATCCAATCCATTTTTCTAAAACCATTTCTGCAAAATCTACTAGCTTTTCCTTATCTTTTCCTCTTACTCTTATTACTGATAAAGGCCATTTTATCTTTTCTACTATTACATCTTCATATCCTTTTATTTTAAAGGTTTCTAAAACTTTAGCATCATCAATGCTAAACTTATATCTACCACCTTGATAATGATTATGTGATAAAATTGAGCCTCCTACTATAGGAATATCAGCATTTGAACCTATAAAATAATGATTGAATTTATCTACAAAATCTAAAAGTTCTATAAAAGTTCTGCGATTTATAACCATAGGGCTATGCTCTTCTTTTAATATTATTGAATGCTCATTAAAGTACACATATGGCGAGTATTGAAGAAACCAATTTTCTTTATTTAACTCAACAGGAATTAATCTATGATTTCCTCTTGCAGGATAATTAAAGTTTCCTCTATATCCTTCACATTCTCTACAAAGCAAGCATTTAGGATATGAGCTTTTCTTTATCTTTGCCATTTTTGCTATATCTCTTGGGTCCTTCTCTGGTTTTGACATATTTATAGTAATATCAAGCTCTCCAAACTCAGTATTTGTTTTCCATTTTAAATCCTTTGATACTCTATTTACTCTTATATAGTTAGATTTTCTGCTTAAATCATAATAAAAATCAGTAGCTAACTCTGGATTTTCCATGTATTTTCTATTAAACTCTTTTATAATTTCTGAAGGTCTTCCTATAAGTACTCCCATTACTTTTGTATCGAATAAATCTCTTTCTAAAGATGTATCTTCAAGGATTCCTCTATTTATTCCATACTCTAAAAACCCTTCTAGTATCTCTTCAATATCTTCACTAAAGTCTTTTAAATTTCCTTCCTTATATTCATCAAGCTCTAATATTTCTAAAAGCTTATTTCTTATAAAAACCCTATCTAGCTTATCTATAAGGTTGTTTTTTATTCCATAATCTATTAAATTATCTATACTGTTATATATTTTCTCCATAAATTACACACCCTCTTTTAAAATTTAAAGAGCTATCCAAAATTTTGAACAGCTCTTTCTTTAATACGACTTAGCTGTCATATTTTTATAATTAAAGTTTTCTAGTTCCAAATGATGCTGATACTACATAAAAGCTTGCATCATATCCTACAACTTCTTTATATCCTTTTCCTACATTTTCAATAAACTTTTCTACAAACTCTTCTTTTACTAAAGCTATTGTACATCCACCAAAACCTGCACCAGTCATTCTAGCTCCAATTACACCTTCCTCTTTTTGAGAAAGCTCTGCTAAGGTGTCAAGCTCTAGTCCTGTTACCTCATAATCAACCTTAAGTGATTCATGGGACTCATTCATAAGCTTTCCAAAGGCATTTATATCACCCTTATTTAAAAGCTCTACTGCCTTTATAGTTCTTCTGTTTTCATAAACTGCATGCTTTGCACGTTTTTTAGACACTTCACTTTCAATATTCTCTTTAACCTTTTCAAAACTTTCTTCATCAAGCTCTCCAAGAGTATTTATATCCATTACTTTTTTAATATCCTCTAAAGCCTGTTCGCACTCACTTCTTCTTTCATTGTACTTAGAATCTGCAAGCCCTCTTCTTTTATTTGTGTTTCCAATAACTATTTTTATTCCTTCAAGATTAAAATCTACTAAATCATATTTTAAAGTATTTGTGTCTAGGAATATTGCCTTATTCTCCATTCCCATTCCAATTGCAAACTGGTCCATAATTCCACAGTTTACACCTATAAACTTATTTTCAGCCTTTTGAGATAATTTTACCTTATCTACCATATCTACATTTAAATCAGAATAATAGTCAACTATTTCTGCTATTAAAAGCTCTAATGAAGCTGAAGATGAAAGTCCTGAACCATTTGGAATAGTTCCATAAATTATTGCATCAAAGCCTTTTTCTATCTTGTAACGGGCTTCTTTGAATGCCCAAATTACACCTTTAGGATAATTTGCCCATGCATCTTCCTTTATATTTTTTAAATCTTCAATTGAAAATTCTTTAACTCCTTCTTCCTCAAAGTTTAAAGAATAAAGTCTTACCTTATTATCCTCTCTCTTTCTAGTAACCGCAAA
>NZ_JBOFRG010000339.1:0-10356 GCF_051650885.1 Clostridium sp.
ATTACTATTCCTTTGAATATACTAAGCTTAAATATTAGTTTTGGAGGAATTAGATGTCGGAGAAAAAATATATAGATTCTTTAATTTTAATGCTTAGAAAAAATATGGAAGAGGATTATTTAAAGGGGACTACAAAGAGAGATGCACATCCTAAAACTTTAGGTTTGCTTAAAGCAGAGTTTAAGGTGATGGAGGGATTACCTAATAGACTTAGGGTTGGGGTTTTTAAGGAGTGTAAGTCATATAACAGTTTTATAAGGATATCTAGTTCATCACCTAAGGTTGAAGGTGATGATAAGAAGGATGCTAGAGGATTTGCTATAAAGATTATAAATGTAAGAGGGGAGAAGGTTTTAAAGGATGAAGCCTATACTCAAGATTTTATTCTTTTAAGTAATGAGGTTTTTCCTTTTTCAAGCTTAAAGTCATTTCATGATTTGGTTTATGCAAAGGAAAAAAAGAAGCTTCCATGTTATGTAGTTAAAACTATTTTAAAGGGAGGGTTACCTAATCTAATTAAGCTTGCAGGAATACCTAAGAATCAAACAAGTCCTTTAGATATAAGTTATTTTAGTACAACATCATATAAGTTTGGGGATAGAGTTGTTAGGTATTGTATAGTGCCAAGAAAACATTGTAAAGGTAAGGTGCCTAAGGAAAAGACAGCATCTTATTTATCTAATAATATGCAGAAGCAGTTAGATGAAAGTAAAATAATATTTGATTTTATGGTGCAGTTTCAGAAGGTAGGAATGGAGGATGACCCCTCTATTGTATGGAATAAAAAGAAGTCACCATATATAAAGGTTGCAGAGATTATAATAGATAAACAAAATGTTATGGATAAGAAAAGAAATGAATTAGCTGAATTATTATCTTTTAATGTGGGACACTCTTTAATGGAACACATGCCTATAGGAGGGTTTAATAGAGCTAGAATGAGGATATATAGTGAGCTATCTAAATATAGACATTTGAGAAATGGAGAAAGACTTTTAGAGCCTAAAAATAGTGATTTTAACTCGCTAGAATAGATATGAGGTATTAAAATGAAGAAAACAAGAGAACTAGTATTAGCAAATGAATATTCAGATTGTCCTATAAAGAAATCTATGAATATTATAGGTGGAAAGTGGAAGATTTTTATAATATGGATTCTATTGCAGAATGAAGATGTTCGTTATAATGAACTTAAAAGAAATGTAAATGGAATAACAGATATGATGCTTTCTCAATGCTTGAAAGAACTTGAAAAAGATAATGTTGTTAAGCGTACTCAATATAATGAACTTCCGTTAAGAGTAGAATATTCATTAACTGATAATGGTAAAAAATTATCAAAAATTATGGAAGAATTATCATTATGGGGTAGAATACAATAGAATATTATTTATGATTTATAAAGAGTTGAGTTAATAGATATATTAACTTAACTCTTTAACTTTAAAAATATATTTAAATTATTTTCTATCTTTTAAAACTTCAGAAAATAATTTTGTACCATTACCAATATTATCGTAATTATTTTCTTTAATAATTGTTAAAAATGCTTGTTCAGGTATATCACATATTTCACTTGCTTTTAAAACTAGTTCTTTAACAAGTGCAGCTTTTTGTTCTTTTGTTATTGGTCCAATATCAACTGTGATTAAAGGCATACTAAATCAGTCCTTTCTTTAAAAATATTTTTATAATTAATATAAAAACATAGAGTTATATGTAATTAACATTTGTATCTTTATATTCTCTACTCTTTATATCTGTACTATTAGTATACCCAACTGATATACCTATATAAGGTGTAAATCCTTTTGGAAGGTTTAATTTACTTTTTAAATCTTCATTTGTATTTATAGCAAAAATAGGTCCTGTCATTATAATTGAATTTAAATCCATTTCTGTTGCAGCTAAGGCTATGTTTTGGATAGCTAAAGCACAGTCAAGTTGTTCAGCTTGAAATTGATTTTTAGGAGCTGAAATAAGTATAAATGTTTTAGCATTATAAAAGGCATTTTTTAAACCTAGAGCTTTTTCTAAAGTGCTCTCTATTGTACTAAGAATTTCTTGATTTTGAATTACAGTTATTTGTCTTGCTGAATCAGTTCCTGGTCTACCACCACCACTTATAGCAGCAGAATTTGCAGCGTGAATAAGAGTTTTTAATTCATCCTTTGAGATTTGTTTGTCTGTGAAACTACGAATTCCTTTTCTTTTAATAATTGCATCTAATGTATTCATATATTTACACTCTCCTTAAAAGCTTTATTTTAAATAATTATAAAATGCTAATCTTAGAAGTACAATAATGCAGATTTTTCTTAGTTACTTAGAAAAAACTTAGTATAAAAATATAATGGTAAGCGCATTGAATGTTGTATATGATTGATTTTAGTAATATTAGAAGTCTTACATTAATGTAAGTCTATTGTAAGTTAAAACGATACTTCAAAATTGTTTTATACACTATAATTTTAATCAAGAGCTTGAAAAGATTTAGTGAAAAAACAGAGGGGGATTTTAATATGAAAAAATTAATTTTAATGCTTACAGGAGTTGTATTGTTTGGAGCAGTGGCAATGGGGTGCTCAAGGGAGCTTAAAGGTTCAGAGAAGACTTTGATTAATAAAGCAAATGAGTTAATTGAAAGCAAGTATAAGGTTGACATAAATGAGGCTGATTTTACATATGACCTAAGTGGAGTAGTTAAGGATAATGAGTTCACACCTATAAAAGATGGTGAAATTCCAAAAGAGGTTTTTGTAAGAGCTGTAGGTAAAGAAAAGCCATCTCATGGAAAGCTATATGATTATTCAATTAAATTTAACACTAAAACAAATGAAATACTGTCTAGTGAATGTTTAGTATATTAAATTTGTTATTGACTGAGAGTTAACTCTAAGGTGTATTATCATTTTGAGTATGATATAAAAGGAGAGAATAGGAATGAGTAAAAATTTAATTGAGGCCTTAGAGAAGAGAGAGTACATTCCATATGATGATGCTATTTTTAAGGAGATAAATAAAACTTTAGAGAAAACAGCAATGTTACTTGGAAAGCTTAATGAAGGATATAAAAAACAAGAAGAGGTAAGAGAAATTTTAGAGAAGATGACAGGGAATAGAATTGATGAATCTACAACAATTTTATTACCGTTAAATAGTGACTTTGGAGCGCGTATAAGGTTTGGAAAAGATATATTTATAAATAAGGGATGTATGTTTGTTGATTTAGGTGGAATTGAACTTGAAGATAATGTTTTGATTGGACCTGAAGTAAAGATTCTTTCAGTAAATCATCCAATGGAGATAGAGAATAGACGTGATGTAATATTAAAAGGAGTAAAAGTAAAAAGAAATGTTTGGATTGGTGCAGGAGCAACTATTTGTCCAGGAGTAACTATAGGAGAAAACTCTATAATAGGAGCAGGCTCTGTAGTTACTAAAGATGTACCTACTAATACGGTTTATGCAGGAGTTCCTGCTAAATTTATAAAAAATATAAATGTACGATAAGAGAAAGATGTAGATGATAGCCTTCGATAATAAATGGAGGCTATTATTTTTTTATATAATTTGAAAATAAATGATATAAAAGTGAAACCGTTTGGCTGGGTATAGTGTCTAATTGGTGTAAGTGCTTACAGAGGTTATTAAATATAGGAGAGAAAATATGGTAGATGAAGTAAAGGTAAAGAGGGCAATTAAGGGTAGTGATGATGATTTTTACTATTTAATTACGTTGTATAAAGAGAAGATATATAGAACAGCATATGCATATTTAAAAAATGAGGATGCAGCTTTAGAGATTTTTCAAGAGGTGGTTTGTAAGGCATATGTATCTATAAAAAATTTAAAAGAGCCTAGATATTTTGAAACATGGTTAATAAGGATAGCAATTAATTTAGCTACTACTGCATATCAAAAGAATAAGAAAATTATATATATTGATGATAAAACACTAGTGAATCATTTAGGTACAGAGGATTTAGATAATGATGATAGATTAGATTTACTTCAAGCAATAGATACTCTTCCTGATAAACATAAAGAGGTTATAGTTTTAAAATATTTCAATGATTTGACAGTAAATGAGATATCAAAGTATTAGATATGCCTGTGGGTACAGTGAAGACTTATCTAAATAGGGGACTTAAAGCATTAAGGGTAGTTATGAATAGGGAGGTAATATAATATGGGTGATAATATTAAAGATAAAATAAAAATTCCAACAGATTTAGATAATTATATTTTAAAGGGAATGGAAGAGGGGAAAGAGATTTTAAAAGAGGAAAAGAAAAAGCAAAATAGAAAAAAGTTACCTAAGATAGCTATTGTAGCATTAATAGTAACATCTAGTACAGCAATTATAAAACCAGAGATTGTATCAGCAATCCCAGTGGTAGGTAAGGTTTTTGAATATTTTAAAGATGACTATAAAGAATATCCGATGAAAAAGTATCAAGAACTAGGAGCTGTTATAGGGCAAACTATTGATAAGAATGGAAATAAAGTTACGTTAGATCAAATAGTACTAGATAATAATGTATTTGTGGCAAGTGTTATAGTTGAGGCAAATAAGTTAAATGAAATATGGGCAATAAAAGAAAGTACTAAAATTAGAAATCATATGAATGAAGAAATAAAAATTAATGGAACTGAGATTATATGTAACACATCAGTAAAACTTTTAAATGATAATAAAGCAATGGTTATAATCTCATCAGATGTTTCTAATTTAAAATTAGATGATGAAGTGAAAATTGATATTCTTTTAAACAGTTTAAGTAATATTGATAATAGAGAAATTAAAGGACCTTGGGAATTCAACGTTAAGGCAACAAAAAAGATTCAAAGTAAAGAAAGAGTTATAAATGAGAAATTAAATCTTGAAGTAGGAGAAATGGTTGTAGAAAAAGCAGATATATCACCAATTTCAACTAAACTTTATATTTCAGGAAAATATAAAGGTGGAGCAGAAGATAGAGATAGAATAGATTTATTAAAATACACAATAAAAGATGATAAAGGAAATAATTTAGAAATATCATTTGGTGAATGCAGAACGAATTTAAATGGAACTTATGAGTTACAAATAGATGTAATTAGTGATTTAACCAATGCAGAGTCTATAAAATTAGAAGTTAAAGAAGATGAAGGTAAAAATAATAATAAAGATGATATAACAATTAAATTAAAATAAGAATTATTAAGTCTAAAGGTAACTAAAATTATCTTTGGACTTTTTTATGAGTAATTAAAATCAAAAAATTTGAAGTTAATATAAAGTAGAGAATAGTATAGAATATGAATGTATGAGAATAGAAGATAGGATAGGATTAGAATCCATGGCAAATGACAATATTCAAAAAATAATAGAGTCAGCATCGTATATGGATTCAGGATTTAAAGAATATAGAGCATCAAAAATAAAAAGTGAATTATTGACAGAAGATACGATAAAAGAAGTAGTTAATAGAGCGAAATTATTGGCTAATAAATATTATGAAATGCCAAATAACTATATTTTAATGAATTATTTTAGCAACATAGATTCTTTAGGTTTTCATATTAAAAAGGATTTAGCATTAAACCTATTAAAACAAACTATTGAGTTTGGAACCGTTGAAGAAATAGCTAGTAAAATAGAAAATAATGATGAAAGTCTTTATTGGTATGTTTATGTAGGAAATCTTTTGAAAGATTATTATAGAGTTACAACTGATTTTTCAGATGAAGAGAAAGCAAGTATATCAGAATATTTAGCAACTATGAGAACATATCCTAAGGTAGCATCAGATACTAAGAAAGATAATGATTTGATGAACTCTGTTATTAAAGATAAGGAAGAGCTTTTAAAAGAACAAAGGGCACAAGTTAATAATTTATTACAAGGAAAATATAGTTTATAAGAAAGTGAAATTAGAGTGGCTAAAGTTAGTAAGATTCTAGAGTAGTATAAAAATATCAGATAATTAAAAGGTTAATAGATAACTAAGGGAGAGATAATGCATAAATTTACGAATAAGCAAATAGAAAATACTATAAAGATGGTAGATTCTTTAATTATTAACTGTGAGAAAATTAAGCCTAAGCTGAAGGAAGGGTCACCACAGTTATCATTAAATAAAAGTCGTATAGAAGCTTTAAATATATCAAAAATATTGTTAATGAATGAAAAAAATGATTATAAAAAAGATGAATTAGTAAAGGCAAGTGTACAGATTACTTAGTTAGTGCTAAATATCTTTAGGGTTTTTTTCTTAATAATTTTAAAGGTAATCACTTTTAAAGTGACTACCTTTAATAAAAAAATTGTATTGAAAATGACTTGTGAGACGAAAAATTTCAAATAGATTACATAAATTATAGGATATAGAACATACTAAAAACAAAGTAAAAAAGTCTATGATTTTATAGGTGTTAGAGCACCTGTAAATTCGAAAGATACACACACTATCTTAAGAATCCTAAAATCAAAGACTTCTATTGTATTATGACCTTTTTTTTTAGTTTTATGCAATATAAGTTGAAGATTTTTCTTAGAGAAATATTTTAATCATTATATTGAATGATTTTTGAAGTATATCCTCTAAAGATATTTTAGTTAGTGCTGAATATCTTTAGAGGTTTTTTTATTTTAAATTTTAGATAAAATCTGTGGAAAAAGATTAGAAAAAAGTTATCCACAGGCAAAGAAAATAGTGAGTAAAGGTGAGGTGATTTTATCATAAAAAAGGAATGTTAAAAGTTATCCACAATCTAAAGCAAGATATACCAAGGCTTGCAGAGGTCATTACAATTTAGGTAACGACCTTATAATTAAAGTGAAAGGAGAAATAAGGATGAATGATTTAGTTACAAGGAAATTTAAAAACAAATATCTTAATAGTTTAATTTGGGAAGATGAGGTGTGTTGGGTAGGTGTAGATATTGTTGAGTATTTTGGATATACGCAAAAAAGAAAGGCAATTAATGATTGTATTAAAGTAGAAAAGCTTAAAGAAGGAAAAGATTATAAAATTTTAAGTGGAGAAGAGTTAAAATTATTTAAAGAAGTTTTTGCGGATACATTAGAAGACATTAAGTTTGCACCAAAGATTATTATATTTTATGAAAGGGGCTTATATAGATTTTTAGCTTATACAAAAATGCCTCTTGGGATTGAATTTAGAGAGTGGATTGGGAATGAAGTTATGCCAACGCTTAGAGAAAAAGGATATTATGTAATGGATGGAGCAGGAAAACAAAGTAAAAATACAGATTTTGCACATAAGACATTTACTTCTAATTATTCGAAATTTAGTACAGAGCAGATGGAAAGATATAGAATAGCTTTTGAAACTGCTAAAATGTTTGAGACATCAATAGATAAAATAACTAAAGACCCTGTTTATAAATTCTTATGTCTTAAACAAATTTTTGTTGATGCAGGGATTGAACTTCCAAAGTTCATAAATGAGGAGTTACAGGGATTTTTTTAGAGTCATTAGTATAAGTGATTACTTTTTTAGTAATCACTTATTATTATTGTTGAAAGTTATCCACAAGAACAAGCAAAGGTTGTGAGTATTTTTGTAACAACCCTTGAAGTTTGTGGATAAAGATATTGAATAATATATTAAGGAAATTTTCAAATGATGTTATAATAAAGTTAATATATGTGAAGAATTTAATTAGCTATGAAATAAATTGGAGGTGGAGGATTTGAGTATATATAAAGAAAAGGGAAGTAATAATGAAGCAATATATGAGGAGCTTTGTAGAAGCTTTAATGGAAAAGTTGAGTTGCTAGATGGGGAGATAATTTGCAGTTCATTTACTTCTGTAAATCATAATAAAATAACTATTGGATTAAGTGGAAAGATACAGGATTTTTTGTTTGGAAAGAATTGTGAGGTTTATTCAGAGCAAATAGAACTTTTGCTTGGTGAGGATAAGTTTAAGCCAGATGTTTTTGTGGTATGTCCAAAGGATAATGACGAAATCAAAAGAAAGGGTGAATCTATTTTAGAAATACCCACAATAATTTTTGAGGTTGTATCTGATTCAAATGCATCATTAGATACAATTAAGAAGATGTATCTGTATGCAGTACATGGTGTTAAGGAATATAACTTAATATATCAAGATGGTACCCTTACTCAATATAAGCTATATGAAGATTATTATAGACCTTTTAGAATTTACAATAGAAATGAAGTTTATAAATCAATTGAAATGGAAGATTTAGAAATAGATTTAAATAGAATTTTTTATTTTATAAAGTAAAGATTTAGTTTGTTAAATAGTAGCTCTCAATAGTGATTTGAGGCTATTATTTTTTATAATGATGGTATAATGAATGTATAGATTTAGTAATGTTAGAAATCTGGAGGTGTTAAGGTGAGTAAGATGAATTTTTCAGATTTGGAAAATCAGATTAGGGGTATGGTTGATAAGGCTTTTAAGGCTGTGGATGCTGTTGATTTTAAGGATAAGCGTGATTATGCAGTAAATAAGGTTTGGGAAAAAGCTAGTGAGTATGGCGAAAAATACGGCATATTGAAGAATAAAAATGATATAAAAAAGTATATTAATAAAAAACCAAAGGGAAAGATAAAGGGATATTTATATATTTTAATTGGAGTTTTGGGAATAATTGTTTTTAGTATTTTTCTAATAATGTTTTCTATTTTTAGTATGGTGATTAATGATATTTTTACTTTAGGAACTTATGTTGGAGTAGGAGTATTGTTAGCATTTTTAGTGGGGAGCATAGTAGTTTTAACTAGAGGTATTTCTTTAAGAGGAAGGCTAACAAGGTTTAAGAAGTATATAAAGTTTATGAATAATAAGAGGCTTATCCAGATTGATGATTTGGCTAAATTATCAGGATTGAAGAAAAAATTTGTTGTTAAAGACTTACAGAAGATGAGTGATTCAGGTATGTTTTTAGAGGGACATATAGATGATGAAAAAGATTATTTTATGTTAAGTAATGAGTTATATCAGGATTATTTAAATTCAAAAATGCAACAGATGGGTGATGAAACTGAGGAAGAAATAGAAGAGGATATTAAAGAGAAATCAGCTGTTCAGATAGGTAGAGAATATGTTAATCAAATAGATGGAGTAAGGGCTAAGTTATATAAGAGTAATGTAACAACTAAGCTTGAAAGATTAGTTAATATTGCAAATCAAATTATTAATTATGTTGAGAAAAATCCTAAGAAGGAAAGGGAGATTCATAAGTTTGTGACATATTATCTTCCAACTGTTATAAAGCTTGTTAATTCATATAATGAGCTTGAAAGACAAGATATTCAAAGTGATAATATAAGAGGTGCTAAGGCGGAAATAGAGAATAGCATTGATACTATTAATATAGCTTTTGAAAGACTATTAGATGAATTGTTTGAGGAGACTGCTATGGATATTTCTTCAGATATTTCTGTACTTAAAACTATATTTAAACAAGAGGGCTTAACAGAGAAGGATTTTAGAAAGTAAAGGTGGGGTTAAAATGAATGAAGAATTTGATAAGGTACCAAGTTTAACTTTTGATGCTTTTGATGAAGATGAATTTGAAACTAAGGTAGAGGATAAAAAAGTAGATGATGAAATAGAATTAACAGATGAAGAGAAAAAGATGGTAGATGACTTTGTTTCTAAGATAGATATAAATAATTCAAATTCTATTTTGCAATATGGAGTTGGAGCTCAAAAGAAGATTTCTAATTTTTCACAATCAGCATTAGAAAATGTTAAAACAAAAGAGCTTGGTGAAGTTGGAGATATTTTATCAAGTATGGTCTATGAGTTAAAAACAGTTGAGGAAATGGATGATACAAAAGGAATTTTTGGATTCTTTAAGAAAAGCAAAGATAAGGTTTCAAAGCTAAAGATTAAATATGAAAAAGTTGAAGTTAATATTGAAAAAATGAGCAATATCTTAGAAAAACATCAGATACAATTATTAAAAGATATCGCTATGTTAGACAAAATGTATGAAACAAATAAAGTATATTTTAAAGAACTTACAATGTATATTTTAGCAGGGAAAAAGAAGCTTCAAATCTTAGAGAGAGATGAACTTCCAAAGCTTCAGCAAAAGGCAAGAACAAGTGGAAATCCACAGGATGCACAAGAGTTAAATGATTTTATATCTCTTTGTGATAGATTTGATAAAAAGATACACGATTTAGAATTAACAAAGGTAGTGTCACTTCAAATGGCACCACAAATTAGATTAATTCAAAATAATGATTCTTTAATGGCAGAGAAAATACAATCAACAATAGTAAATACAATTCCACTTTGGAGAAGTCAGATTGTATTAACACTTGGAGTTAATCATGCAAGTGATGCTTTAAAAGC
>NZ_JBOFRG010000340.1:0-3024 GCF_051650885.1 Clostridium sp.
AAGATACCATCAACGCAGATTATCGATAGAAGAAACAGTGTGTTTTATTTGCAATAGAAAAGGACACAAAGCTAGGGTATGTGCTGAAAGGAGAGATACTAGTAGGGAAGGTAATTTTGAGGGTATTAAGGTGAAGAGTTGTGAGAGAAAAAGCACCATCGGGGTAATTAAGGAAAGTAAGGTAGAGGTAAATGCTTTAGAAGATGGGAAAACGTGGTTAAGCAATGTGAATAAAAGGAGTAGAATAGTCAATAAACTGGAAGTGCTAGTGAAGGATTACCCTGAAGTATTTAGTGAAGGAAGTGAAAGGGTAAAGTATTTAACAGGAGTTAAATGTAAGATAGCGACTAAACAAGGTGAGAAGGTTGTGAAAAAGGGACAGATAGTAGATTATTGTCTAAGGGAG
The DNA here is from genome assembly GCF_051650885.1 of Clostridium sp. Lineage (GTDB taxonomy): Bacteria > Bacillota > Clostridia > Clostridiales > Clostridiaceae > Clostridium. The sequence goes on from NZ_JBOFRG010000340.1 coordinate 407, forward strand.
CCCTTTAAAAAGTATTTGGATGAGTTGGAGAGTAGAGGTGTTATTAGAAGGTCAAAAAGCGAGTGGAGAAATCCTATTAGGGCGTTGCAGAAACCAAATGGGGGCATTAGACTAGTGAGTAACTTGACTTCTTTGAATGACTTGGTGGAAAAAGATCCGTATGAGCTGCCGTTAATGAAGGATATTATAAGAGCGACACAAGGATCAACCATATTCACGGTAATAGATTTAAAAGAGGGGTTCTATCATATAGAGATAGAAGAGGCGCATAAACATAAAACGGCCTTTGAGTATGATGGGAGAATTTACGAATGGAATAGTATGGTCATGGGATTTAAGAATTCGCCCCATATTATGCAAAGAGCAATGAATATCGTGTTAGATAATTTTCGAGGCAAGGGAGTAGAGGTTTATATGGATGACATTGTAATTCATGCTAAGAGCTCAAAAGAGCATGATGATCTCCTAGAGGAAATCGTTAAGACGTTCAAGAGTTGTGGGTTGAGGATTAATCCGAGTAAGATACAGTACAAGTTAGAGGAGGTCAAATTATTAGGAGTGACTATAAATGGAATTGACATTAAGCCAAACGAGATTAGAAAACAAGAGGCCTTGGAATACAGGAAACCAGAGAACGTTAGGGATCTGAGAAGATTTTTGGGATTAGCTGGGTGGTTCAGGGATTTTATACCCCATTATGCATATAGAACCGCCAGATTGACAGAGGCTTTGAAGAAGAATACGGTATGGAATTGGGACGAAGAACTCGAACACGCGTTTAATGATGTGAAATCAGGTTTGAGGGACATACAAAAGTTAAAAATATTGGAAAAAAATAAGGAATTCAGATTAAGAACGGATGCGTGCGATACAGGATTAGGCGCAATTCTTTTACAGACAGATAAGGAAGGAAGATGGGTGCCAGTTCAGTGGGCATCTAAGAAATTGACACCAACTGAGAAGAGGTACACGATAAGTGAGAAGGAGATGTTGGCGGTTGTGTTTGGTATAAAGAAGTTTGAAAGTGATTTAAGAGGAAGAAAGTTTCATTTAATGACAGATCACAAGGCTTTAATAGAAATAAGAAGGAAACCAGTCTTTAATAATAATAGGATAAATAGATGGATAGAAAAGATACAGGAGTTTGATTTCACAGTGGAGTATGTCAAAGGGGAACTGATGACGGATGCCGATGCGTTGAGTAGGCAATTTGAAAGTGTTGCGGTTACTGAGGAGGAAAAAGAAAAAACAATTAGAAAGAAACAAAGGATTGAAAAGCAGAAGCAGGGCAAAGTTAATAAACATACATTTATAAAGGATGGTAAAGAATTTTGGGAGTTTTCCTCAGGTGAAAGAAAAGAAGTCATGCCAAAAGAGTTAAGAGAAGTAAATATATTGAAAGTTCATAATGAATTGAATCACAGAGGCGTTAAAGGGACTTATTACAATTTGAAGCAATATTGGTATTGGCCGGGTATGAAAGACGAGATATCGCGGGTGATAAAAAAATGTGACGTGTGTGGGGTAAACAATAGAAAGACCACAGGAGGATGCGAGTTTGTGGCTACAAGGAAGAAATTGGAGAAAGTGGCAATAGATATCATGGATATTGGGGAGAGTTCGAGGTATGTTCTTGTGGGCATAGATTATTATACGAGAAAGTTATGGGGTGCGGTAATAAAAACAAAAAGCACAAAAGAGGTGTTGGATACTCTAAAAAAATGGATTACAGAAGATGGGTTTCCGGATGAATTGATAACAGATAATGGAAAGGAGTTTTGCAGTGAGGAATTTGAAAAATGGTGTTCAGAAAATGATATTCAGCATAGGAAGGTGGGCTTAGAAGCACATAGAAGTAATGGAAGAATAGAAAGAGCAATAAGAACAATAAGAGATGCTTTTATTAAACAAGGATGTGGAAGTTTCGAGGAGAAAATAACGAATGCAATACAGGGATATAACAACACGATGCACAGTGGAATTAAGTGCACACCGAGAGAGGCGTGGGATATGGATTCAAATACGGTGGCAATTGAGAATGATGCTATGGGAGATTACGCAGATAAGTTCAAAAAGAGATACAGAGAAATATTTGTGGAAAACCAAGCAGTTAGAATAGCTAAGAGAGATAATTTGGGAACGCTTTCAAAGACGGACAAGGGTAGATTCAGGGATTCAGGTAAGATTATGTTCCGATGTGAGAATGATTCATACGTAGTGAAAAGGGTTGATGGGAAACTATTGAAGAAGAGGCATTATGATTTAAAAGGTATGTTTGGAGTTGATAAAGGTGAGACTACCCGTCTGGAGGAGGGGATGTTGGGTTATTAGCCCCTATTAAATAAATGACTAACATGAAATAATTTATTTTGCTTAAAGATTATCACTCATTTTGTCTATCTTTAGAGATATTAAAGTTGAGAGTTTTTTGAGAGAAAAGACCTCTTAACTTGTTGATTTTAAAAAATAAAGATTTAACAAATTCAGACAATTTAACCAAATAAAGAAAAGTATGCTTGTTTTTTCTATTGCTAAGTCGTTCTAAGAAGTATCCAAGGGATATTATAAATACATTTCTTTGAATTATAACAATCTCAAGATTTGCTTCGTGTAATTAG
>NZ_JBOFRG010000341.1:0-57198 GCF_051650885.1 Clostridium sp.
GAAATTACTATAAAAACAAAAAGAATTGTGATATATGAAAATATAATATCTTCTAATGGGGAGTTATTGATTTCAATTCCAAGTGCTTATAATAAATTATTTGAAATTTGGAGGAATAAATCAATTACAATAACTAAAAATTATGCTACAACATTTGTGACTTTTTTAAATTTTACTTCTGATAAAGTTTCAAAAGAAGACGATTATGAGTATACAAAATTAAAAGAACAAGGAATATATGGACTTAACTTTTATCATATTCAACAGTTTTTAATCTATTGTATAGAAGTAAAAAAACTAAATTATAAAACAATAAAGCAATATGAGAATAGATTATTACAGATATATGATTTTTTAATACAACTTGAATTATTAAACGAGGACGTAGTTATTGAAAAAGAAGCCTATGAAGTAAAAGGGAAAAAATATAAAGAAGTAAGGCGTATAAATCCTTTTAAAGCATATCCTTATATTGTTCCTTATCCTAAAAAAGTTAATGTTAAATCCAAAAAATTGATTAATATGGAAAGCGAATATTGGCAATTATTTTTACGAATAGCAGAAAAAAAAGCACCTAATATAGTATTTGGAATTGCTTTGCAAATGTTTGGAGGATTAAGGCAAGGTGAGGTAGTTAATCTCATTACTAATGATGTAGAAGAAAAAAGAGCAGTATACAAAGATACAAGCATTTTGAATTTAAATATTGAATATAGAGCGGACGAGCTGTTTAAAGAAATGAAAGTAGATTTGACATTCTGCCAAGTAAAAAAGGCTCGAAAGCAAATGGTATTTAATTTTAATACTAAACTTTATGAATATTACGAAATACATTTAGAAGAAAGGGCAACAATATTAAAAAAGAATAAAAAGACAACCCCTGCTCTATTTGTTGATAAAAATGGTAACCCTATGAGTGGTAAAGAATTTTCTAAGCAATGGACTAAGATAAAGAGGATATACCTTAATATTTTAAAAGAAAAGGTCTATAAAGAGTATCTAAGGCAATTAGAAATGAAGTGGGGTTCACACATTGGACGAGGTATTTTTACTAATTTATGCCTAACATATCAGTTGGCTAAAACACCACACGAATTAAAGAATCTTAGAGGAGATAGTAATGAAAATAGTTCAAAGGCTTATATAGATGAGTTTTTAAAAATAGGATTAATATATAAAGTATTCAATCAAATTGGAAAAGATGTAATTTTAATAAATGAAAAAATGGAGAAATTTAATTATAATGAATAAATATAAAGAAGTGGATATAAATTTTATAGATAAAAATAAAGATAAATATTTTTCGATAGAAGAAGCTTTAATAGAAATAGGCTTGAAAAAAAGCGGTTACAATTTGAAATATATACTGAAAGTATGTGAACTTGAAAATCAAGAAATTATTAAGTTGAATGAATATGAATCAAGATATTTTTTTGAAAAAGAATATATTAAAAATTTTAAAAAAAGATATGATGAATTTTGGGGAGAATATTACTGTGGTGCAGAAATAAAAGAAATAAGAAACTTAAATTTAAAAAAATATATAGAAGTTCAAGTACCAACCATATATGCAAGTTTCAAAAAGAAACAGGCTTATAAGAAAAAAGAAAGTGATTTACTATTAGAATTCTATAAGAAAATAGATGAAAAAAAATACATCACACAAGAAGAAGCCATAGATATGTTAGGATTTCGGGAGATAGGAAAAAGAAGAAAATTTCAAAAAGATGAAAGAATAAGAAAATTGAACTTAGCAGAATTAATCAATTATTCGAAAAAAAGCTGTACATATTACAATAAAGAAGACATTCAATATTTTGTTGATATGAAAAAAGAAATTGGAAAATCGCTTTTAAATAGAAAATTAATAATTGAAAATTATAAACTACGGGAAGATGAAGTAGAGAGGTTATTAAAAAATATAAAAAGTGTTGAGGGTACATATTTATTTTCATCAATGAATTTATACAATAGAATTGATATAGAAAACAGTATAAATGAAAGCTTAAATGATGCGGGAAAAATACTAAAAAGAAAAGTTAATAAAAATATGAAAACTATTAGTGGGAAGACAGACTATGAAACGTTTATTTCAAACTTTGAAGAGTTAACAGAGGTACATAATTTAAAGGATATAAGGCGAACATATTCAGAATGGTTAAATTTTCTGAAAAATTATTTGGATAAAGATAATAAATCAAAAATATATAGAGAAGATTGTATTAAAGACAGTTTAGTTGTGAGTATAAAATTAGAAAGTTTTTTAAATGGTAAAGAATTATTTGAATTTTCAAGTACGGAAATTAATTTTTTCATAAAAACAGCAAAAACTCAAAGAGATAGTAAGTTATTATTTGATTTTGTGAGATATTTAGCACTTAAAAAAGATTTAGGAGATAAAAGAAATAGGACTTTTATAGGGACAAGGTTTGTAAATGGTAATGCAAGGTCATCATCGAAAAAAACTTTTAGTGATGATGATATTTATAACTATGAGGAATATATCAAGGTATATAATCATTTAATTAAAATAGATTTACATATTGATAGATTTTTTAAACAAAAAGATAAAGAAAATAAAAAATCAAAAGACATAGATAAGGAATATATCTATCTTTCTACTTGGATATATGAATTGCTTCATCTTAATTTAGCTTGGAGAAATGGAGATGTTTCACGATTTCCACGAATTAACTTTAAGGACTTGCTTTATGACTTTGGGATTTCTAATATCGAGTGGTTTAGAAAAAATAAATTAACCACAAATCAATATGTTAGAGTTATAGATAGAATTTATAAACATTCTTTTTTAGTACAAAAAACGGGTGTTGAAACAGAATTCATTTGTTCTGACAATTTAAAAGAAAGTATTGCTACGTCTATTATGATGATGTCTTGTTATTGGGAATTTGAAAGTATTTTAGATGGAGGTGTTGAAGGTGATTTATTAAAGTTTAATACTAAATATAATAGGCCTACTGCGAGTATGCTTAAATTACCTTTAGTTGGACTCGAATCTAAAGGTTTTACGTTTGGCTCAAGGAAGATGAATAGAAGTGTTTTAACTTTTATGTATTCTATGTCCAAAGCAATGAATATTAGTGATTACATTTCATTTGGATTATCTAAAAAATTAAGAGAACATATAGAAAGTATGAGTACAATTCAATATATAAAATTTTCAGAAGAACAGATAAGTTTTTTAAGTGGAGAATTGTTCAGAAGAAAAGAATTTGGTGTTGTTGTAGATACATTTATAGATATAGTTTCTAAAAATAAGCCTGAAAAATCTATCGAAAGAACTAAAGAAATACAATTAGTTAATAAATTCTTTGGTGATTATTCAAAAGTAGAAGCACTTACGGGAATGTTAAATTATTTTGGGAATACAGAAAAAACTGTTATTGATGAAATAAATGAAATGGTAATCCCCAAAGGAATAAATATTAGTGAAAATGAAATAATGCAATATAAATTTGAGAAAGCAAGAGAATATCTAAATTCAATTTATTGTGAACTTATGCCTTCAGAGAAGATAGGAATACAATGTCTTTACTCACAACAAGGTTGTAAATATCCTTTTGATAATAATGAAAATAAGTGTATTGGTTGTAAATATTCGATTCCAAATATATATATATTGGAATCTTGTTGCAAAGAGTTAAAAAAAGAACTTGTAGAATATAGTAAGACTAAATTTTTAGGTAAAAAAGTGAAACTATCAAGTAATATTCACAAAAAAGTACAACTGCTTATGTCTGCAATAAGGCAATTTGGTAGTGAATATGTATATAATCATCTTGGAATCAAGAGAGAAGAGTTTATAGAACTATTTAATATGATTGAGAATCCTAAAGAATTACTACAAGGAGAATTATAAATGAAAGAAGCAGTTAGAGAAAAAAGAAGTGGTATAACAGAAAATGAAGAGTTATCGTTAATACTTCAAGATATTAAAAATGATAAAGAAGATATTCTAAAGGAAGTATATTCTTTAGAAATATTACATAAAGAAGAACTAAATAATAGATGGTATAAAAATAAGAAGTCTAATGGGAAGTATGAAGATAATTGTTGGCTATTAAAAAATGAATTATATCAAAGTTATAATTGTATTGACTTTAATGAACTAATATCTAAAAAATATAGTTTAATAAGTTCACAAAAAAGATATGTAGATATAGTTAAATTATTCTTATTAGGTGAGATTTTAAATAGATGTGAAGACGGTGAGTTGGGTGGAGCTAAAAGTGGGAACATAGTACAAAAATTTAAAGCTATAATGAAGTTTTTGAAAGAAACGAATTTTCTCAAAGAGAATTTTTTAGATAATATTAATGGAGATAAAATAGATAGGTATTATCAACAGATAAATGGAAGTGATAGTTATAAAAAAGATAAATTTAAAAAAATATTAGAGTTTTTAAATTTTAGTATTCAATATTTTACAACGGAAGAAAATAAGATTGCAATTAAATATATAAATAGAATGATTCCATATGCTAAAGGACTTAAAGTTGGGAAAACAAGAGAATTGCCTAATGCAATGGATATAGTTATATTTAGCTGTTATATAGATAAATTTTTAAATGATGAGAGCATTAATGAGAAAATTAAATTACAATATATGCCAGTCGTTTTATGGTGGAAAATAACGAGTATTATTCCTATTAGACCGAGTGAATTTGCAAGGAAAATTCCAAGAAATGCAGTTTTTGAAAAGGATGGAATTTATTATTTAAGGATTGATAGAGTTAAGAAAAAGGCAAATCAGAGAAAAACATTACCTATATTAAAAGAACTTACAATAAATAAGGAAACGTATGAATTGATAAATCAATATATAGAAAAAACTAACGAATATGGCGAATCTACTACGTTAATATCTTACTTAGCTTATAAAAGTATGTGTAAGCATGGAGTACGTAGATACAAAGAATTTACGTCAGCAATTATGAATGAATTAATTAAAAATTTTTATAAAAATATTGTACAGAAAATGTATAATGAAAGTAGAGAATTAGAAAAATTAAAGTGTGGCGATACAAGACACATAGCTTTTACTAATTTAAAATTACAAGGATATTCTCCTATTGAGATAGCAATAATGGGCGGACACCAAAGTTTAATGTCTTCAAATCATTACACAGATACTCCAAGTGTTTATGTTGGATTACAAACTTTAAGTTTGGTGCGACAGTCTATAACGTTTAAAACAAATGATAGTAGAAGTTTACAAGAATTGTTCGAGCAAATGCCGAAGAAATGTCCTATTTCAATTGAACATTGTTTCGGTACAGTTTTTGGGGAAGACGATATAGAAATAGGATTATGTACAGGATATTATAATTCAGTAGAAGACCCTTGTGAGGATAGTAATAATTGTGAAAAATGTTCTAAATGGTGGTGTGAACCAACGGAAGATAATTATAAAAAATTATCTAAAATAAAGCAGAAAGAATTAAATAAAAGAGAAAATAAATTAACAGAAGATATTGAATTTATGAGAGGTTTATTAGAAAGAATAGGGTTAGATTATTCAACTGACACACTTGAATTAGATATGGAAATAAATAAGTTAATAAAAAGCACTTCATTAAGGTTAAAATCTAATTCAAAGGCTATAACACATCTTACATATGAGTTGCTTGACAGATATAGTGAAGATTATAGATTATTAACTGAAATAGATGAAATATTACCACAAGAAGAAGTTTCAAGAATCCTTAAAAATATAAGTGAAAGAGAGGATAATAATTAATGGCTAAGGAACGAACTAAATATGATGAAAAAGAAGTAAATGAAATTTTAGATTTATATGAAAAAGAAATTTTAAAAGGAATTAAAAGTAAAGTTTCACAATCGGGAGTTCAAAAGTATAATGAGAGGTTATCAAACAGTAATGAGTATTTAAATTACTTAAGAAAGCCATTTACTTTATATTCAAAGGACTTTTGGGCTGGAACTTATAAAGGTGATGATAATTACGGAAAGGCACAGATTAAACTTCGTAATGAAAAGGGACAAAAATTTCTTGGTGAGGAATTTAGTTCAGATGTTTTAGATGTAATGGCTCTTATAGATAGATACCATAAATATCCCGATAAATTATTTATAAAACTAAGAAAAATAATAAATAGTTTAGTTGAAGAAAAAGAAATAGCTCAAAATAACTATAAGGTAATTGAAAAAAAATATAATACTTTAAAAGAAAGTTATGAATTATCTTTAGAAAGTTATACGAATTTTGTTTTTGAAAGTCAATCACCAAATAATTCATTAAATGATATGTTTAGATTAACAAAAGAAGAAGATGCTTTCGCTTTTGGAGAATTAGCAAATACTTTTAATAGCGAAAAGCGTATAAATGACATTATTAATAAGGCGAAAAAAGATGAAATAAGAATGAATGAAATTTTAAATAATGTGGTTGATTTAAATGAAAAAAAGAAAAAATCAATACCGAAAAAAGGTTATGAAGGGCTTTAATTCTGAAAAATAAAAAAATGAAATTTCAGAATTGAAGGATTAACGTTGAAAATATTAATTTCTTTCAATTCTGAAATTGAAAAAGAAGAAGATTATATTATGTGCAGATTAAAGATTAATATGCAAAAATAAATAATGTAAATTAAACCAAAATAGAAAAATAAATGTAATAAAAAAAGAGGGAGAGAATATATTTATATAAATGGATTCATGAAGAATCTAAAAGATACCCATGACGGATATTAAATAAGGAAGGCTTATAAAGCCTGGGAACTTTATAATAGAAGCCTTTAAAATAAGATTAGAATTTATATATTGAAGAAATAAATAGGGATAAATAAAGAAAGAGCAAGCTTGCAGAATGTATGTAGAAGAGAAAGGGAGTTTCTTCTACATACATTATTATAATTAGGAGAGTTTTAAATATGAGGATAGCAGTTGTTGATGGTCAAGGTGGAGGAATTGGAAAGGCTATAGTAGAAAAATTAAGAAATGAATTTGAAGAGAAAATAGAAATTCTTGCATTAGGAACAAATTCAAATGCAACTGGAGTAATGCTTCGTGCAGGAGCTAATGAAGGTGCATCTGGAGAAAATGCAATAATTTATAATATAGATAAGGTTGATATGATAATAGGTCCCATAGGAATAATATGTGCAAATGCATTCTTAGGGGAGCTAACACCTAATATGGCAAAGGCTATATCAGAAACGAATGCAAAAAAGGTTTTAATACCTTTGAATAGATATAATGTGATAGTTGCAGGAATGGAAAATAAACCACTGCCACATTACATTCGTAATGTTATTGAAATAGTTAAAGCGAGTGGAGGAGAAAATTATGTGTGAAGCAAATGTATATTTAAGAGATAAAGAAGGAAAAGAAGAACTATTTTTAGAGCGTGTAGATAGATTAATCCCAAGTGAAAAAGGGATAGTAATGGAAAATATATATAGCCAAAGAAAAATGATAAAAGCTACAATAAAAGAGATGGAACTTGTATCACATAAAATAATTATAGAAAAAATAAATTAAAGAAATTTACTTACTGTATTTTAAAAGATGAAATACAGTTTTTTAGATATAAAATAACCCAAGTAGAATTAAATTGGTTCTTTCTTATCTTGGAGAAATAGAATAATTAGTATATTAGAAAAGGGCATCCGAAAATGCCCTTTTGTTGTATACTTATTTTTTTATACCCATACTTTAAGTAAGAGCATTTTTAAGCTTCTTCTTCACTTCCAAGAACGTATTTAGCTACAAGTGCAGCTATAATTCCACCAATAATAGGTGCAACTATAAATATCCATAATTGAGATAAAGCTGCTCCACCAGCAAATAATGCAGGTCCAATACTTCTTGCAGGGTTAACTGAAGTTCCTGTTAAAGGAATACCAACTAAATGCACTGCAAGTAATGCTATACCAATAGCAACTCCAGCAAATTGTGGATTACCTTTTTTACCTGTAACAGACATAATAACTAAAACAAAAATAAAAGTTAAGACTATTTCAACTAACAAAGCACCACCAATAGTTAGGTTGTTAACACCATCTTGACCAAAGTTAGTAAGAGGCATCTTATCTGATTTAAGGAATAACATTAAGATAAATGAGGCAAATATTGCACCTAAAACTTGAGCAATAATATATCCAATTAAATCTTTTCCCTTTAATCTTTTATTAATAAACATAGCAATTGAAACAGCTGGATTTATGTGACAACCAGAAATACTTCCAATTGTATAAACCATTGCCATTATAGCTACACCAAAGGCAGTAGCGATTCCAAGAATTCCAATTCCTTTAATTCCTCCACCAAGTACAGCTGTCCCAGTTCCAATAAGAACAAGTACAAAAGTACCAATAAATTCTGCGATTAATTTTTTCATTTGTAAAAAACTCCATTCATATTAAATTAAAATTACTTAAAGTATTATATAGAAAGATTTATATAATAACAACTTGTTAAAAAATGAGAAATGTTTAATAGGCAATTAAATAAGAGAAAAAATGTGATAGTGATTATATTTTGTGCAAAAATAAGATGAATTATCTCAATATAATGCAAAAACAAAATATTAAGATAAAAAGATGTTTAACAAAAAATGAAGAATTTAGATAAAAGGTATTAATTTTGTGAAATGTGGAGATGCTCCTAGATAGAGTAAGATTTAGGAGTGATTTTAAATTAGGATATTACATTTATTTAACTATAATATAAAAGATATAAATTTAGATGAAGTAAAAAAACAAGGCTTTGATGGAATTCAGATAGGACCTCTTCAACCCTTAAAAGAAGAAGGACAGGTTCCTTGGTATCTTTTATATCAACCAACAGATTTTAAGGTAGGAAATTATTATTATGGTTATGAGGAGCTTAAAGAATTATTTAATAAAGGAAAAGAGCTTGGAATAAAAATAATTATAGATGTTGTTTTAAATCATGTAGCAGGAAAAAATACAGGAGAAATAGAGCCACATGAAAAAGTAAATAAGGTTATTCAAGAAAATGAATACTTCTTTAAAGATAGGGAAGTAGTAAGAAACTGGGAAGACAGAAGTGAAGTAATAAACAACTCCATTGGACTACCGTCCTTAAGATTAGATAATTATGAATTACAAGATATTATAATAAAATTTTTAAATGAGTTAATTTCTTTAGGTGCAGATGGCTTTAGAATAGATGCAGGAAAACATATAGCATTACCTAAAGAAGGAAGTGATTTTTTCATAAGAGTTTTTGATAACTTAGACAAGGCAGATTTATTCAATTATATAGAAGTAATATTTTCAAATGAGGAACTGATAAATGAATACAGTAAATATGGTTATGTATTAACAGAAAATAATGAAATTGAAAATAATAAGATAATACACTTTATAGAAAGTCATGATAGTTACTTAGAATTTGGGTATACAAAGGAATTAAAGGATGAAGAAATACTAGACAGATATTTTGAATTAACTAAAAAATATGAAAACACATTATTCTATGCAAGACCTTTCAATGACACTTGGAAAAGTGAAAAGATGAGAGAAATTAATGAAAAGAAAATTCAAAAATTATATAATAAAAGTAAAGTAAATCTATGGGGGTAAAGCCTTATAGATTTTTTAAGGAGAAAAAATATGCGATTAGATAAATTTCTAGCAATGGCTGGAATAGGAAAAAGAAAAGAGGCTAGAGAATACATACAGGCTGGGGAAGTAACGGTAAATGAGAAAATAATAGATATCCCAGCAATAGAAATAGATGAAGAAAAAGATATCATATTATACAAAGGAAAAAGAATAGAAAAAGAGGAAAACAAATATTATATGTTAAATAAACCTAAGGGATATATAACAGCAAAAAGTGATGATAAAGAAGAGACAGTATTTAAGATTTTCAAAGAAGAAGAAAAAAAGGGGCTTTTCCATGTAGGAAGATTAGACAAAGATACAGAAGGACTCCTTCTATTCACAAACGATGGAGAATTTGAACATAAAATAATGCACCCAAACAAAGAAATAAAAAAGACCTACTTATTGCTAGCATTAGGAAAAATAGATGAAGAAAAAATAAAGCTATTAGAAGAAGGCGTATCCATAGGACAAAAAGAAGAAAAAATAACAGAAAAGGCAGAATTCAAGCTTTTAAAAAAAGGAAAATACAAAGAATTTAAAAAAGAAATAAATGCAGATGTTTATGAAGAAGAAGAAGTTTTCCTAGGAGAACTTACAATAACAGAAGGAAAAAAACATCAAGTAAAAAGAATGATAAGAGCAATAGGTGGATATGTAGTTTACTTAAAAAGAGTGAAGATAGGAAACTTAAGATTAGACGAGAGTTTAGAACTTGGAAGTTATAGAGAGCTTAGTGAAGAAGAGCGTGGGTTAATTTATAATTAAAAATTAAAAATTTAGAATTGGGGGAAATCGCAAGCGATTCTTGTGAAGGGAACTCAAAATTTGTCTGGCGACAAATTTTATCGTAGGAGAGGGTGAGGAGTTAAGAGGTAAAGGGATTAATTAAGAATTAAAAGTTAAAAATTAGGGGGAATCGCAAGCGATTTTGTGAGTTAAGTTAATAGATAATAAGTAATGGGCAATAATTTAATTGTTATTATAATAAAGTATGGTATAAGCTCTATTAGATATAATAAGAAGATTGTATAGGCATTTTGATTAAGATATACTATTATTAAGTAATATATAAATAAAATGGAATAAAAGGAGAGTATTAAATGAATAATGTCATATATGAGGGAAATGGGATTAAGGTGATATTTAAAGGTATAAAAGAGGAAGAATTTCTTGGACTAGGGGTGAAGGTTCTTATAGAAAATAAGACAGATAGAAAAATTTTAGTAAATGTAGAGGATTTATCAGTAAATGATTTTATGATAAATGGAATTTTTAATTCAAATATAGAAGCAGGAAAAAAAGCTAATGATAAAATTATATTAATGTATCATGAATTAGAAGAAAATGATATAGAAGAAGTTGAGAACATAGAATTTAAATTCTCTATTAAAGAGGGAAATACTTATATGGATGAATTTGAAACAGAAATTATAAGAATAGATTTATAAAATTATTATCTTATAATTAAATTTAAGTGAAAGTATAGTTAGAAAATATATTTAAAGGTAAAAACTCAAAGATATAAAAATTGTAGTTGGATATATCGAAGTGCATTGAGGTGCGTAGAGATTAACACTTTATAAGTAGTAAGAGTTTAAATAAGTAGTAGCAATATCTAGGGAAAAGTGGGCAATTATTGTTGTCCACTTTTGGTTTAAAAGGAAGGATCGGAGATGGAGAGGTAAGTGGTGAGTGGAAGAACAAATAGAATAAGTGAGAAGAGATTTAAAAGACAGGAAAACTGGTATAATATAAGCAAAATTATAAATAATAAAGAAAATTTCATAGTGGCGTTTTAAACTTCACATATGATATATTTGATGTAAATAATGGTTTTACAAAAGAAGAATTATTAGAGCATAAGAATGTTACATCAGCAATATTTTTATTAGATCAAAAGATAACTGCAATGGAATTCATGAATAGAATAAAAGATATAGCATTATTTTTTGATGGATTAAGTGAAGAAGAATTAAAAGCAATAAAGCATTGGATAAAAAATACAACAGAAGAAAGACTAGCAAAAACAGCAACAGAGATGCTAGAACATAAGAATAAGGAGGTTTTAAGTATGGTGGCAAATAATGCATTTATGTTAAAAGAATTAAAAGAAGAAGGTAAGGAAGAAGGAATAAAATTAACAAAAAAGATATTTAAACTTTTGAATAGTGGAAAAAGCATAGACGAAATAGCTAAGGAATGTGAGATAAGTGTAGAAGAGGTTGAAGAGATAGTAGCTGATTAGATATTATTGTAGAATCTTTACAATAGATTTTTGACAATTAGTAATACACATAAAAAAGTGGGCAATTATTGTTGTCCACTTTTGGTTTAAAAGGAAAGGGAGTGGATGGAGATGAGGTTAACTATTGGACAAGCGAGCAAGTTGTATAATGTGAGTATGGATACTTTAAGGTATTATCACAAGGAGGGGATTGTGGTTCCTGAGGTGGATAGTGAGAATGGATATAGATATTATACGATTGATGATTTGGATAGATTGTCTTTGGTGATAGAGGCTAGAAGGCTTGATATTTCTGTAAAGGAGATAAAGAGGGTTTTAGATAGTGAGGATGTAGAAGAGTATAGAAAGCTTATGAAGAAGCAGAAGAAGATAATTGATGAGAAGATGAGGGAGCTTAAAGGAATAAAGAAAAGATTGAAGGAAAATGAGGAGATGTTAAATTCTATATCAAGCTTTGAGGAGAAGCTTGTTATAGAGGAGTTTGATGAAAAGATAACCTTTATTGGTGTGGATATAAAGAATATATCAGGAGAAGAAAAGGAAAGGGATTTTAGATATGTTTTTGATGATTCAGGACTAATTGATGCCTATTATATTCATTATAGTAATATAAATGGAAAGCCTATATATGAAGAAGGGATATTATATATAAAGTATAAAAAAGAGTTAGAAAAGTTTTTAAAGAAGAGTGTTTTAGAGTATGTTATAGAGACTAGAGAAAATGGATATTTAACTACAGAATGGTGTGGAACAGAAGAGGAGATAGAGGGAATAATAGGAGAAATATCAGGTATGGAAAGAAGCGTAGAGGCTTTTGTTAGATTTAAATATCTTATTCCAAATAAAAAGAATGCAACATATCTTTGTGAAATTTTGAAAATTAAATAAAAAAAAAACATCTCAATAGAATTTGCATATGTAACAGGAGTTATAGCCTTAATAGGGTGCAGTATTTATTGCAAAATTGAGAAAGAGGAAAAGAGTGTAGAAGAGATAGAGATTAGGAGAGATTAAAAAATATTGAATAAAAATTAATTAGCTACTGCTTTAGTAAGAGGAAGTAGCTTTTTTTTTGTTTGGAAAATGTTTACATAAAAACAAAAATACACATATGTACACTATAAAGGAAATAAATGACAAATAAGTAAAAATATAATAAAATGTTAATTATATTATCAAAGAAAAAAGGAATAATAAAGAAAAGTAATAAAAAAATAGAAGTTTTATTATTAAACACATACAAAAGGGGGCGTTAGTATGGAAAATAGAGAAGAGTGGGGCTCAAAGGTTGGTTTTATTTTAGCAGCAGTTGGTTCGGCAGTAGGTCTTGGAAACATTTGGAGGTTTCCTTATGTTGCATATGAAAATGGAGGGGGAGCGTTTTTAATACCATATTTCTTTGCAATTTTTACAGCTGGAATACCATTACTTATTTTAGAGTATTCTATGGGACATAAATATAGAGGAACAACACCACTTGCAGTAGCTAGAGCAAAGAAGAAGTGGGAGTGGATGGGATGGTGGCCAACTATTACATCTGCATTTATAGTTGCATATTATTCAGTTATTATAAGTTGGGCTATGAATTACTTTGTACTTAGCTTTAAGGATGGATGGGGCAGTGATGCTAATGGATTTTTCCATAATGAATTTTTACAGTTAAGTAGTTCACCCTTTGAGATTGGTGGAGTAGTACCTTATATTTTATTAGGTGTTGGGGCAATTTGGCTTATAAACTGGGTTGTTTGCTTTAAGGGAGTTAAAAAAGGAATTGAAAAGATAAATAAAATTCTTTTACCAACATTAGTAATAATAATGATAATAATTGCAATAAGAGCAGTTACTTTAGATGGAGCAGCAGCTGGTTTAAATACATTATTAACACCAGATTGGGATATGGTTTTTGAACCTAAAGTATGGATTGCAGCATATGGACAAGTTTTCTATTCTTTAAGTATTGCAATTGGAATTATGATGACATATTCAAGTTATCTGCCAAGAAAAACAGATATAAATAATAGTGCATTTGTAACAGCTTTTGCAAACTGTGGATTTGAATTTTTATCAGCTTTAGCTGTATTTGGAATTTTAGGATACATGGCAACAGCACAAGGTGTTGGAGTTTCAGAAGTTGTTTCAAGTGGAGTAGGACTTGCCTTTGTAGCATTTCCACAAATCTTCCACACTATGGGACCAATAGGAGGATTCTTAGGGCCATTATTCTTCCTATGCTTAATCTTTGCAGGAATTACATCATCAGTTTCTCTAACAGAGGCTGTGTCTGCACCATTTAAAGAAAAGTTTGGTTGGAGCAGAAAAAGAGTTGTTACAGTTATGTGTTTAACAGGGGCATTTATGAGTAGTTTATTTGCAACTAATGCAGGGTTATACATTTTAGATATTGTAGATGCATTTATAAATAATTATGGAATAGTTATGGTAGGATTGTTAGAAGTAATCTTAATTGGATGGATAATTAAACCTAAGGGATTAAGAGAACATGCAAATAGCATATCTTATATAAAGATTGGAAGCTGGTGGGATGTAACGATAAAATTTGTTACACCAGCAATATTAATATATATGACAGTTCAAAACATTCTTACAGAAATAAATTCACCTTATGGTGGATATGATTTATCAAATATCTTTGCCTATGGTTGGTCAGTAATAGGAGCAGGAATAATAATAGCCTTAATCCTAGCTAAAAAGCCTTGGAAAAATACAAAGATAGAAGATTATGATGAAAATGAAGAGATTCAGATAGAAGAAAAATAAAGAGGGTGAAAATATGACAGGAACATCAATAGTATTCTTTTTAATAGGAGCAGTAGTATTATGGGGTGGCTTTGCATTTTCATTAGCACTTTTATTAAAAAATGAAAAAAAGCAAGCTGAAACTATGGAAGAGTAAAATGAAAATGAGCAACCTAAGCTAAAAAGGTTGCTCATTTTTTATTTAGATAGTACAGATTTTAAAAATTGAATTTCTTCTTTTCCAATTCTATTTGTTTCAAGAAGATAAGTTTCCTCTACATCATTAAGAGTATAAGTTATTTTTAAAGCTTCTCTTTCCTTATAAGCATTAGGATTTTTAGCTATATCCATTCTTCCTATAATCTCAAGTAATCCAAAATATCCATTAATCCCTACCTTTGCATCAGGAATAAGAGTTTCAAAGCTAACAACCTCTATAGCTGTAATACTTTTATATGGAATGTCTAGGAAAGTTTCTTCACCATAAGATTGTTTAAGGAATTGTTGTCTATTTACTACAACTTCATCTTCAGTTAGATAAATTAAATGCTCTTGGCGTGCTTGAAAAAGAGTTGTCCCTCCAAGATACATACCAGATAAAGCATATTTAGCATGAGTTATCTTATCAGATTCAGCCTCTAAGAAGTCATTTTGTGCTTTAGTGTAAGTGGGTTCTTCAAAGGGTTCATATTTCCAAAAACCTAATTTTTTTAGAATTTTAGTTGAGCCAGAAGTTCTGATTATAAAAGTAAGGTTATCCTCTAAAGTGAAGATAAGGAAGGAAGAATTAAATGATGCACCATCCATTCCTTCATCATAATAAGTATCATAAAGAAGAGATTCTAAGTATCCATCAGCAGAGAATTCACCTTTTCTGATAAGAGTCCTAAAAGATAATTCACCACATTCTTTTACATCTTTGATATCAGTAGTTTTGAAATCAAAATTAGTGGTATCAAAAGAAAGTTTTAGATTTTGTTTTTGTTTAGAAATTGTTCCTGGTTTAAAAGTTTTTAAGTCGAATCCTCCAACAACAGTGCAAGATTCATTAAAATTATCGAACATACAAAAGCCTCCTCATAAATATAGATGTAATACATATACTATTTTAATTTCAAAAAAATGCTAATAAAAATATTAATTTCATTTAGAAAAAAATGTTAATAAAAATGTAAAAAAATAGATATTGAAAATAATTCTTCAATATGAAATAATTGCTTAAATATCTTTTGAAAAGAGGGGATTAGATGGAGAAAAAGAAGCTTATTATTATTCCTTTTAGTATTATAATGTTTATTTGTTTAGGAACAGTATACTCATGGAGTGTGTTTAGAGGTCCACTTGAAAAATTGTTTAATATAGGTTCAACAGGTAGTGGTGTTCCTTATACAATGTTCTTAGCTTTTTATGCAGTTTTTATGATGATTACAGGATACTTTATAGATAAATATAGCCCTAAAAAGATAATGTTTTTAGGAACTATTCTTGTAGGGTTAGGTTGGTTTTTAGCCTCATTTTCAAAGAATATAACAATGGTAAGTTTAACTTATGGAGTTATTGGAGGAAGTGGAGTTGGGATAATTTATGGTGTTCCTGTAGCAGTAGTTTCTAGTATATTTAAGGAGAAAAAGGGACTTGCAGTTGGATTAATTCTTTCAGGCTTTGGATTATCACCTTTAATAAGTGCACCAATAGCAAGGCATTTAATCGAAAGCTTTGGAGTTTTAACAAGCTTTAGAATAATAGGAATAGCCTTTTTAGTAATTATATTACCTTTAATAATACCTTTTGAATTTCCTAAAAAGGAAAAGGATGAAGAAGCTTTAGAAGGTTTAGAAACAAAAGAAATGCTTAAGGATAGAAGATTTCATGGATTATGGATATGCTATGTAATTGGTTCATTAATTGGACTTATGAGTGTTGGAATGACCAGTGCAGTAGGAGTTGAAATGATTGGATTAACAAGCTTTGAAGCTGCAACTATAGTATCAATTTTAGCTATCTTTAATGGAGTAGGAAGACCTATCTTTGGATATATAACAGACAAATTAAAGGTAGTTAAAGCTGCAAACATATCATATATAATGATAATAATTGCAGGGATTATGATGTTTAATGGAAAACAAGGAGACAAGCTATTATTTTTCATAGCCTTTGCAATAATTTGGATGACTCTTGGAAGTTGGCTTTCAATAGCACCAACAGCAACGGGAAGTCTTTTCGGAGAAAAAAATAAGAGTAAAAACTATGGAGTAGTTTTCACAGCGTATGGAGTTGGAGCAGTCCTTGGAGTTACAGCCTCAGGAATGCTAAGAGATGCCTTTGGAAGTTATAAATATGTATTTTTATTTATGATAATAATGGCGATTATAGGAATGATAAGTACTTTATTAATAAGAAAAAGATAAAAAGTGGCAAAAACCACTTTTTTTCTTTGTTAACCTTTAATCTCTTAACGCTTATAAAAAAAAGTGGTATCATAAAAGGGACAATATTAAAGAAAAAGAAGAGGTTCATTAAAACGTTTTCTTAAATAAAATGAAGTATAGGATTAACTAAGGAGAGAAAAATATGAAGATAGGAATTTTAACTAGTGGTGGGGATGCACCAGGAATGAATGCTGTTATAAGAGCAGTCGTGAAGGTTTCTACAAACTACAATATTGAATGCTTTGGTATAAAAAGAGGGTATACAGGCCTTTTAAATGATGAAATAAAAAAATTATCTGTAGCAGATGTTGATTATATTTCAGAAATAGGAGGAACTATTTTAAAAACTTCTAGATGCCCTGAATTTACAACAGAAGAAGGAAGACAAAAGGGAATAGAAAATTTAAAGAAGCATGAGATTGATGCAGTTGTTGTTATTGGTGGAGATGGTTCATTCCAAGGAGCAAACAAGCTTCATGAAATGGGAATAAAGGTAATTGGGATTCCAGGAACTATTGATAATGATTTAGAGTATACAGATTACTGTATAGGCTTTGATACAACTTTAAATACTGTATTAGATTGTATAAGAAAGATAAAGGATACAGATGCCTCTCATGAAAAAGCAACAATTGTTGAAGTTATGGGAAGATACTGTGGAGATTTAGCTTTATATTCAGCAATTGCAGGTGGTGGAGATATAATTTCAACACCAGAAAAGAAGTTAAGCCTTGAAGAAATTGCAGTAAAGCTTAAAAAGAACATAGAAAAAGGCAAAAAGGATAGCATAATCATAATAACTGAAAGAATGTATGATATTGAAAAGGTTCAATGTTATCTTGAAGAAAGATTAAATACTGGAGTTAGAAACACTGTACTTGGATTTATTCAAAGAGGTGGAAATCCATCAGCCTTAGACAGAATTTTAGCAGCAAGAATGGGAATATCTGCAGTTGAGCTTTTAAAAGAAGGTGTTTCAGGAAAAGCTGTTGGTATTAGAGATAATGAAATTATTAATGTAGATATAAATGATGTAAATATAAAAAGAGAAAATAAAAAAGAACAATATGATTTAATGGAATTACTATTATAAATCAGAAAAATAAAAACTCTAGTCAAAGAGAGAAGCTTACAAGTTTCTTTGGCTAGGGTTTTTTATTTTAAATGAAAAAAGGTTATTTGTAAAAGGTAGCAATACAAGTGTGGTTGAATAATCTATAAGGATATAAATTTTTAAGAGGTGAAAAGGTTTTGGCCAATTTAGTTTATGGTGGAGTAAACAGTACAGGACCCTATGGAAATCAAGTTGGATGGGTGGATTTCTCTCAGGTTCCAGGGCTTTCTATAGGGCAAAGTTATAATTTGAGTTCAAGCATTCCAGGGGTTGGAACTATTAGTTTTACATTAGTTAACAGAGGACCCATAGGTACTACTCAAAATTCAGGACCAGGTAAAATTAGTGGACCGTATACAAGCCTTGGAGGGGCTTTGAGTTTTGGGTCTACAAGGGATGATGCAAATAGCATAACTATTGAGATAAATAATATAAATGTTGTTTCAAATGGTGGAGCAGCTATAACTGATTATAAAATTTTAACAGCAGATGCTGAAACAACAGTAAGTGGAGAGTATTGGCAAATGCAAACTGATGGTGGAGCTTGGGTGTATGAAGGAATATGTCCAACAGGTGCAAGCCAAGGTGACCCACAAATATCAGGATTAAATACAAGCTTTTATAAGCAAACAGGATTTGCACAAGGAGCAACATCGCCAATAATATCTTCACAAGGGGCAAGAAATCTAGTTTTTGGAAGCATGAATAATGCAACTCAATTATTTACCATAGGATTATATATTCCAGGAACAGTAACTATAAATAAATCAGTAGATAAAACTTATGGAAAAAGAAATGATATTTTAACTTATACTGTAGTTTTAAAAAATACTACCTTTGCAAAGGGAACTAATGTTACATTTATAGATACATTACCAGACAATACAACCTTTGTGCAGGATTCTCTAACTGTTGATGGAACAACAGTTACAGGAGGTTTAGTAAATCCAATAACTTTACCAGATTTAGATATAAATAGTGCAATTACAATAAAGTTTAATGTAAAGGTAAATTCAGATACAAGCTTTGATAAGGTTATAAATACAAGCTATTGTAATTATACAATTGGAGGAAATAAGGGAGCATTAAAAAGTAATACTGTAACTACCCATATTTATGAACCAGAAGTAAGCATTGAAAAAATGGAGGACAAAGTAAAAGGAGCTTTAGGGGACACTGTTACTTATACCTTAATTTTAAAAAACACAGGAACAACAATAGTAAATAATTTAGTTATCTTTGATACTATTCCAAGTGGAACCACATTTATAGATAACTCAATAACTGTTGATTTAGTAACAAAACCAAATATAAATATAGGAAGTATTCCAGGGTTATCCATACCTTCAATGAATGCAAAGGAAACTAAAACAGTAACATTCCAAGTAAAAATAGAAAGTATACCAACAGGGAATATGATTTTAAATGATGCAAATTTAAAATATACTTATGTAAACAATCCAAGCGTTGGAAGAGTAAATGGAGAGCTTCAAAGTAATTTAGTAACATTACCAGTAATATATGTAGATATAAAATCTAGCAAGTCAGTAGATAAGGCATATGCAAGGAGAGGAGATGTAATAACATATACAGTAACCATCCCTAATGCAGGGAATATGGTAGGAGAGAATTTGATTTTTATAGATACTATCCCAAGCAATACAACCTTCGTTCAAAATTCATTAAGTATAAATAATGCACCATCAAATGAGAATTTAGGAACACCAATAACTCTCCCAAATATAATGCCAGGAGAAACAGTAACAGTTGTATTTAAAGTAAAATTAGATAATAATACAAGCTTTTACAAGGTGGATAATACTGCATATACAAATTTAATATCTGCAAATAGTATATTAAATTTAAAAACAAATACAGTAAATACATTTATTTATGAGCCAGAAATGAGTGTAACAAAGGATAAGAATGTAGTAGTAACAGAGCCGGGACAAACTATAACTTATTCAGTAGTTGTAAAAAATACAGGTACAACAATAGTAAATGGAGTATATATTTATGACACAATACCAGAAGGAACAAGCTTTGTAACAGGCTCTGCAACTGTAAATGGAGTTCAAAGTCCAGCTGGTAACATAGGCGTAATTCCAGGGCTTTTATTAAATCCAATGGAGCCAAATACTGTACAAACAGCAACGTTTCAATTGTTAGTAGTTTCAGTTCCTACATCAACCTATATAGAAAATGATATTTTATTAAAATATAGCTATATAAATAATCCTAATATAGGAATAGTAGCAGAAGAAAAGAGAAGTAATTTAGTAACTGTTCCTGTAAGATTTGTAAAGCTTGTAATTAGTAAAAATGTTGATAAAAATTATGTTACAAGAGGTGAAGAGATTTTTTATCAAATAATCATAGAAAATAAGGGAAACACAAAGGCAGACAATGTTATATTTAATGACACAGTTCCAGTTGGAACAGAGTATATAAATAATTCATTAACTGTAAATGGAGTACAAAAGCCAGGAGGACTTGGTAATTTAAATATTGGCTCAGTTCAAGGTTATAGCAAGGCAACAATAACCTTTAAAGTAAGAGTATTATAAAATATAGGGGCTACCTTAATAGCCTCTATATTTTTACGTAAAAAGGCTAAATATAGTGGAATAACTAATTAAAAGTAGAAGTATATATAGTAATAATAGAGAGCGATATTTAAGGAGGAAGTTTTGAAGATTATTTCAGTTGTAAATTATAAAGGTGGAGTAGGGAAAAGTACATTAGTTTCAAATATGAGCAGTATTCTTGCAATGAAGGATAAAAAGGTTTTAATTGTAGATTTAGACCCACAGGCAAGTTTAACTTTTTCATATATGCCAGTAGAGGTATGGGAAAAAAATTATAAGGACAAGAAAACAATAAAGGTATGGTATGAAAATACCTTAAAAAACAGAAATGTAAAAGCTATGAAGGATTATGTAGTAAAAGATTTGAAATGTAATGAAATATTAAGGGGTGCAGGAAAAAAGGAAGTTGAATTAATCCCGTCAGATATAAATTTATATAAAACTCAAATTGAACTTGCAAAAAGAAGTAGTGCAAGGCTTTTAAGAAGTGAAGAAGATGAAATGTTAAACGTTATATCAAAATTACATTTAGGTTTAAAAAAGCTAGATGAATATGATTATATAATAATTGATTGCCAACCAAGCTTTGATTTAATAACTCAAAGTGCAATCTATGCAAGTGATTATTATATTATCCCAACAAAGCTTGATTATTTATCCACAGTTGGAGTTCAAACTTTAGTTGGACATGTGAATAAGTTGAAAGAATGGACAAGCAAAGTAGGAAGACATAAAAAGAATAAGGTGAAATTACTAGGTGTAGTTCCATCTATGGTGAAAAAGAGAAAAGAGATTATAAAGGATTTGCATAAGCAGTATAAGTCTGAAATTGAAAGAAATAGTATAAAGGTTTTTGATTCTAGTATTAGAAGCAAAGATGGAGATATAGACAATAACAATGGTGTACCAATGGTATTAGAAAATCTAAATAGAAAGAATGTTTTAGATGTAGAAAAAGATTTTTATGATGTAGTAGAAGAATTATTAACTTTAATTTAAGGGGGAAGAATATATGGAAAAAAAGGAGATATTAAAAATTACAGAAAAAGTTTTTAATTATGTTTTAAATTTAGATGATGAAACTATACAAGAATTTTTAGAAGAAAAAGCTATATTAAAAATTGAAAAAGTAAAGGTAGCTGAAAAAGAGAAGGAAGCTTTAAAGGAAATTGAAGAAGGGATAGGAGAAAAGAGTAGAGAAATTAAAAAAGTAGACAAGCCTAAGAAGGCAGAAGCTAAAAAGAAAGCAGAGGCTCCTAAAAACAATGAATTTGAAAAAGTAACTAGCAGAGAAGAGGCATTAGCCTTATTGTCAGATAAAAATTTAAAGAAAGATGATTTAAAGAAAATTGCAAAAGAAAAAAATATATATATAAAATCAAAGGATACTAAGGCACAGATAATAGATAAAATAATTGAGGGTACTATAGGCTCAAAACTTAGAAATGAAGTCCTGTCTAAGCAATAGATTTGGCGGTTAAAAAAGTAGATAATAGCTTTAAGAAAAAGCTAAACAACCCAAGTAGAAGCAAACTTATCTACTTGGGTTTTAATTTTAAATATCTATAAAGCTTATAAATTAAGGTAGGGTAACATTTAATAAGTTAAATACAGTTGTTATTGGATTAATAACACTCATTGAATCTGAACCTGAGAAGCAAAGCCCAACAATTTTATTTGAGGTATCTAAAGCAACGGAGCCAGAATCACCGTTTTGCATAAATGGTGTAGTTAAAATTTGATTAGTGAAAACTAAACGTTGACCATTATCATAAAAGCTAACGGTTGCATTTAAGGCTTTAACAACACCAGTAGTTAAACCAGAAGTTCTCCCAGATTTCTGTAGATACATACCAACAGTAGGATTTGGATTAACTCCAGAAATAGCACCAATATTAGCGATTATATTTGAAGCATTACTTGGAGAAATTTTTATTAAAGCTGCATCAATTAAATTAGTTTGAGAAGAAAAAAGTGTTGAGTATTTCCTAGGAATATATTTAGAAACAGTTCCAATAATATCATTAGTACGACTTCCACCATCTGAAATACTAGGTTGGTAAACTGCCATACCAAGTGGGTTAGAAACACCATAAGAAACAACATGGTGATTTGTAAGAATATAATAATTAGAACTGTCACGAACGACACATCCTCCAGTTCCAGTACTAGTAAAGATTGTTGAATAAACAGTACCAATACTGTAGCCTCCTTTAAATGGTCTAACCTTAGAGGTTAAGCCAAAGGGCTTAAAATCACCGACTTCAATTACATCAGTAGGAACACCACAATAGACAGGAGGAATAAAATTTAAGATATTTATAGCAGAAGAAGGAATTTTTTGATTAACAAGAACTGTTAAACAAGGAATTCCAGTATCAACTTCATTTATAATCTTTGTGCTAGGACAAAGCCCTACAACATTAGATTTAGAAATTAAAGTTTGAAAATTAAACTGGCAAATAGATTTTAAGAATTCATTTATATCAAACATAATAATCACATCCATAATATATTTATCTATACATATTATGGAGAAAGTGAAATAAGGGTGTGATTATATAAAAAAAAAAACTGCTATAAAAGCAGTTTTTAAACAGAAAGTTCTGGATTCATAGGCTTTAATTTACCTATACCAATTATTAAACAAGCAATTACTAAAGCACCAATTGAAATTGGGAATAATAATTCACCATGTCCACTTGTTAATAAATATCCACCAACTAAGTTTCCTATTATTTGAGGAATACATAAGAATATATTGTTTATTCCCATATACTCACCTAATTTTTCTTTAGGTGCAACTACTGGAATTAAAGCATAAAATACAACGTTCATTATTGAGAAACCAATACCATAAACGATTGTGAAAGCCCATAATCCAGTTAACGATCCTACAGACCATCCTATAAAGAATGAAGCACCAAATATAATGCAAGATACTAAAATAATTATTTGCTTATTAAATTTATCACATAACATTCCAACAAATATAGAAAGAATAAGTCCGATTATTGGGAATCCACATAAAGCAAGACTGATTTGTGAATCAGTAAATCCATTTGCTTGAGTGTAATATGGAATCCAAAATGGCATTATTAATCCATATCCAACATAAAAGAAAAATCCACACATAAATAATTTCATTGCACTCTTATTCTTAAATACATCTAAACTTAATTTAGAAGGTTTAGTAAACTTAGATGTATCTTCTTTAACAAAGAAAGTTACAAGTAAGATAGGTAGTATAACTACTATAGCAACAATTACAAATGGTAATGGTTTAGAGATATTAAAAAATCTAACCCCAAAAAGGAAAACAAGTATTCCACCTAAAGAATAAAATAATTTTCCAAGTCCATTAACAAGACCAATTTGCTTGTCCTCAACAGCTTCAGGCATCCATGAATAATAGGCACCTTGATAAAAGTTAAGTGAAGCGTAAATTGTGAAAGCTAGAATAAACATAGCTATGTAGCTTGTTGAAAATCCTAGTAAGAAAAGAGCAATGGTACCAATTAATCCACCGATTAAAACCCAAGGCTTTCTTTTACCAAGTTTTAAATTAGTTCTATCACTAATAACTCCAGCAATATAAGGAAAAATAATTCCTGCAACAGATGCCATTGCAATTAATATAGATAACTTTTGTGCAGATGGCGTAACTCCTTTAACTAATAAAGGAACTAATGTACTATTCATATTCCAAGCAAGTCCAAGTCCTACACTTGGAAGTGCAATAAGAAAAGGTACTAAACTATTTTTATTTTTTTTCATCCTACGTCCTCCGATATACTCCTCAAGAGTATTATATGTAAACTTATTATTATTACCTTATAAAGTATATACTATGTATTAAAAAAAACATATTTTAAAATAAAGGAATTTAAAGTTAATTCTTCAAATTTACTAAAATTTTAAAATAAATATAACTCTTCTATAAAAAAATACTACAAATTTCGAGAAATATTTTAAATTTTAATGAAAAATATGATAAAATGGTAATAAGAAAATGAATGAAGAGTGGGGGGAAACATTTTGAGAATAACAGAAGATCAATTTAAGAGAGCATATCAATCAGCGGGGGTAGGTTTTATATGCGAACATATAAAATTCTTTCTAGAAAATAGAGCAAGGCTTGAAGATAGAGATGAAAAAAGAAAGATAATAGAAGATATTTTCCAAAATAGTAATGATAAATACATAACAGGAACAAGAACTAGAGTAAACGCATTATTAAAAATAGTACAAGCAGATAGAGTAAATGATGGATTAAATGATATATTAAAATCTAAAAGAGCAAAAGAAATGTATCCAGAAGCATTAAAAGAAGTTGAAGAATTATTAAGAAAATTGAATTAGATTAGAGGAACTATCTAGATGATAGTTCTTTTTTTGCTAAAAGAATAATTATTGAGAAAAAGTTTTGTAAGAAAGTGTAAATAATTGTTGAATAATTCAAAAAAAGCAAATATCTAAAAGTGTTATATGATAATATCAATAAGGCAGGTGATAAAATATGGCATTAATAGTAACTAGAAAAGAACTAAAGTATGCAATAAGTGATGTAGAATATTTTAAATATGTAAATTTACTAAGTGTTCTACTGACACCGGATAAAAGCAATGGGGAGGTAGGATACAATGTAAGGAGTCTTTACTTTGATGGATATAATAATGATGATTATTATGCAAAAATGGATGGAATTGAAGTAAGAAAAAAAATAAGATTAAGAGTATATAATCCAAAGGATGAAAAAGTAAAGTTAGAATTGAAAAAGAAGATTGGTGTTAATCAAACAAAGGAAACTATAACTATAACAAGAGAAGATGCTAAGGCACTTATAGATTTAGATTATAGTGTTCTTTTAAAATATGAGGAAAAAACAGCAAGAACAATATATAACATAATGACTATTGGAGGATATAGACCAAAAGTATTGGTGGAATATAAGAGACGAGCTTATATTCATACTGAAAATAGAATTAGAATTACATTAGATAGTGAAATTAGAAAAAGTGAATTTGAGTTTGATTTATTTGATGAAGATGTATATTTAGCACCAACTTTTAATCAGTATGATGCTGTATTAGAAGTAAAGTTTGATGGTGAATTGTTTAAATGGATTACAGATCTATTAAAAGGAAACGATTGTATATACGAGTCTATTAGCAAATACTCCAATTCAAGAGAGTTTTTTGACAATTATCTAGCATAAGGAGATTAGACGTGAAAGAAGCATTATATAAATATTTAACGAATTATAGCAGCGCAAACATAACAATTTTTAAAGCTCTTGAAATAATGGGAGTAGCACTTGTACTAGCTATAGTTATTTTCATGACCTATAAAATAACTTTTAGTGGAGTAATGTATAATAGAAAATTTAATGTGTCACTTGTTATGTTAACTCTTATAACTACAATGATTATGATAGTTATAGGAAATAATGTAGCATTGTCATTAGGGATGGTAGGGGCATTATCAATTGTTCGTTTTAGAACAGCAATAAAAGACCCTAGAGATACAGCATACATATTTTGGGCAATAGTAGTTGGATTATGTGTAGGAACACAAAGTTATATGATTGCAGCTGCAGGTTCTATTGTAATTTGTATTGTAATGGGAGCATTTAGCGTAGGAAAAATTGGTGATGATAATAGATACCTTTTAATTATAAGAGGTGGAATTGATAGAGAAGAAGATATTATGAAATGTGTCTTTGCAGATTTCAAAAATGGACAACTAAGAGCAAAAAACTCTAATAAAAAGACTTTAGAAATTATATATCAAATAAAGTTAAAAGGTAATGATGATAAAGATATAATAAAGAAATTATATGATATAGAAGGAATAACAACAGTAAATATAGTAGCTCAAAATGGAGAAACAATAGGATAATGAAAAGAGTAATATTATTTATATTATCAATAATTATTTTAATTGGAGTTTTACTATTTAGTTTAGATAAAAGTGCAGGAGATAGCGTTGTAAGTACAAAGCCCTATGAAAAGCTTAATGTTTCAAAAAGCTTGAAAGAAAAATCTTTCAATACTCCTGTAATAGTAATAGATACCCATGGTGAAGAGATTGGTGATAAAGAAAGAACAAAAAGTACTATGTACTTTTATGAGAACAAAGAAAATTACTTAACAGACAAGCCAACACAAGTTTATGATGCAACTCTAAAGTGGAGAGGGAATTCATCAATGCAATATCCTAAAAAGCAGTATAGTGTTCAGTTTGTAGATGAAAAAAATAAAGAGGTAAATGAATCAGTTCTTGGATTACCAGAAGGAAGCCATTTTGCATTAAATGCACCTTTTGCAGATGTATCACTTTTAAGAAATTACATAGCCTATGATATCGGTGGACATATAATGCAGTACTCACCTAAGGCAAAGTTTTGCCAAGTTTTTCTTATTCAAAATGGAAAAAACAATGTGACAAAGGAAGAGTATGAAGGTGTTTATTTAATGATACAAAAAATAAAAAGAAGCAAGGATATGGTTAATATAGATAAAAGCCAAAAGAATTCTGCTGAAACAAGCTTTATTATAGAAAAGGATAGATATAAAGCAGAAGATGGTGAAGTAGATTTTGATACCTATGGAAAAAATACAGGTGAATACAAGAGTGATATCATAAATATTTATCCTAAGAATGGTATAACGAAACCACAAGTTAACTATATTAATGAGTATTTCAGTACATTTGAGAGAGCATTATATTCAAATGATTTTGAGAATCCAAAGACAGGATATGCAAAGTATATTAATGTAGATTCCTTTGTAAATTACTATATAATAAATGAATTTTTCAATAATGTAGATGCAGGGAGATATAGTACTTATTTTTATAAAAACTATAAAGGAAAAATGTATGCAGGACCAATATGGGACTTTAATATATCAATGGGGAATAATTATTATAATGGAACTTATTATGACCCGACAGGATTTTTTATGCAAACAAAGTCTATCTATAATAGATTATTAATGAGTAAAAGCTTTGATGCAAAGGTAATCGCTAGATATAGGGAGCTTAGGAAAACTTATTTAAGTGATGGGTATCTTGATAATTTAATAGATGAGCAAGTTAAATATTTAGGACCAGCTATCCAAAATAATTTTGAAAGATGGCCAATATTCTTATGTAATCAAGCAACTATGTTTGACAATGAAGGAAGTTCAATAGTACCTTATGAAAAAAATACAAAAGAATTAGAGGCATATATGAAAAGTCATCCATATATGTTAGTTCCAACAACAGGAAAGCCAGATACTTATGACGGTGAAATAAAGGCATTAAAAAATTATATAAAACAAAGAGGTGCCTGGATGGATGCAAATATAGAATCTATATATAAATTTGCAAACTAAGGAGGAAGAAATGAAGAAGTTTTTAATAGTTAGTTTAGCAGTATTTATAGGAATATTATTTATTCAATTTGGCTTTTTAGGAAGAATATTCAATAGTGGAGACACTAATTATAAATTTAAAACAGAAGATAAGAATATTATGATAAATAATAATGGAAAATGGGAACCTTTTTTAATAAAAGGAATGAATTTAACAGCAGCAACGCCAGGAAATACTCCTGCACAAGAAACCTTATCTGAAGAAAACTTTCTTAAATGGATAAATCAAATTGGAGAGATGGGTATCAATGTTATAAGAGTAAATTCTTTAATGCCACCGAAATTTTATGAGGCATTAGATGAATACAACAAGAGTCATAAAAACACCATATATTTGCTTCAAGGTATTTATTTTGATGAAACCTATTTAAAAGATGGGGGAAATCCAACAAGTAAAGAGGCTATAGAATATTTTAAAAATGAAGAAAAAGAAGTTGTAGATGCTATTCATGGAAATAGCAATATAAGTGGAAAATTCTTAGAAAAATATAGGGTAGATGTAAGCAAATATGTTATGGGATACACTATAGGAAACCCATGGTCTCCAGGAGATATAATATATTCAGAAATTATGAGTAATACAAAAAGCTTTAAAGGAAAATATTTTTATACAGAGAAGGATTCAACTTCCTTTGATGCATTTATAGCAGAAATGGCAAACTATATAGAAGAGCAAGAGCAAGAAGTATATGGAGACCAGAAGTTAATAACCTTTGTAGGTGACACTAATATTAAAAATGAGATAAATCAATATAATGAGATAAATAAAAATTACAATAATATAGGAAATGAGAATATACAACCATATATTGATGGAAACAAGATAAAGTCAACTTATAAAGTAAAGGCAGGTATGTTTGTTTCCTATAATTTATTAACTCAAAAAACAAATGGTAGCTACAACAATTTATTAAAGGAATTAAAAGATTTTAACAATCATCCAATTATTGCGTCTGAAATTGGAATTCCATCAGGAAGAGGAAACTTAGAAAATGGAATAACAGAAGAAGAGCAAGGTAATGAATTAGTAAGCATGTATAAAAGCCTTTTAAAGAATAATATAAGTGGAGGCTTTATATATGAATGGTGTGATGGATGGTTTAGAAGTAGTAGTGAAATGCAAAAGAGGGTAGTGGATGGCAAAAACCAATATTGGTATAATGCCGAAAACTATGCAGAAAACTATGGCTTACTTTCTTTTATACCAGGCACAGAAAATTCACCTTTAAATACAGGAGAGCCTTTAAGTGCAAAAGATGAGATTGGGTCTAATGAAGATATGAAGGTATCTGCAAGTTCTAATCCAGGTTACTTATATATAAGAATAGATGGAAAAAATAATATTGATTTAAAGGATAAAAAAATTATTATTCCAATAAGTGTAGATAATAGCTTTGGAGGAAATGAATTTGATGGAATAAACTTTAAAGATAAATATAACTTTATGATTGAATTAAGTAAAGAAAGTGGACAAATATTAGTATCAAGGTATTATAATACGAATGAATTTTTAAATAATGAATTTGAAAATAAAATTAGACCAGATTTAATGTTTAAGGATAAAGATACTGATGATTTTATGCAAGAGAAAATGACTGTTAGTAGTGAGAATGAAAAGAAAGACATTAATATAGGTAAGCTAGAAGAAGGAGATATATTTCCAAATTCAAAAAATTATAATAGCTTAGCAGATTATACTTATGGAGAAAATTATGTGGAAGTAAAAATACCATGGGCATTACTAAATTTTATGGACCCATCTACAGGGAAAATAGAAGATGATTTTTATCAAAGCTTTAATATTTCACCTAAAGCAATAGGAAGCATAAGAATAGGTACAGTAATAGAGAAGAGTGAGAGCAATTCTATTATAGAAGGTATGACTTATAAGTTAAATCAATGGATAATGCCAGAGTACTATGAAAAGTTAAAACCCTCTTACTTTATATTGAAGAAATATTTTAATGAGGTTGGAGGAAACTAAAAATGTCATTTGTAATATATATTTACACAGCATTAAAGTTTTTTATATACATGATATTTTGTGCAACTGCTTATATGATTTACAGAAATAAGGCAGATAGCAGATTTAAAGAAAAAAATGTAAAGCTAGAAGATGATATAAGAAAAGAAATTTTAGAATGTAGAAGAACACAAAAAATAGATAAAGGTCTAATTAGAAGGTATAAAAAAGAATTTGAAAATGAACTGTTTTTTATAAGCTTTAATGATGTAATTATTGAAATGAAAGAAGAATATAAGGTAGATATAAGAGAGTGGATTAAATACTTTTTACCAGAAATAAATAAAAAGATGAAGAAATATAAAAACCCTATAAAAAGAAATTATCTTTCTTTTTGTTTAGGGGAATATGGAGTCTATACAAAAGAAATAGAGAAGTATCTTTTAGAGGGAATAAGAAAATCTAAGGGAGAATTAAGTTATAAAGCAATTTCAGCAACAGCAAGAATTGGAGAGGCTGGGTTGTTTTTAAAAGCATTAGAGGAAGTTAGAAGAAAAAATATTTATATCAATAAGAAGATATTTGTTGATATATTAGATAGCTTTACAGGAGATAAAAAAATATTAAATAAAGAAATATATAAGATATTTAATGAAAGTGATGAAAATTTCAAAGTAATAATAATAAATTATTTTGAAAATACAAGGGCTGAAAAATATAAGGAAACATTCTTTGAAATGTTAAAGAATGAAGAAAGCTTAGAGATAAAGCTAAGTATTATAAGATACTTTGAAAAAGTTAGATATGACAAAGTAAAGGACACGTTAATAGAGCTTTTAAAAGATGAAATTTGGGAAATAAGAGCTTTAAGCGCAACTACCTTAGGCACTTACTTTGACGAAGTTGTAAAGGGGAAATTAGTCTATACATTAGGTGATAGAAACTTTAATGTTAGATTAAACTCTGCAACAACATTGTTAAAAAAATGTAGCGTTTCTGAAATGGAATGTATAGCAAATGAACATGAAGATAAATATGCTAAAGATATAATTTATTATGAATTGTTATCAGAAAATAAAATTTCTTATGAAAAATATAATGAGAACAAAAAAGAGGTTATCTAAAAATGGTAGAGATTTGGATAAAAGCATTAAATAATTTTTTTATGTATTACATATTTATTTATTCTATATTGTTTTTTATAGCAACAATGTATTCAGGGATAAATATAAATAAAGTTGTATTAAGAAATAAATATAAGAATAATTATATGATGAAAAACAATAGTAACTATATTCCAGTATCAATATTAGTACCAGCCTATAATGAAGAAGAAACTATAGTAGATTGTATGAAGTCTATGGTAGATTTAGATTACCCTAAGTATGAAATAATCATTGTAAATGATGGTTCTAAAGATGAAACTGGAAGTAAAGTAATAGAAGCATTTAATTTAAAGAAGGTATATAAACCTATAAGAAGACTTGTAAAATCTGAGGAAGAAGAGAGTGTTTATGAAGGTGGAGATAAAGTAAAAATAACCTTAATAAATAAGAAAAATGGTGGAAAAGCAGATGCTTTAAATATGGGGATTAATGCCTCAAAATACCCGCTATTTGTTTCCTTAGATGCAGATTCAGTATTACAAAAAGATTCAATAGAAAAAATGATTAGACCATTTTTAGAAAATCATACAATGATAGCAGTTGGAGGAAACATTCAAATATCTAATTCTATACTTTTAGAAAATGGAAAGGTAAAAGAAACTGTAGGAACAAATAAGTGGTTAGTTTTAATGCAGTTAATAGAGTATTATAGAGTGTTCTTAGCAACAAGAATATTATTCAATAGTTTTAATGGAAATCTAATTATATCAGGAGCTTTTGGAATGTTTAGCAAAAAAGCAGTAGTAAATGTAGGGGGTTATGAAACAGGAAGCATTGGAGAAGATATGGAGCTTGTTATGAGGTTACATTCTTTTCATAGAAAAAATAAATTAAAATATAGGATAGAATACGCAACAGAAGCAATCTGTTGGTCACAGGTTCCAGAAAGATTAAAAGATTTAAAGGGGCAAAGAAGAAGATGGCATTTAGGACTTATGCAAAGTCTTTTAAGTCATAAGTATATAGCTTTTAATTTTAGATATGGTGTAATAGGATTATTTTCATATCCATATTATTTTGTATATGAAATGATATCACCAATAATAGAATTCTTTGGAGTTATACTAATCATTTTTTCCTATTGGACAGGATATATAAACTTAAAATTCTTTTTAGTTTTTATATTAATGTATTTTCTATACAATCTTATTTTATCTTGCTCATGTATCATACTAGAAACCTACTTTTTAAAAAGAATACTAGATGGAAAGTTAATAGCAAAATTAATAATTTTCAGTATATTAGAAAGCTTAGGATACAGACAAGTTACCTCAATGATTAGATTAAAAGCATTATTTGCATATAAAAATAAAAAGATTGAATGGGGAACGATAAAAAGGAAAAAACAAAATAGCGAAATATAGTAACAAAATATTCTAATATCCATATTATAAAAGGGAAGAGAAATCTAAAGGGGATTAATATGGATAAAAAAACTAAGAAAGTAAATATGAAATTACCTAAAGCAGTTAAAAAGGTTGGAAAAGGATTAACTAAAATGACTAAACCAATTGTTTATTCAACTATAGGAATGGTTGGAGTAGCTGCTGGATTATCAGTAGGAGTAAGTGCTAGCATTTGTGTAGCAGGAACTTTAGGTGTGGTTGGAATAGTATCAACTGCAGACATAGCAATAAAAAAGAACATACAAAGAAACAGACAAAAAAGATATGAAGAGTAAAAAGAACCTAGCTTAAAATTTTAAGCTAGGTTTTTTCTATAAAAGTATTACATAGCGTTAAAAAAGGTGTATAATACCTTATAAGAAGAGAAGTATAAAATTTATAAAAAAAAGAAAAAATTATAAAATTTTTCTGAAAAATTTGTTATAATTAAAATGTATTTTAGATAAATTTTTACAAAAAAAGAGTTTTTATTCAAAAATACAGACAGATTAGGGAGTAAGGAAGATGAAGTTAAAAGATATTATAGGATATATGTTTAGAAAAAGGTATGAGAGAGATACTGATAATCCAAGCTTTAAACCTTATTTTTATAGATTTATAGGCGTTGATAATTTAAATGACTATGATAATATCTTAAAAACAATACAGAGTAAATGTGATGAAATTAAAAATGAAGGAATTATATTTGACGGAAGTATACCTTTAACAGGTGAAATGGAGCTAATACAGTATATCTATAATGAGCTTAATAATATGGATATCTTTAATATGGTTTCACAAGACATTACTATATTTAATAACTTTGAAGATAACTTTAAATTTCTAAGTGCTTTAGATTATGTTATTAAAATAGCAGTAGAAAAAGAAAAGTTCTTTAATAATAGTGTAAGGAATAATTTTATTACAAAGCTTATTGTATGGGTATTTAGTTATATAAAAGATATGGAACTTAATGGTGATCAAATTCCAAAGTGCATTTATTATGGAAATATAGATAGACATGAAATATATTTCTTAATGCTTGTAAATAAGATGGGGTTTGACACAATATATATAAATCCATTAAAAGAAGAAGGCTTTGAAGGGATTGAAGAAGAAAGTGTATTAGTTCAAGAAAATGGATTATTAAGCATAGAGTCTTTTGAAGAAAGATGCAAAAGAGGAAATGTGATAGAAAATAATGAAACCTTAACTAAGATGCTACAAAGAGAAGTTCAAAATGAACTTTTCACAGGAACAGGAATGTATAAGCCATGGCAGTTTAGAGATGGTTACACTAAAAGCTTAAGGTTAGATACGATTCTAGAAGATATTTATGTATACTTTGATGAACCAGCAAAGCTACGTTCAGGCTTTAAGGTTAATGGTGACGTGGTCAGTGTACCAACAATATTTTTCAAAATTGATGGAGTATATAATGATATTTATGAATATCAAAGATTAGTAAAAAAATGTGTCCAATCAAACAATATTGTAATTATAAATAATAGGGAAATCATAAATGATATTAATGCACAAGCTGACATATATTCAGTTATGTTTTGTCAATTAAGTGATGGAACCTTTGATATTGAAGAACTTAAAAAATTGCCTTTTTATAAATTTTCAAAATATAGTAATGAAGTTCAAAATTTTATACTAAAAAAATTTAATGAGGCAATACTTAGTAATGAAGTATTCAATAATGATTTTACTAAGGAGGAAGTACTACAATTTTTAGTACTGGTTTTAGGTCTATCAGATGAAGTAATAAGAATGATAGATAATTTTGATTATACAGGTCAAATTCCAAAGGTAGTTGTATTTATAGATAAAGAAGATTCTATATCAGTACAACTTCAATTAATACTAGGATATTTACACTTAGTAGGAATGGATATTGTTATCTTTAATCCATCAGGACTATTTAATATAAACTATATATTAAAGAAAGAAATAATTGGTATAGAACGATTAGAAAATATGAAATATGATGTTGAGTACTTAAAATTAATGAATATAAAGCAAAAGCAAAAACAAGGAATGTTTTCAAGATTTTTAGGAATGTAGGAAGAGGAGATAAACAAATGAATGAAAATTTAAATAACCAAAATCCTTTTGAAAGTATGAATAAAGAAGAAAATGGATATAATGAACAAATACAAAGTGGAAATATGAATTATGACCCTAATGCAAATTATAGTAATGGCATGAATAATGGAAACAATATGATGCCAAATGGCATGAACCATAATGGTCAAATGAATAACATGCAAGGTTATGATAATAATGGAATGAATATGCAAGGCTATAATAACGGTATGAACAACATGCAGGGAAATAATATGCAATATAATAATGGTATGCAAGGAAATGGCATGAATTATAATATGCAAGGAAACAATATGAATCCTCAAATGCAAGGAATGAACAATCCTAATATGGGAATGAATAATTACAATAATACAATGGATTATAACAATTATGGAATGCAGCAAGAAAACTTTGGAATGCCACAGCAAAATCCAGGAAACCAAGTAGATTTTACTGAAATGACAGAATATAAAAAGGCATTAAGAGCTGATAGAGAAGTTCAAAACCTTACAAGTGAAGTAAATATAGATAATCCAAACTCAATAGTACTTTTTGGTCAAGGTGCAAGTGAAAATATATCAAAGGTATCAGACCAGCTTTTAAACTCAATGAAAGCTATAAAAGCCGAAGAAGCAAGTGAAATGCTATCTAACTTAACTAAATTAATGGATAAGTTTGATGTAAAAGAGCTTGATGGAAGTGAAAAGCAAGGATTTCTTTCAAAGATTATGAAAGGAATGGGAGATAGTTTAGCAAAATTATTCCAAAAATATGATACTATGGGAATGGAAGTAGAAAAAATATATGTACTTCTAAAAAGATACGAAAGTGAAATAAAAGAAGCAAATGCCAATCTTAAAAAATTATATGATGCAAACTTACATTTTTATAAGTTATTAGAAAAATATATAGTTGCAGGAGAAATGGCAATAGAAGAAGTTGATGCATATATAGGACAAATTCAAGGGAATATGACTATAAATGATGAGCAAAAACAAATGATGACTAGAAAGCTTGAAGTGGCAAAAGATATGTTATCTCAAAGAGTGTATGACTTACAAACTGCAGAAAATGTAGCAATACAAGCTGCACCAATGATACAAACAATACAAATGTCAAACTTTAACTTAATGAGAAAGATAAATTCATCATTTATCATAACATTACCAATATTCAAGCAGTGTTTAGCACAAGCAATTATCTTAAAAAGACAAGAGATTCAAGCTAAATCAATAAAACAACTAGATGATAAAACAAATGAACTTATTATGAGAAATGCAAGTGCAACTGCAAGACAATCAGTTGAAATAGCAAAAATGTCATCAGGAAGTTCAATTCAAATAACAACATTAGAAAAATCATATGAAACAATTATGAAGGGAATAGAAGACACAAGAGCTATTCAAGAACAAAACAAGGCAGAGAGAATAGAAAACTCTAAGAGACTAGAAGAAATAAAATACAAAATGAAAAAGAATATACCTAACTAAAAATATATATAGATAAACTTTAGGCATATAAATAAACTTTAGGAGGAAATAAAAATGGCAATTAATTTAAATGGAATGATGGATGGAATGAGTAATGGAATAAATGGAGGAAATAGTGTACCTTCATTAAACTTAAAAAAGAATGACGTATTAAATTTAACAAAAAAAGCGCCAGGTTTAGAAGAAGTTTTATTAGGAGCAGGATGGGATGTTGCACATAATGGGCAAGACTTTGATTTAGACATAGCAGCATTCTTATTAAACGGAAATGGAAAGGTTCAAAATGTGCCACAAGATATAATATTCTTTAACAACATGAAAGCACAAGGAATAGAACTTTTAGGAGATAATAGAACAGGTGCAGGAGATGGGGATGATGAAGTAATCCACATTAACTTAAAAGCATTACCAGCATATGTGGAAAAAATAGTGTTTATTGTTACTATTTTTGAAGGACAAAACAAAAGACAAACATTTGGAATGGTTGATAATTCATATGTAAGACTTTTAGATGCAAGACATGAAGACAAAGAATTATGTATCTTTAACTTAAAAGAAAGTGGTTCAACATCAACAGCAGTAATATTCTCAGAACTTTATAAAGATGCAGGAGAATGGAACTTTAAAGCTGTAGGAGAAGGGAAAATAGCAGATTTAAATGGAATTTTAAGTTTATACATGTAGGAGGACGATATGGGAATACTTAATTTACAAAAAAATGATATATTAAACTTAACTAAAAAAGACCCAAGTTTAAGCAAAATAATGCTTGGAGCAGGATGGGATGTAGTAGAAAAGAAAGGTTTCTTTAGCTTTGGAGCAAAAGACTTTGACTTAGATTTAAGTGCATTACTATTAGATGGAAATGATAACTTAATTCATAAAGGTGTAATTTACTTTGGAGAGCAAAGAGGTCAAGGAATAAGATTACATGGAGATAACTTAACAGGAGAAGGTGCTGGGGATGATGAAAAAATCTCAGTTGAATTAAACAACTTACCAGCAGACTGTAAAAAAGTTTTATTCTCAGTAATTATATATCAAGGAGAAGCCAGAAATCAAAGCTTCTCAAAAGTTAAAAATGCTTATGTAAGACTTTTAAATGAAGATAAAGGTGGAGAAGAAATCTGTAGATACAACCTTTCAGAGGATGGTGGAGACAATACAGCAATTCTTTTTGCAGAACTTCAAAAGGATTCAGAAGGATGGCATTTTAAAGCAAAAGGGGAATTATTAAAAGGAACATTAAAAACATTAGTTGGGATGTACCAAAAAAGATAGGAGTGAATAAATATGGCGATAAATTTAGGATCAGGATTTGAAAACCTAGGAAACAATATGGGAAACAGTGCACCACAAGGTGTAACTTTAAACCTACAAAAAAATGATATATTAGACTTAACAAAAAGAAACCCAGGACTTACAAATGTTCAGCTTGGAGCTGGATGGGATTTATCACAAAATGGGCAAGACTTTGATTTAGACATAGCAGCATTTTTATTAGATGCAAACAATAAATTTAATAATGTATCAAATGTAATATTCTTTAACAACAAAATGGGACAAGGAATTACATTGAGTGGAGATAATAGAACAGGAGCTGGAGATGGTGATGATGAAACAATAGACATAAACTTATCACAAATAAGCCCTGAAATAATGAAAATTGTATTCGTAGTTACAATAAGTATGGCAATGGAAAGAAGACAAACATTTGGAATGGTTAATAATTCATATGTAAGACTTTTAGACACAGCAAATGGTCATAAAGAATTATGTAGATTTAATTTAAAAGAAGATGGTTCAACAGCAACATCAGTAATATTTGCAGAACTAATCCGTGATAGAGGAGAGTGGCAGTTTAAAGCTACTGGAGAAGGAAAGATTGCTGATTTAAATGGAGTGCTTGCGCTATTTAGTTAAGAATTAAAAATTAAAAGTTAAGAATTAGGGGGAATCGCAAGCGATTCTTTGGAGTGAAGAGTTAATAGGTTAGAAGTAAGACTTTGAGGGAATTTAGAATTTAAAATTTAAAATTAAGAATTAGGGGGAATCGCAAGCGATTCTTTGGAAAGGCTCAAAAT
The DNA here is from genome assembly GCF_051650885.1 of Clostridium sp. Classification (GTDB taxonomy): domain Bacteria; phylum Bacillota; class Clostridia; order Clostridiales; family Clostridiaceae; genus Clostridium. Next base: position 38,357 of record NZ_JBOFRG010000341.1, read on the forward strand.
TTATCTAGCGATAAATTTTATCGCAGGAAAGAGAGTATTTCTAAAACTCGCCTAAGCGAGTTTTTTCCTTAATTCTTAATTAATAATTATTAATTAAGAATTATTAACTCTTAACTCTTAACTACATAAATATGAATTGATGAAGGAGATTTTGATGAAGGGTCTTAATAAGGAACAGGTAGAAGAACAAAGAAGGCTTTATGGGGATAATGTTATTCATGAAGCTAAGCCAGAAACGTTTTGGGATAAGTTTAAGGGGGCTTTTGAGGACCCTATGATTAAACTATTGCTTGGTATAGCAATAATTATGGCTATTATGGCTGTTTTCCATTATGCAGAGTGGGGAGAGATTATTGGTATTGTTATTTCAATATTATTAGTAACTATAATTTCTGCTAAAACTGAGGTTGCCTCTGATAATGAGTATAGAAAGCTTAAGGAAAATGCATCTAAGGAAAGATGTAAAGTTTATAGAGATGGTCAAGCTATTGAAATTGAAATAGATGACTTAGTTGTAGGAGATTATATTATTCTTCAATCAGGGGATAAGATTCCTGCAGATGGTATTTTAATAGATGGAGATATAAAAGTAGATAACTCATCATTAAATGGAGAATCAGAAGAATGTTCAAAGATTGCTATGTTAGAGCATGAGCTTGAGGTAGCAGCTGATGGGGAGTTTAGATTAACAGGAGATGTTTTTGTTGATAAACATTCTTTATTTAGAGGTGCAGTAACAGTTAGTGGAACTGGAGTTATGAAGGTTCAAAGAGTTGGTATGAAAACTGTTATGGGAAGTATGGCTGAAGATATGGCTGATGACGATGTTGATAGTCCATTAAAAGTTAAGCTTACAGAACTTGCAGGGAAAATATCTAAATTTGGATATATTGGAGCAGTTGTTATTGGGATAGCTTTAATGCTTGAAAATGTAATGAGTGCTGGTGGATTCTCACAATACTTAGCAATGACAAGTGGAATAGATATTTTCAAAGAAATATTAGCAGCACTTATGCTTGCAGTTGTTATCATAATCATGGCAGTACCAGAAGGTTTACCTCTTATGATTGCAATAGTTTTAATGAGAAATACATCAAAAATGCTACAAAAAAATGTATTAGTTAGAAAACCAATTGGAATAGAAACAGCAGGTTCATTAAATATTTTATTCTCTGATAAAACAGGAACTATAACAAAAGGTCAGCTTGAAGTTGTAGAATTCTTTGATGGAGAAATAAAAAATTCTTATAATGATAGCTTTAAAATAAAAGAGCTTATGGCTATGTGTATTGGTAAAAATACAGGAGCTATGTTTGATGGAGATGGACATGTTATTGGTGGTAATGCTACTGATAAAGCATTATTAAACTATTTAACAAAAGAAGGTATGGAAAAGCTTTCAGATATTAAAATTGAAAAATTACAAGCCTTTAACTCAGCTAACAAATATTCAGCTGCAGAGATTGAAGGGAAAACAGTATACAAGGGAGCACCAGAAAGATTATTAGGTAAAGCTACAAAGTATATTGATGAAAATGGAAATATAAAAGAAGTAAATAAAGATATAATAAATGCTAAAATTGATGCACTTGCAAGCAAAGAGATGAGAGTATTATCATTTGCTTATAGTGAAAAAGCTTTAGTTGAAGATACACTTCCAGATGATTTAGTAATTGTAGGATTTGTAGGAATTAGAGATGATGTAAGACCAGAGGCAAGAGAGGCTATAAAAGAGGTTCAAAATGCTGGAGTTCAAGTTGTTATGATAACTGGAGACAGAAAAGAAACAGCCTTTGCAATAGCAAAAGATTGTGGACTTATAACAAGTGATGAGCATATTGCATTAACATCAGAAGAGTTAAATAACATGACTGATGATGAAATTAAAAAGATTTTACCAAATCTTAGAGTTATAGCAAGAGCTCTTCCAACAGATAAATCAAGAATGGTTAAGATTTCACAAGAATTAAACTTAGTTTGTGGAATGACTGGAGACGGAGTAAATGATGCACCGGCACTTAAGAGAGCTGACGTAGGATTTGCAATGGGTTCAGGAACAGACTTAGCAAAAGAAGTTGGAGATATAGTAATTTTAGATGATAACTTTAAATCTATTGAAAGTGCATTACTTTATGGTAGAACAATTTATAACAACATCTTAAAGTTTATAAAATTCCAATTAACAATAAACGTTGCAGCCGTTGCAGTATGTGCAATAGCACCATTCTTAGGATTACCACAACCACTTCAAATAACACAAATCCTTTGGATAAACCTTATAATGGATGGACTTGGAGCATTAGCACTTGGTTCAGAGCCAGCACTTAGAAAATACATGCAAGAAAAACCAAAATCAAGAACTCAAAGTATTGTTTCAAAAAATATGATGGAACAAGTTCTAGTAGTTGGGGCATGGGTTGCTATACTAAGCTTTATTTTCTTAATGGCACCATTCTTTAAAAATATGTTCGCTACAGAAGGAGAGCATTTAACAGCTTACTTCTCAATGTTCGTACTTGCAGCAGTATTTAACGGATTCAACGTAAGAAGTGCAAGCGTGAATATATTTGAAAACATAAAAGAAAACCCAGGCTTTATAAAAGTTATGGCAATAATAGTTGTTGTTCAAGTAATAATGACAATAGTTGGAGGAAGCTTATTTAGCTGTACACCAATTGAACCAAAACACTGGGTAGTAGTAATCTTATTAGCATTAACAGTAATTCCAGTTGATATGATAAGAAAAGCAATATTCAAAACAGCAGAAAAATAATTTTAAAAAGAATATCTAAAAATAAACAACAAAATTTTTCTAAAAGAGCAAACCTTAATTGGTTTGCTTTTTTCTATAAAGAGGTATATTATGGAACGTATTATCTTGATAAAGTTTAGATAAAATTGTATGAAAATTACAAAATGAGTTAATGAATATAAAATAGATGATAGAGTGATATTAAAATTAATGAAAAGCATATAATAAGGAGTTATAAAGTGAGTAGTTTAGGAAATTGTATAAAGATGTTAGCAATATTGAATAATAAAGAGATAGTTAGCAGAAAATATTTAGCAGAAAAATTGAATTGTGATATAAGACAAATTACAAGGTATAAAAAAATATTAGAAGAAATTTTCATTATAGAAAGTGTTCAAGGAGCAAACGGAGGATATAGATTAATAGATAATAGTATACCTATAAAAGAAATATTATCAGAAGATGATATAGAACTTTTGAAGTTTAATTTAAGAGCAATAGGAAATTTAGAAGATAGTAAGATAATTGAGATTTTAGATAATATGAAGAATTATATTAGTAAGCGAAGCACCAGTTTTGAGGTGGATTTAATACCATATTCTCAAATTAAACCTTTTAATGAAGAATTAAGTAATAGAAGAATTGAAATTTTAAGGGCTATTTTAGATTCGTATGAGGTTAGAATAGAATATGAAGATAATTATGGGCAAATAACAGAAAGAGATGTTGAACCATATAAAATTTTAATATATAAAGGTGAAAGCTATTTAGCAGCGAACTGTTTAAAAAGAAAGGGCATTAGATTTTTTAAGGTTAGAAGAATAAAAAGACATTTTATAAAAACTAAAAAATTTAATAAAGTTTTAGATATTGAAAAAATTATAAAAGATTATAAAAAAAATAATATTGGAATTTTTTCAGGAGAAATACTTTCACTAAAGTTAAAAATAAAGCCTCCCATGGCTAATATAGTAAAAGAGAGAGTTTGGGTGGAAGATTATACAATTGAAAATTTAAAGAAAGGAGAGATAATTTTTTCAGCAAAAATGAAGGATGGACCTGAATTAAAATCGTGGATTGGAAGTATGCTTGATAAAGTAGAAATATTAGAACCTAAAGAATTAAAAGAAGAAATGAAAAAAATTTATAAAAATTTTTCAGAATATAAAAAATAGGACGCTAAAATGTCACTATTAAATGATAAAATATAATTAAAGAAGAGGGAGGTGTAATTTAGCAAGAGGAAGGTGCTAAATAAAAATATGAGATTAAAAATAAAGTGTGAAACGAAAAAAATACCTATAGCTAAAAATTATATGGTGATAAGTCTTATAAAATATGCATTAAGTAAAAGTAATAAAAGTTTGTATGAAAAACTATATCATTATGGTGAAAGTAAAAATAAAATGATAAAATCATTGGGATTTGCAGTATATTTAAATGGATATAAATTTAATGAGGATGAGATAGAGATAGAAAGTGGAATTGAAATAACAATAACAACTCCAGATTATAATTTAGGAGTTGCAATATATAATGCATTTTTAGAATTTAAAGAATACAAATATAAAACTTATAAAATAGCAGTAAAAGATATAAGCTTAGTTTTAGAAGAAAAAGTTGAAGAAGAATATATTAAGTGTAAGACATTATCTCCAATTTGTATTAAAGACGAAAATAATAAACCAATAGCAGTGGATGATTTTATGTTTCAGGAAAAGTTAAATTATATTTGTAATGTTTATTTAAAGACATATAGAGGGTATGGATTACAGCAGCCTATAAAGTTCATAAATATCAAAATGAAAAAGCAAGTAATAAAGGAAGCGATTGAAGGATTTAAAGAGACAACTGGTAAAAAATATTTTTATGTGAATGCTTATTCAGGTTTATTTAATTTAGAAGGAAATAAAGAGGATTTAGATTTACTTTTAAAATCAGGAATTGGATTTAGAAGATCACAAGGATATGGAGTTTTTGACATAATAAAATAGGAGGTGAGCATTTGGGGAAAATTAGAATTCAAATTGGTGATTGGTTAAAAAATACTGGAATTATAGGGCTAATTAAAATATTAGAGCATAGTCAAAATAATTTAAATTCTATAGTTGTAAAAAACGATTACATAGAATTTGAAGAAGAATTGTTAGAAAATTTTGAAGAAAAATATTTTGAATATATGATATATAAGTATAAAAATCAAATATCTATTGTAAGAATAATTGGATATAAGCGAAGAGTAAAAGCTTTATTAGATAAAACAAATTTAACTAAAGATGATGCAAAAGAAGTGGAAAGAATGATTAAGTTAACAAAAGAAAAGCTTATATCTAAAAGTTATTTAAGTGCATATTTCTTAATAAGAAAGGAGTTAAGTATTACAGATGACGCAAAAAATATAAAGGAAATTAGAATTACTAAAAAAGAAATAAAGGATGAAATTTCAGTAACGAAGATAGAAAATATAAATTTAAGTTTGCAGAAAATAAATGAAGTTATCAAAAAATTAGAAGAAACGAAAAAATTTAAATTGGAATTAAGAGATGAAATAAAGAATAGTATTAGCTCTAAAGTGAAATTTGATGAGGAGTTAGTTTGTAAGGAAGATATAACTAAAGAGAATGTAGAAATAATTATTGAATTTATTAAAGATGTTAAGAAAAAATTAAGTTCAAAGGAATATTTGAATAGATATTTAATATCTGATGAATATGTAAAATTAGAAGAAGAAGTAAAAAACTTTAAAAAAGTAAAAATATCATCAAAGGGTAAAGAACCGTTAGAGTTAGCAACAATATTAGAAATAAAAAACAATTTAAAGGAACTAGCAAAAATTATAAATATATTAGAAGAAGAACAACTTTTTAAAGTAATAGCTGCTAAAAATGTAATATATGATGTTATACAGCATTTTTGGGGGGGGATTAGCTTTTTACATTCCCAAAAAAGTGAAGAAAATATGTTTTCTTTATATAGAGAGGAGTTCATACAACCGATAATTAAATACACAAGTGTTAATAAAGAGGAATATGAGTTTAGTTGTTTTACATGTAGTAATAAAATTTTAAAGTTAAATAAAGATAAGCAAAATGTATTTAATATGACATGGATTAATAATATTGGGGTTGATATGGAGAAAAAATCATCGCATTTTTGGAATTTATGCAGCGATGCATATATATGTCCAGTATGTAATTTAGTTTATTCATGTATACCAGCAGGATTTAATTTTATTAATGGAAGAGGGATATTTATAAATAACAACATTTCCATTAAAACATTAAATCAGACTAATATTATACAGGGGAGTATCGATAAAGAAAATTTTGAAAATATAGAAAATGAAGCATATTTAAATATAATAAACTTAGTCGAACAAGAAAAGATAGAAAAAATAGAATATGAATTGGATAATATTCAAGTTATAAAATTTGATGGTTATGGTAATAGAAAATATACATTTAATATGTTATCTAAAAGAGTACTGTATGTGCTCTATAAAAATAGAGGAATTTTAAATAGTTTGATTAAAGTAAGAATAAAAATTACTGAAAAATATACATTAAATTTATATCAGGAAGTTTTAAGACGGTTGGTAAATAATTGTGTATTGTATGATTTACTTGAGCAATTAATGACTTTATATTTATGTGGAATTATTAAAAAGATATCAATAATAGATAAAATTTTAGCAATAAATAATTCTATTCGAGGAGGGGAAGTAGTGAAAAAATGTGAAAGAGAAAAATTTAGAGATTATGGGAATGAATTAAAAAGAAGTTATTTATTAAAGAATTCAGAATCAAAGTTGGTAGGAATATCATATAGAATGTTGAATGCATTAAAAACTGATAATAGTTCAAAATTTATGGAAAGTTTAGTAAATGCATATATGTATGTGAAAAAGGCAATACCAACAGATTTAATAGCAATACTAGGATATAGTGATGAATTTCAAAATGCTGGATATTCATTTTTAATTGGACTTCAGGGGGAAGTAAAAGAAGTGGAGGGAAATGGAAATGGAAAATAAAGGATTAACAATATCGATGATTGTGGAAGGAGAGAGTCTTAACTATGGAGAAGGAATAGGAAATGTAACAACATTAAAAAGAATAAGTAGAGATGGAGGAAGGTCCTATTCATATGTGTCTAGACAGGCACTTAGATTTAACATAATAAAACAAATGAAAGAAGATATAACAACATTAGCTTTAGATGGAGATGTCTTACAATTTCATCCAGATGCTAAAATTGATGAGTATGCAGAAATTGATTTATTTGGATATATGAAGACTAAGAAACCAGTAAAAACTAGAGCAGCAGTAGTAAGATTATCAAATGCAGTAGCTCTTGAGACATTTAATTCAGATTTAGATTTTTTAACAAATAAAGGACTGTTAGATAGATATAATGAAGTGTCTAGTAAGAAGAAGGAGGGTGGAAATATAGCACAAAGCGAAATTCATAAGTCCTATTATACCTATACAATAACTATTGATTTAGATAAAGTAGGAATTGATATTAATGATAAAATTGAAATTTCTAATAGTGAAAAAGAAAATAGAATAAAAAGGTTACTAAAAGCAATAAAATTTTTATATAGAGATATAAAAGGACGAAGAGAAAATTTATCTCCAGTATTTGCAATTGGTGGAGTATATAGTATTAAAAATCCTTTTTTTGAGAATAGAATAAAGGTATTCAATAATCGATTAAATGTTGAAGTGATTGAATCAGTTCTAAAATTAGATAAAGAAATAAGGGGAAATACTATAATAGGAAAAATAGATAATTTATTTATAAATAATAAAGAAATAGAAGAGAAATTAAATTCAATTGAAATAGGAGAATTCTTTGAAAAAATAGAAAAAGAAATAGAGAGTTATTATAGTGAAAAGTAGGTGTAGGTATGGGGAAAAAGGCAGTGAAATTAAGACTTTATCAAAATTTAGTAAACTATAAGAAGCCTACAAGTTTTCAACTTAAAGAAAGTTATCCTATACCTGCACCTTCAACGGTGACTGGAATGGTCCATTACGCTTGTAGATTTACAGAATATAATGAAATGAAAGTAGCCATTTCGGGAAAGTATGAATCTAAAATATATGATCTATATACTAGATATGAATTTTCAGGAGCATCTTATGAGAAGGAGAGGCATCAATTAAGATTAGAAAGTAGTAATGATAAGAAAGTGTATGGAGTTACTAAAGGTGTTGCTACATCAGAGTTATTAGTAGATACAGAGTTATGTATTTATATAATGCCAGAAGATGACGAGAATATAGAAAAAATTTATAAGGCATTCAAAAATCCATCTGAATATATATCTTTAGGAAGAAGAGAAGATATAGTAAGAATAGATGAAGTGAAAATTGTAGAGATTAGAGAAGAAGAAAGTTTTAACTGGAATATAAAATTTGATGAAAAAATGAATTATTATATACCAATTAAAAAATATAAAATAAATAACTTAAGAGCTACTATTTATGAGTTAAATAATATATATGAAAAAAAGGAAGTAAAAAAGGATGTAATAATTAGAAATTGGTCTAAAGTAAAAGCTGCATATGTAAGTGGAAGTAGATTAGATAAGGTTTTACTAAAGAATATTACTGTAGATAATGAAGATAATATTATGTTTTTGATTGGAAAAGAGGATGGAGAATAAAATTGTATATTGTTCATCCTCTTAGGAGGTAGAATGAATAAATTTTTAGCTAAAACCTATAAAGAAGAAACTATTATAGAACATACAAGAAAGCTATTAGAAAATTTATATTTGCTAAAAAAAATATATCCATTAGTTAATGTGAATTGGAAGTTATTATATTTGGCATGTTTGTATCATGATTTAGGAAAGATGAATACGAAATTCCAGAATAAAATTATGAAAAAATTAAATGAAGATGGAAATCAATACGAGCCATTAGAAGATATATTAGAAAATATTGAAGAAATACCACATGGATACATAAGTCCAGCATTTTTGCCGATTGAAGAATTAGAGAAGGAATTTCAAGCAGAAGAAATAAGGGTACTAATTGAAGCCATTTCATATCACCATAATAGAGAAAAGTTAAATATGATAAGAATGCGAGAGCTAGCAACTATTATTGATGAAGATATAGAAAAATATTATAGAAATCTTGATTTTTTCGAGGTGAAAATTAATGAAAAGCTTAATAGTGATTATATTTATGGATTAAGTAATAGAATTTTAAGAGATGATGCAGTTTGTGAAAATATAAAGAGAACATATGTGATTTTTAAAGGGTTACTAAATAAAATAGATTTTGCAGCAAGTAGTGAAACGAATATTGAAGAAGAACCAGAAGATATGGTAAGACTTGTGAAAAATTCTTTGAAAGAGTATGATTTAAATAAATTACAAAATTATATGCTACAAAATTCAGACAAGAGTTTAGTAATAATAGCATCAACAGGAATTGGAAAAACAGAAGGAGCATTAGTTTGGATAGGTAAAGAAAAAGGCTTTTTTACACTACCATTGAAGGTATCTATAAATTCAATTTATGATAGGATAATTAGTAAAGAAAAAATAGGTGCAAATAAAAAGAAAGTAGCATTATTGCATTCAGATACAACATCAGAATATATGAAAAGAGATGTTAAAAATGAAATAGATGAACCGTATTTAAATTCCACAAAACAATTATGCATGCCAATAACAGTTTGTACTGTAGATCAATTAATAAATTTTATATTTAAATATGAGGGATTTGAATTAAAACAAGCTACATTAAGTTATTCAAAAATAATAATAGATGAAATTCAAACATATGCACCAAGACTATTAGGGTATTTAATATGGGCATTAAAAGAGGTAACGATGGTAGGTGGGAAATTTGCAATAGTTACAGCAACATTTCCTCCCATATTTGAAAATTTAATGAGTGAAGTAGGATTAAATTTAAATACTGACTATATAAAAGCAAAAAAACCATTTTTAAAAGAAATAAATGGGAAGATAATGTTGAGACATAAAATTAAAGTATATGAAAGTTTAATTGAAAAAAATATTAATGTGATATTAAAAGATAATAGAAAGAAAAAATTGATTATTGTTAATACGGTGAAAAAAGCACAAGAGATATATAATGAATTGAAAGATAAGGCAAAAAATGTGCATATGTTTCATGCAAGATTTACAAAAGAAGATAGAGGAAAAAAAGAAAAGGAAATATTTGAAAATGGGCAGATAGAAAATATATTTGAAGGAATTTGGATTACGACACAAGTAGTTGAAGCGAGTTTAGATATAGATTTTGACGTGTTATATACAGAACTTTCAGATTTATCAGGATTATTACAAAGGATGGGAAGAGCATATAGAAATAGAGAGCTAGATACAGAAGAAGCAAATATTAATGTCTTTGTGGGAATGGAGAATATGTTACCATCGGGAGTATCAAAAAAGAAAGGTATAATAGATTATACTATATTTGATGTATCAAGAAAATGTATATTAAAGTATAAAAATAAGAAATTAGATGAAGAAGAAAAAATGAATATGGTAAAGGATACATATAGCGTTGAAAATTTAAGAGATTCAGAATATTTTAATGAAATTGTTAGAGCTATAAGAGATGCTAAAAATATATTACCATATGAATTGGGGAAAAACGATGAAAGATTAAGGGAGATAGAATCAGTGAATATTATTCCAGAAGAGATATACAATAATGAGAAAGAAGCTTTCGATGAAATAATAAAAATGATTACTCAAAAAATAAGCAAAACAAAAAAAATAAAGTTGAAAGAGAAAATAATGCAAAAAACAATCGCAATTCCACTTCAAAATTTAGAAATGATAAGGAGAAAAGGAGGAGTTATTAGAGAAGAGGAATTAAATAATTATGAAAAAATATATATAATTCCATGTAAATATAGCTTTAACATGGGATTGGAATGCAAAAAGGAGTATGGGGGATTTTCTGAAAATCAAATTATTTAAAGTAGTATGGTATTGAAAAGGTCAATAGACAAAGTTTTAATAATAATTTATCATATAGATAGAAAAATTAAATGAAATAAGAAATAGCTATTGTTATAGTTGTAAAGGAGAAGAGAATTTATAGTACTAAAAAGAGCGAAATTTAAATTTGCAGTAGATCGAAAATTGAAAGAAATAGCTTCAAACCTTTTAAATATAAGCCTTTGGAGTAGGTTGAAAAGAAAAAATAAAAATATCACTGAGGGTCTACTGCAAATAAATAAAAAAATATTTAAAAAACTCTTTGGAAATGGCATAAAATAGTCGTCAAATTTTAAATAAAAACGGGGTTTTATCTTAACTATAAGGAATGTAAAGAAATACCCAAGCCAAGAACCAGCCCCATTAATCATTGTTTTATCTTAACTATAAGGAATGTAAAGTTGGCACTTCCAATACATCCTTTTTAACTCTTTCAAGTTTTATCTTAACTATAAGGAATGTAAAGCTTTGAATTGCCCTATAATTACTATGAAATTTTACTGTTTTATCTTAACTATAAGGAATGTAAAGATACTACTATTATTTCTAAAATATTATTTTTGCAAAGTTTTATCTTAACTATAAGGAATGTAAAGTTATGAAATTAAGATAATAAACTCTTTTATAGTCTAAAGTTTTATCTTAACTATAAGGAATGTAAAGTAGATTTTTATCATCTGTACTATCCGTATCTATTGAGGTTTTATCTTAACTATAAGGAATGTAAAGCAAGCTAACCAGATACCAAATATTATCAACCATAAAGTTTTATCTTAACTATAAGGAATGTAAAGTAACACAAGGAACAATTAATTTAAAGGAAACTAATTGTTTTATCTTAACTATAAGGAATGTAAAGTGTAGTAAAAAACATTATAAAAAAAGAACTTATAAGGTTTTATCTTAACTATAAGGAATGTAAAGTAATACAAAAGAAACAATAGGATATAAGCTAAATATTGTTTTATCTTAACTATAAGGAATGTAAAGTTCTGTGTTCACTAATGCTAATTTCAGTTCGTGTCTCGTTTTATCTTAACTATAAGGAATGTAAAGATATTTCATTTTATCCCCCCTACATAGTAAACATCAGTTTTATCTTAACTATAAGGAATGTAAAGAATTTCCAAGAAATACGGCTTTTTACCTTCTTCTATGGTTTTATCTTAACTATAAGGAATGTAAAGTTTTTTCTACCTCTTTTTTTTAATATTTAATGTTCATGTTTTATCTTAACTATAAGGAATGTAAAGTCATCTGAATTTTGTTGTGTAAACTTTATATTATCTGTTTTATCTTAACTATAAGGAATGTAAAGTTTGCTCTTGCTGATGGTGGAATGGTTGAGGCTCTTGGTTTTATCTTAACTATAAGGAATGTAAAGTTTTGATATTGATAAACTTCAATTACTCTACCCGAAAGTTTTATCTTAACTATAAGGAATGTAAAGATATTAGTGCTGATATTACGCAGGAAAATAATGGTGCGTTTTATCTTAACTATAAGGAATGTAAAGAATCTTCTTTTTTATTGTAATACAAAATTCGCTAAAAGTTTTATCTTAACTATAAGGAATGTAAAGGTCTATAAAACATTACTGATGTTAAGACAGAATCTCGTTTTATCTTAACTATAAGGAATGTAAAGAAAAATTCTTGTATATCTATAACATCATATATAAACAGTTTTATCTTAACTATAAGGAATGTAAAGTGGGGTGCAGTAATAGGAACTGGAATAGCAGAAGGTTCGTTTTATCTTAACTATAAGGAATGTAAAGATGACAAGTGCAACAATAGCTTATAGATATAGGGAAGTTTTATCTTAACTATAAGGAATGTAAAGAATCTTGGGTTACAATCAATTAGTAAATGTACGTGGGTTTTATCTTAACTATAAGGAATGTAAAGTATTCAGTTAATGTATAGAAGTTTAGTGTAAATCTTGTTTTATCTTAACTATAAGGAATGTAAAGTATTAATCCATTATTTCTAATGGTACGGACTATACCTGTTTTATCTTAACTATAAGGAATGTAAAGTCTACTGAAAGACTATATCCTCTATTTTTAAGCCTTTGTTTTATCTTAACTATAAGGAATGTAAAGAATGCAGAACCCATATCACCAAACTTGGTTAATTGGTTTTATCTTAACTATAAGGAATGTAAAGATAAAAGGTAAACGAAGAACCTCTTCTAAATTATAAGTTTTATCTTAACTATAAGGAATGTAAAGTAAATTATAATTCAACACAAGTTGTAATGGGGAATATGTTTTATCTTAACTATAAGGAATGTAAAGGAGCAATCAGACTGTATTTTTTGTTCACCTACTGGTGGTTTTATCTTAACTATAAGGAATGTAAAGTGTGTTTCAGACTTGTGTAACTTATCTAAATTCCTAGTTTTATCTTAACTATAAGGAATGTAAAGAAAGTTAAATCTTCAACTCTTCTATCTTTTATGCAAGTTTTATCTTAACTATAAGGAATGTAAAGAAGGAGTTCTAATTGTTTATAACTATAAAAAATTAAAGTTTTATCTTAACTATAAGGAATGTAAAGTAAGTTACATACGCTCTAAAATTTATTTTTCTATATCGTTTTATCTTAACTATAAGGAATGTAAAGATTATATCTACTAATAATTCTTTAACCATTGTTATACCGTTTTATCTTAACTATAAGGAATGTAAAGTAAAGATAAATATAGGTGGTGGCATAAGTATAAGTTTGGTTTTATCTTAACTATAAGGAATGTAAAGACACAAAATTATGAAATTATGTAAAATAAAACATACAGTTTTATCTTAACTATAAGGAATGTAAAGAGATAAAACATTGAATTTATTAGACACAGATACCACGTTTTATCTTAACTATAAGGAATGTAAAGTATAACAAAGAGTTCTTAAGGATTAAAAGATTTGGAGGTTTTATCTTAACTATAAGGAATGTAAAGAGGAAAAAGTATGATTATGTGGAAGGAAAAATTCAAAGTTTTATCTTAACTATAAGGAATGTAAAGTGCGATACATAACGATTTAAGCAATCAACACATTTTTGTTTTATCTTAACTATAAGGAATGTAAAGTTTCCTTTTTACTTCTAATCTCTTTAACTTTTTTATGTTTTATCTTAACTATAAGGAATGTAAAGAAATAAAATGCCGACCCTCATATCGGTGTGGTTGAAGTTTTATCTTAACTATAAGGAATGTAAAGTTTTTAATCTCTACATTTAAATCATTTATTTGTTTTGTTTTATCTTAACTATAAGGAATGTAAAGTTTGAAGGCTTTACGGAAGGTATGCTCCTATTATCAGGTTTTATCTTAACTATAAGGAATGTAAAGATTTCAGAAGAAAAGTTCTTCAAAATGAGAAGAAGGTTTTATCTTAACTATAAGGAATGTAAAGCAATTTGCGAATTCATCTAAGAGCATATATACAGGTAGTTTTATCTTAACTATAAGGAATGTAAAGGTAGGAATGATTGATTTATATGATACTATTAAAGCTGTTTTATCTTAACTATAAGGAATGTAAAGACAAAAATAACATTTGGAGCTATATCTAAATCTTTCAGTTTTATCTTAACTATAAGGAATGTAAAGGCTGGATAGGCTCAAGGGATGGCAGAAGAAGAGCAGCGTTTTATCTTAACTATAAGGAATGTAAAGTAACTATTTAACTTTTCACTTATCATATCTCTAATTGGTTTTATCTTAACTATAAGGAATGTAAAGCTATATTATGAGGATTGGAGAACACAAATGTTACTAGTTTTATCTTAACTATAAGGAATGTAAAGGACTAGCTTGTAAATATCTTTACGAGGAATATTGCATGTTTTATCTTAACTATAAGGAATGTAAAGTTGATTATGTTCATCCTTAGTTGAAAAATAATATTCAGTTTTATCTTAACTATAAGGAATGTAAAGTTTTTTGATTACTGGGATATTGTACCGAGTGTTGGAGGTTTTATCTTAACTATAAGGAATGTAAAGAGTGGTTTGCAACTACCTTTTATTTCATCAAAGACATGTTTTATCTTAACTATAAGGAATGTAAAGGTCTAAAATAGACATACAGGTAAATTTTTTAATTGCGTTTTATCTTAACTATAAGGAATGTAAAGCTTTGAATTCCATATACCAATCCTGCGAATACTGCTGGTTTTATCTTAACTATAAGGAATGTAAAGATATTATAAGTTGCATTTAAATCACAATTATAGACGTTTTATCTTAACTATAAGGAATGTAAAGCCGAACAAATTCCGTCACAATCATAATCGGCAGCGAGTTTTATCTTAACTATAAGGAATGTAAAGATAACTAATATATTCATAAAAACCCTCCATATAATAAGTTTTATCTTAACTATAAGGAATGTAAAGGCATCTATAACATTGCATCCCGCTGAAAGAATACCAGGTTTTATCTTAACTATAAGGAATGTAAAGTACTCTATACACCGTCCTTTTTTCTTTTTAATGTACCGTTTTATCTTAACTATAAGGAATGTAAAGTTTAAAATAATATTACCATCGTTTGTATATGAAAAAGGTTTTATCTTAACTATAAGGAATGTAAAGCGGAATAACTTGTATTGATATACAAGAGCAGATTGAGTTTTATCTTAACTATAAGGAATGTAAAGCTCATATTAGAAGATAAATCTGTAGCACTCCACATACGTTTTATCTTAACTATAAGGAATGTAAAGTAAAAAGATATTGGATTTATCATTCTAAAATGTTCCTGTTTTATCTTAACTATAAGGAATGTAAAGGCTAGAAGGCAAAGAGGTAAATGGACTGTATGGTGTGAGTTTTATCTTAACTATAAGGAATGTAAAGCAAGATACACAAGGTCATTATTCTATGTATGATAGTTGTTTTATCTTAACTATAAGGAATGTAAAGTTAATAGAGGGTGGCTATTTGAGGTTTAAAAAGAGTGTTTTATCTTAATGATAAGAAATAGAAATCAGAATTGTTTATATAACTAAAAAGTTTTATCAAAATTCTAAAAAAATCAGTAAATAATTAAAAA
The DNA here is from genome assembly GCF_051650885.1 of Clostridium sp. Taxonomy (GTDB): domain Bacteria; phylum Bacillota; class Clostridia; order Clostridiales; family Clostridiaceae; genus Clostridium. The sequence continues at coordinate 54,171 of NZ_JBOFRG010000341.1, forward strand.
GGGAGTTGTCTACTAAAAATTAGTGGATAACTCCTTTTTAATTAAAGAAAAAACTTAACAAAAAAGGTAAAATAAAGTAAAATTAAAAGTATACAAAGTAATTTTATGGTAATTAAATAATATAAATAAAATGAATACGTATTAAAGGGGTAAGGGAATGAAACTTATAAATATTATAAATTCAATATTTAGAAAAAAGTATGAGAGAGATTATGATAATCCAAGTTTTAAAAGTTGTTTCTATAGATTTATAGGTGTTGAAGATGGTAATGATTATGATAATTTGTTGAAGACTATTGAAACTCGTATGAAGGAATATGAAAAGTCTTGTATTTTGTTTGATGGAAGTATTGAGATGAGTGGAGAAATGGAGCTTATACAGTATATATATAATGAACTTGGGACAATGGATATTTTTAATATGAAGTATCAAGATATTACTATTTTTAATGATAGAGATATAAATTTAAAATTTTTAGAAGGATTAGATTATGTTATACCCTTAGCAATTCAAAAGGAAAATTTCTTTAATGATAGTGTTAGAAATAATTTTATTACTAAGCTTATAGTTTGGGTTTATGTTCATTTGAGAGAAATTGATTTTGAGGGAGATATAATTCCTAAGGGGATTTACTATGGGGAGATTGGAAAGCACGAGATATACTTTTTGATGTTAATGAATAAAATGGGATTTGATATAGTATATATAAATCCATTGAAGGAAACTTTGTTTAAAGAGGTTAATACTGAAAGTGAACTTATAGAAAATATGGGGATTCTGAGTATAGAAACCTTTAAGGATAGAGCAAAGAATGGAAAGGTTATAGAGGCGATTGAAACCAATACTAAGGTTCTTCAAAGAGAAATTGAGGGAGAGCTTTTTAATGTAAAGACTGGAATGTATAAGCCTTGGCAGTTTAGAGGTGGATATACAAAAGCAGTAGTTATAGATTCAATATTAGAGGACATATATACATACTTCAATGAGCCTGCAAAGCTTCGTGTAGGATTTGAAGTAGAGAAAGATACAGTAAAGGTTCCATGTATGTTCTTTAAGATAGATGGTCAGTATGATGACATATTTAAATATCAAAAGTTAATTAAATTCTGTACTACAGGAGAGAATGTTTTATTTTTAAATGGAAGACAATTATCAAATAATAATGCTATATCTGAGGATATGTATGGTGTTATGTTCCATCAGTTAAGTAATGGTGAGTTTGATATTGAAGGGATAAAGAAGCTTAAAAGATACAGATTTTCTAAATACAGTACAGAAACACAGAACTTTTTATTAAAGAAGTTTAATGAAGCGATAACTAGAAAAGATGTTTATGTAAAAGAGTTTAAGGAAAAGCAAATTTTAAGGCTATTAGTTTTGGTATTAGAATTAAATAATAATGTTTTAAGGCTTATAGATAATTTTGATTTTACAGGAAATGTGCCAAAGGTTGTAATATTTATAGAAAGAGAGAAAAACCTTTCTGAAGAAATACAATTAATACTTGGATATCTTCACATAATAGGTTTTGATATAATCATTTTTAATCCATCAGGATTATTTAATTTAAATAATGTACTGCAAGAAAAAATTGTAATTTCAGAAAGATTAGAAATTATGAAATATGACACCATGTATAGAACTATAATGAGTGTAAAAGAAGGCTTTTTTTCAAGGCTATTAAAGTAATGTAGGGGGAGAATGTGATGAATGGTAATGATATGTTCAATGAGAATTTTAATGGGGAATTAAATGAAAATAGCGAAATGCAAATGGATAATGGTATGTACAACAATGGAATGCAAATGAATAATGGGATGCAGATGAACAATGGCATGTATAACAATGGTGGAAATAATGGAATGCAGATGAATAATGGTCAAAACAATGGTATGCAGATGAACAATGGAATGTATAACAATGCTCCGAATAACGGAATGCAAATGAATAATAATTATGGAATGGGAAATCAAATGCAAAATGGTGGAATGCAAGGGAATAACACTATGTATTCTAATATGAATGGTATGCAACAAAGCTATGGACAAACTCAGATGATGAATAATGACTTTAGCATGGGAACTGATATGAATGCAAACAATGGTCAAATGCAAGGAATGGATATGGGAGAAATTACAGAGTACAAAAAAGCTCTTAGAAGTTCAGTTGAAGTTCAAAGACTTACAGGTGAAGTTGAGGTTCAAAATCCAAACTCTATAATAATGTTTGGTCAAGGAGCTAGTGAAAATATCTCAAAAATTTCAGATGAATTATTAAATTCTATGAAGTCTGTAAAAGCAGAAGAAGCAGGAGAAATGCTTGTTAATTTAACTAAAATAATGGACAAGTTTGATATAAAAGAAATTGAAAATCCAGAAAAACCATCTATGCTTTCAAAGTTTATGAAAAATGTAGGAAATAGTGTAGCTAAGCTATTCCAAAAGTATGACAGAATGGGAATGGAAGTTGAAAAGATATATGTTCTTTTAAAGAAGTATGAAACTGATATAAGACAATCTAATGCACATCTAAAGAAGCTATATGATGGGAATATACATTACTATCAATTATTAGAAAAGTATATAGTTGCAGGAGAAATTGCATTAGAAGAAATTGATATGTATATAGGTCAAATTGGAAATGATATGACTATGAATGAAGAGCAAAAGCATATGATGATTCAAAAGCTTGAAATAAGTAAAGAAATGTTATCTCAAAGAGTTTACGACTTACAAATAGCGGAGAATGTTGCAATACAAGCAGCACCAATGATACAAACTATACAAATGTCTAACTTTAACTTAATGAGAAAAATAAACTCATCATTTATAGTAACACTTCCAATATTTAAGCAATGTTTAGCACAAGCAGTAATCTTAAAGAGACAGGAAATTCAAGCAAAATCAATAAAGCAACTTGATGATAAGACAAATGAACTTATTATGAGAAATGCAGCAAATACTGCTAGACAATCAGTTGAAATAGCAAAAATGGCATCAGGAAGCTCAGTTGCAATTAGTACTTTAG
>NZ_JBOFRG010000342.1:0-2167 GCF_051650885.1 Clostridium sp.
AGCTGCTACTACAGTTGTTATTATTGGCTCTGCTACTAATATTGACATTATAATTCCTAAAGCTGCCATTCCTATTATTATTATTATTAATAATTTATTAATATTACCACTACAATTACATTATTATTATTTTTAAAAATTCTAGGTGGTATTTGCATTGTGCCTCCCTCTCTCTAAAGCGCATTGATTAACATGTTGTATCTCGTTTATTTAATCCATACACAGTGATGCAAAAATGACAAATAGTGGTTTTAAGGGTGAACTATTTCTTGCAGTGTATCCATCCGCCCATTACTTCTGTGCAGTGGCTCTGATGGGTCTATAGTGCATTGCCAGATACAGTCGGTGAGCACAGGTTCTGGTTTTGGTCTCTGGACAGGCATGATGGTACCAAACCTGGCAACCTCACTGTGACAGCAAGACTTCAGGAAATTGCACACAGTCACCGACTGTTCTTCAACAAGAAATAGTTTCTGCACAAACTGATGTATTCACATTTCTGTTTATGTACAGATTAAACAGATGAGATAAAACATGTTAATTTGTGAGTTTTACATGTGTTGGGAGCCATTTATTAAAACCTTGGCCTGAGTCAGGCTAGCAGCCCCCAGTCTTTATGCTAAGCTATGCTAACCACCTCCTGACTGTATTTAACACACAGGCATGAGATTAATATTCATTTTCTTGTCTCGCTCACAGTAAAAAGTATAATGTTGAATAATTCCTTTAAAGAGTTCATCTGAGAGGGTATGAGGTTATCTGAGTTTTTAAAAAATAACTTTACTTTCACTTCTATTTAACATGTTTTGTTGTCTTAAGGATAAACATTAGAAAACAAAAAAGAAAAGAATTTCTTTACAAAAACAACTCTCTTGACTTGAAGTAAATGTTATGACTGAAAACCTTAAAGCACTTGAGATTATGCTCTTCAAGTTCTGTGTGGGTCTGGTCCTGAATCTTAAGTTTTGACTGTTTCTGTTTCTTTCAGGGGTGTGTGCAAGTCTAGTTGGTCTAGCTGCAATACTGCTGGCCTGCAGTCTGTTGTTGGTCAGCTCTGAGGGACTGTGTCCTTCTGTACATCTGCGCTATAACGTCTTGTGCTCAGGTTTGTCTCTGTATGATGTCAGGAAGGGAGTTAATGTGTGGGTGTGATGAGCTCATGATGAGGGTTGTGTGACTGGTTTGACATGAGGCTTTTTGTATTTCTGCTTGTGTTTCCATGCACCCTGTGACCTCACAAATGTACACGACATTTCAATCATGATGTCCATGAAAGTGTCGGCCCCGAGCGGCAGTGAGAGAGATCTTTGATGGAAGATCACATCACCCAGAACTCATGTAAAACAATGTCAGTAAACTGTGAAAACCAAAATATCCTTGTTGTGAGTTTAGCTTTCTGTGAAATGGAATTTAAAAAGGTGTACTACGGTGATTTGGGGTTTCACTTCTATGACGCTGGGGGTCAGATTAAAAAAAATACTGGTCACAATCAAAGCAGAGGAGGCCGACATACAGTGGTGGAAAGTAACTAAGTACATTTACTCAAGTACTGTAATTAAGTACAATTTTGAGGTACTTTTACTTGAGTATTTCAATATCATGCTGCTTAATACTTCTACTTGACTACATTTCAGAGGGAAATATTGTACTTTTTACCACATTTATGTGACAGTTACTTTACAGATTCAAATTTTACAAACAAACATATAATCAGTTTATATAATATGATACTCTGCTATGGATTAAATTTAATCAGTAATAAAACATTAAACATACCAGTAACTGGTTCCAAACCACGTAATTGTGTCATCTATCTATGTATGGCACAAAACTGACACTTTTAGTTTCTGCTTTATAACCATGATGTTTAATTACTGATTAAATTTAAATTTGATGTTATATAACAAAGGACATCAAGGACATTCTGAATGCCAAGAGGAGGGCCTTTACTGATGGTAATAGGGAGGAGGTGAGGGCAATCCAGGCTGACCTGAAGGTGAAAATCAGGGAGGCCAAGGAGAAGTACAGGAGGAAGCTGGAGCAGAAACTCCAGCAGAACAACATGAGGGAGGTCTGGAGCGGCATGAAGACCATCACTGGCTTCAGATCGACTGGCAGCAGAGGAGTTTCAGCTTGGACAGGGCCAACGAACTTAATCTGTTCTTTA
>NZ_JBOFRG010000343.1:0-19230 GCF_051650885.1 Clostridium sp.
AGAGTAAAGACAAATACTCAATTAAAAAATCCTTATTTTGAAGAAATAAATGTAAGGTATCAAGAGATAATGCTTCTTACATTAAACTTTATGGAAAAGTTCTCAAAGAGATGGAATTTAGAATTAATAAAAGATGAAATAGCCTTTATTGCAATTCACTTTACAGCACATTTTGAAAAGAAGGAAGAAGAACGATTAAAGGGTGAAAAAAAGATAGGGATTCTTTGTAAAAGTGAAGGTGGTATAAGTTTTCTTTTAAAGATTAACATTGAAAGAGTTTTTAGAGATTTCAAAATAGAAATTTTAAATTATAAGGATGATATTAAAAAGTATGATTTTATAGTTACAAATATAGAGATGTTAGGTGAGAGTGGAAAAATAATTAGAATAGACAATATATTTGAAAAAGATGAAATAGAAAAAGTAATTAGAAAGATAAGAAGTGGCTTAAATAGTAGTAAAGATGAAAAGATAGATAGAATTTATTTAAAGAAAATAAAAGGTGGACAGAATGTTTCCTATATAAAGCTTTTGGAGAAGGAAGCTATGTTTTTATATAAAGAGGGAGTTGTATATGAAAACTTTAAAGAAGAAGTATTGCAAAGAGAAAAGAGTTTAAGTACAGCTTATGCAAATGGAATCGCTGCACCACATGCCATAAATATGAATGGAATAGAAAATGTTATTAATATAATTTTGTTAGATGAAGAAATTATGTGGAAGGATAGATTAGTTAACTGTATATTTCTTATATCTGTTAAAAAAGGAAGTATGGAGTTACACAAGAAAATTGGAAAGTTTATATTTAAATTAATAAAAAGTGAGGAATTGAGAAAAGAGATGTTAAGTGTAGATTCTATTAAGGAGATAAGAAAGCTACTTAACATTTAAAATAGAGGTAATTATGAAAGAAAATGAAAAAAGAGCATTAGAGATAATAGGAGTTGCAGGAGAAGGTAGAAGAGAGATTTTCAAAGCATTGCAAATGGCGAAGAAGGGTGAAAAGGATAAATCCAAAGCTATAATGGAAGAAGCTAGGATAATCTTAAATGGATACAAGAAGGTAAAAGAAACAGAAGGACAAGGATTACTTATGATACATGCAGAGGATCATTTGATGAATACATTAATAATATTTGATGTTATTAGTGAGCTTATAGACATATATTCAGAGGGGAGAATAAGAGATGAAGTATAAAATACTTTTAGTATGTGCAGGAGGTTTTTCTACTACAATGATAGTAGAAGAAATTAATGAAGTGCTAGATGAAAGTGATAAATTTAAAAAGGATGAATTCCATTTAGAAGCTATATCAGTTGATAGAATAGAAGCTTATTTAGATGAATATAACATAATACTTGTAGGACCACAGCTTGGGCATAAGTATGAATATATAAGAGAAATTATAGGAGATAGAGAAATTGGAATTACTTTATTAACTAAAGAGCTTTATGGGGAAATGGATGGAGAAAAAATATTAAGAAAAGCTATAGAGATAGGAAATGAGTATATTTAAATTAGAAGAGGGGCTAGAAAAGATTCTTATTTATATAGCAAATAAGCTTGATGGAAGTTCAAAGCTTATAGCTTTAAGGCGAGCTATGATTGGATTAATACCAATCCTTTTATTAGGTGGAACATCAATTATAATAAAGGAAGGTTTCACAAGCTTTGCAAGGAATGGAATATTTATAGAAAATTATTTGTATGTGTCAGAATTAATAAGCATAATAATTAGAGGAAGTATAGGGTTAATAGGCTTATATGGAGGTGTATTAGTTTCATATTTTTTAAGTAGAGAATATGAAATAAAATCTATAGAGTGCGTATTAATGACTGTATTTTCTATATTAATAACATCATTAAGATATAACGAAAGTGGTGTTGTTGATACGAATATGCTAGGAGAAAAAGGTATATTTACAGGAATTATAATAGGGATGATAGTAGTTTGTATATATAATAGAATACATATTGTAAGATTAGCTACAAAAAAATCCAAGTTTGTTCCAGAATTCATAAAAGATTCTATAGAAACAATGGGTGGAACATTTTTTATAGGGATATTTTTTATTTGCATAAGAGGATTTATTGGAGCAGAGTTTAGAGGAGCAATATTGCCAGATATAATTTTAGAAATTTTTACGCCTATAATTGGATTATTAGACAACATGTATATTGTTGTAGCAGTTATATTTATAAGGTCACTATTTTGGTATTTTGGAATACATTCAGGTGTTATTACACCATTAATTGCACCAATACTTGTTATTTATGTTTCAGAAAACATAATTGCTATGAATTTAGGAATAAATATGCCACATTTTTTATCAATGGGAGTTTTTTCAGGAATAATTAATTTTACAGGAACAGGAGTAACAATAGGACTTGTAATTTCAATGTTACTTTCTAAAAAAGAAAAATATAGAAAGCTTGGTAAAAAGACCTTGAAATTATCCTTATTTGGAGTAAATGAACCTTTGTTATTTGGAGTACCAATTGTAAAAAATAAAATACTTGCAATTCCCTTTTTAATAGGAGGAACAATACTTGGTACATTACCAATATATTTAATAAAAATAGGATATATTAGAGCACCAATTTTTGACGTGGCTCACTTACCAATATTTTTAGAGGGATTTTTAGTATCCTTAGATTATAGAATAATATTAGTACAGCTAGTACAAATATTATTGTCAGTTTTAATATATTATCCATTCTTTAAGATGATAGAAAAAAGAAATTAAAATAATGCCCCAAGTAGAATTGTATTTCCTACTTGGGCATTTTTATTGAGATTTAATGATAATAAGTTAATTTTTGATTTGCATACTATTTTTGAAAATATCTCCAAGTCCAAAGAAGTTTGCTATATTATTTGCAAATACCTCATACTTACTAGTATTTGAAAGCTTAGATACAGTTTTATTAACCATATCTTCAAATACTGTAGGTGAACTAGTTTTAGAGATGTTTTGTTTCACAAATGGGTCATTGTTATACATATTTTTCATTTGAGTAAAGTCATTACTTGATAAAAGTCCATTAAATTTATTTATTAAGCCTTGAAGCTGGTCTAAATTTGGTGAACTTAAATTTTCTACTTCTGATGTATATGTTAAGTACTTAGATAATAAATCTTCATTATAAGCTAAATAAGAAGTAAGGTTTGCATAATTTGTTGTTAAAGTTTTACTTTCACTGTTTAGAAAAATTGAATTTTCATAGCTTTTAAATGTATTAGAAAGGTTAGAAAACTTTGTGCTATAAGAGCTATAATCAGATTCAGTTGGATTACTATTTTCATTAACTGTTGATACTAATGTGTTATATGTATTTATATTGCTATTAATAGATGAAAGATCCTTATTATTAAAGTAAAGGTAATAGCATGTAAAACCTACAACAAAAATTATAATAACTATAATTAAGGAAACTATAACTTTAAGTAAGGTTTTCTTTTTTTTAGGATTACTCTCGTTAAAATTAGGTTCATCATCTAAATAATTTCTATCTAAGCTAAGTGTTGTTGACATAAAAATCAACTCCTTTTTTAAAAATATAATAAATATTACCATATAAATATAGATAAAGTTTTAATAGAATATAAAAAATAGAAATCAAAAATATAGAAGTTAAATAAATTTAAGTATATAATTTACTGTGATAAAATAGAAATATATTCTTCATAGTATTAGTATGTCCTATTTGCAGAATATTAGTAGAGGGATAGATTATAGTGGAAATATCTTAAAGTATTAAAGTAAGAAATTTAAAATAAATGAGGTTATCATATGAAAAAAGTAATAGTCGTTGGTGGTGGACCAGCAGGAATAATGGCAGCAATTAAAGCATCAGAAGAAAATGAAGTGATTTTAATTGAAAAAACTGAAGAAATAGGTAAAAAATTAAAGTTAACTGGTGGAGGAAGATGCAACATAACAAATAATAGGGATATTAGTGAGATGCTTGAAAAAGTAGTAACTAATAAAAAGTTTCTATACTCAGCTTTTTATACATATACAAATTTAGATGTATTAGATTATTTTAAAAGTAAAGGTCTTAAATATAAGGAAGAGCTTGATAGAAAAGTGTATACAGATAATGATAAAGCTGATGATGTTATAAACATTTTAAGAGATGACTTAAGAGAGCATAATGTTAAAGTTTTATACAATAAAAGTGTTACTGACCTTATTGTAGAAGAGGGAATGATAAAAGGAATAGTAGTAAATGATATAGAAAAAATTATGTGCGATAATTTAATTATAGCAACAGGAGGAAAAAGCTTTCCTCTAACAGGTTCAGATGGAAGTATGTACAGCATATTAGAGAAATATGGTCATGATATTAAAAAACAATATCCAGCATTAATTCCTTTAGTTATAAAAGAAGAATTTGCAAAAAAACTTCAAGGAATATCAATGAGAGATGTTTTAATAAAAGCAAAGGTTAAGAAAAAGAAATTTGAACAAAGAGGAGACATGATATTTACTCACTTTGGAGTTTCAGGACCAGCAGTTTTAAAATTATCTTCATATATAAATAAAGGTTTAGAAGAGGGAGAAGTAGTTCTTACATTAGATTTCTTACCAGAAGTATCAAGAGAAGAGTTAAGTAAAAAAATGAAAGAAAATCCTTCAAAAGATGTTTTAAATAATTTAAAAGGAACATTAATACAAAGCTTCTTAAAAGAAATTGGAGAAATGTGTGAATTAACAGGGGTTAAATCATCAGAACTTAAAAAGAAAAGTGAAAACAAGTTTCTTCAAATGGTTAAAGAAATGAATCTTACAGTACTAGAAACACTAACAATAAAAGCAGCACAAGTTACCTGTGGTGGAGTATCTGTAAAAAATATAAATTCATCAACATTAGAATCTAAAAAAGTAAAAGGACTATACTTTGCAGGAGAGGTTATGGATGTTGATGCAGAAACAGGTGGATACAACTTACAGATTGCTTTTTCAACTGGAAATTTAGCTGGAAGGCTTTGTAATTAAGAATGAATAATTAAAAATGAAGAATTAGGGGGAGTTGCAGGCAACTCTTGTGGGGGCTCAAAATTTATCGGAGATAAATTTTGTCGCAGGGAAGGGTTTTGAGTTAAGAGTTAATAGGGAAAAAGTAAGAGTGAGTTTAATTAAGAATGAAAAATTAAAAATGAAGAATTAGGGAGTTGCAAGCAACTCTTGGTGAGAAGGGGCTCAAAATTTACCTGGCGGTAAATTTTATCGTAGGGAAAGTCTTAAGTTAAGCATAAAAAAAAATTAAAATTGGAAATAAAAAGAATTGGCGACGCCAATTCTTTTTATTTCCAAAACTCGCCCTAGCGAGTTTTTTCCTGAATTCTTAACTCTTAACTGCCCTAGCTTTTTGCTTTAAATTCTTTTTTACAACGACTACATGTTACTACTATTTTCTTTTTCCCTTTTGGAACTCGTAGTTTTTGACCACAGCTTGGGCAAGTAAGAATTTTGAAGTTTTTATTTTTAGCTTTTTGTGCTTTTTGTGCATTTTTTTGAGCCTTGTATATTGAATAGGCTTGCTTAAAATAAGGTAAGCTATCAAAGTTTAAGGTTGGAGTATTGTATGGAATTTGTTTATTGAATTTTTTTAAGAACTTATTTATAAAAGTAATAAACTTTGTATTTTCAGAGCTTCTTGCATATTTATTTTTTGAGAATACTCTAAATACTATTAAAATAAGTAAAAGTAATCCTATGTAATGAGTGTATCTAAATAGATTTAATATACTACTTAAAAATAATAAAAATATTGAAAAAATATCTACTCCATAACGACCATATAAGAATTTCATAAAAATCCTCCTTTAGTTAAATTAGCTTTATTGTAACAAAAACTTTAAGGAAAATAAAGTTTTGAAAATAATGATTATTTGTAGTAAATGATTGTAATTATCATTTAAAGGTTGTATAATAAAAACATAGAAAGAGAAAGCTATCTTAGATAGTTTAAAAGGAGGAACAAATTTATGAAAAGATTTGCAGAAATAGTAGATATAAGAGCAAGGGAAATTTTAGATTCAAGAGCATTCCCAACAGTTGAGGTTGAGGTTGTTTTAGAAGATGGTACTGTAGGGAGAGCAGCTGTTCCGTCTGGAGCATCTACAGGAATATATGAGGCAGTAGAACTTAGAGATAATGATAAAGATAGATATAATGGAAAAGGTGTTTTAAATGCAGTTAAGAATGTGAATGAAATTATTGCAGACGAACTTATAGGATTAAATGCTTTAAATCAACCTTTTATTGATAGTGAGCTTATAAGAATTGATGGAACAAAAAATAAAGGAAAGCTTGGAGCAAATGCAATACTTGGTGTTTCTTTAGCTGTTGCAAAGGCAAGTGCTAAGTATTTAGGACTTCCTTTATATCAATATGTAGGTGGAGTAAATGCTAAAGTTTTACCAGTTCCTATGATGAATATTATAAATGGTGGTGAACATGCTGATAACTCAGTTGACTTACAAGAGTTTATGGTTATGCCAGTTGGAGCAAAAAGCTTTAGTGAAGCTTTAAGAATGTGTGCAGGAGTATATCATTCACTTAAAAAGATTTTAAATGAAAAAGGATATTCAACAGGAGTTGGAGATGAAGGTGGTTTTGCACCAAATTTAAAATCAAATGAAGAAGCAATAGAAGTTATAATTGAAGCTATAAATAAGGCTGGATTTAAGCCAGGTGAAGAAATGTTTATTGCATTAGACCCAGCATCATCAGAATTCTTCGAAGATGGAAAATATGTATTAAAGCATGAAGGAAAAACATTATCACCAAAAGAAATGGTAGATTTCTATGAAAATCTAGTAAATAAATATCCTATAATTTCAATTGAAGATGGTATGGCTGAAGAAGATTATGAAGGCTGGAAGATAATGACTGAAAGATTAGGTAAAAGAATTCAATTAGTTGGAGATGACCTTTTTGTAACAAATACAGAAAGATTAAAAATGGGAATTGAAAAAGGAATTACAAATTCAATTCTTATAAAATTAAATCAAATTGGAACTTTAACAGAAACATTAAATGCAATTGAAATGGCAAATAGAGCAGGATATACAGCAGTTATTTCTCACAGATCAGGTGAAACTGAAGATACTACAATTGCAGATTTAGTAGTTGCAGTAAATGCAGGACAAATAAAAACAGGAGCACCTGCAAGGTCAGAAAGAGTTTCTAAATACAATAGACTTTTAAGAATTGAAGAAGAACTTGAGGATGTAGCACAATATAGAGGAAGAGAGGCATTCTTTAATTTAAAATAATAGTAAGTATAAAAAGCTTTCTATCTAATCAGATAGGAGGCTTTTTTATTTATCAATTTTTATTTTGAAAATGACTTGCAAAAGAGAATGATAAATGTTATCATTTGATAAAGTAAGTTAAAAGGAGGCATAAAATGAAAAGATTGGATAATGTAGAAGTGGGTACAGAAATTACTGTAAAAGAAATCCAAAAGACAAGTAAAATAAGAAGGAAACTTTTAGATATGGGGTTAACTATAGGTACGAAGGTAATAGTTAAAGGAAAAGCACCACTTGGAGATCCTATAGAGATTAATCTTAGGGGATATAAACTAACACTACGAAAAGAAGAAGCTTGTATAGTTTTTGGAGAGTAAAAAATAATCAAAATTTAAGGTTGAAAATAAATGGGGGTATTATGAGAAAAATAGCATTAGTTGGAAATCCCAACAGTGGAAAGACAAGTATATTTAATTCATTGACAGGAGCAAAGCAACATGTAGGAAATTGGCCAGGGGTAACAGTAGAGAAAAAAGAAGGAAGATTAAATTATAAAGAAAAGGAATTTAAAATAGTAGATTTGCCAGGAACTTATAGTTTAGGTACTTATTCAGAAGATGAAATTATAGGTAGAGATTATATATTGAGTAAGGATGCAGATTTAGTTGTAAATATATTAGATAGCACAAATATAGAAAGAAATTTATATTTTACATTACAGTTGCTTGAATTAGATATAGATGTATTAGTATGTCTTAATATGTTAGATTTAGCAGCAAAAGATGAGGTTGAAATAAATAAAGAAAAGCTTTCTAAAATTTTAGGGGTAGAGGTTGTAGGAACTGTAGGATTAAATGAAAAGGGAATTAGTGAACTTTTAGAAGGAATTTCAAAAAAATCTAATAAAAAAGGTAAGATAAAAATAGATTATGACTCAGTAATTGAAAAAGAAATAGAAAATATATCTAAACAAATAAATAAACCAATAATTTCAAAAAGATGGTCAGCTATAAAGTTGTTAGAAAATGATTCAAATATGAAAGAAAAGCTTGGGATAGAAGAAAATAAAGAATTAAAAGAAGTGTTGAATGTAGCAACTAAAAATATAGAAAAGCATTTTGGGTATGAAGCTGAAATGGAAATAGTAAATCAAAGATATAAAATAGTTAATAAGATAGTAGAAGAAACTATTGTAAAAAAGAATGTAGAAAAAATAACTTTAACAGATAAAATAGATAAAATATTAACTCATAAAATATGGGGCTTACCGATATTTGCAGCAGTTATGCTGTGTTTATATCAAGCAACATTTGTAGTTGGAGCAACTATGCAAGAATGGGTAGATGGATTTATTGGAAGTGTTGGAGAACAAGTTGTAGGGTATTTAGAAGGTATAGGAACTAGCAATCTTTTAGTTAGCATTGTAGGAGATGGTATATTTGGAGGAACAGGTGCAGTTTTATCATTTTTACCTTTAATAATAACAATGTATTTCTTAATAGGTCTACTAGAAGATAGTGGATATATGGCAAGAGCTGCATATGTTATGGATAGAATAATGAGAAAGGTTGGTCTTCATGGAAAGACATTTGTATCAATGATTGTAAGTTTTGGATGTAATGTACCAGGGATAATGGCAACCAGAACTCTAGATAATAAAAAGGATAGAATGATTGCAATATTAATAAATCCTTTTATATCCTGTGGAGCAAGATTACCAATATATGCATTGTTTATAAGTGCTTTTTTTGAATCACATAGAGGGTTAATATTATTTTCTATGTATGCATTAGGAATTATAGTTGCACTTATAGTTGGAAAAATTTTTAGTAAAACTTTATTTAAAGGAGAGGAATCTTACTTTATTATGGAATTACCAAGCTATAAAATGCCATCAATTAGAAATATTAGTTTATTAATGTGGGATAAAGCAGGGGCATTTTTAAAGAAAGCTGGAGGTATTATATTACCAATGATGGTTATATTAGCATTTTTATCTAATTTCCCAATAGGGGTAGATGGTAATAGCTCAGACTCTTTATTAGGGATTATAGGTGGAACTATTGCACCAATATTTACGTTGGCTGGATTTGGGACATGGCAAGCTGTAATTGCATTAATAACAGGGATATTGGCAAAGGAAACTGTAATAGGAACAATGGGGCTTACTTATGCTGGCGTTGAGGAAGGAATAGCAGTAGTAGCAGCGATTCAAAGTGCTTTTTCACCTCTTTCAGCAATTTCATTTATGATAATGTCATTGTTATATACACCATGTCTTGTGGCATTAGGAGCTATAAAAAGAGAAACAAATTCATGGAAGTGGACATTATTTACGGCTGGATATACATTTGGGGTAGCTTGGGTAATATCAGTTTTAGTATTCCAAGTAGGTAGCTTATTAGGATTCTAGTTGGAAAAAGGAAATTTTAATTACAAAAGAAAGACAAATTTGTAATAAATAAAAGAAATAAGAAGATAAATTTTGAAGATTCTTAAAAATTTATGATATAGTTGCATTCCTAAAATGAATATGGCAAACTATGTACTAAGTAAATATTATTTAGATTTACTAGGAGGATTTACAAATGAAAAGAAAAAAGATTATAGGAATTACAGTGAGTTTAGCCATAGCAGGTAGTATGATGCTTCCAGGAGTTTCAGCATTTGCAGATGGATTTAATGTAATATCTATAGGAGCAAACTTAAACAATCAGCAGCAACAAGAAATGCTACAGTATTTTAATGCACCAAATGGAAGTTATGAAAAAATAATGATAAATAATCAGGAAGAGCAACAAGAACTAAAAGGGATTGTGCCAGAATCAGAGATTGGAACAAGAACAATTTCCTGTGCTTATGTTCAACCAACATCAAGTGGAGGAATAAATGTAAAGACTGCAAACTTAACTTATGTTACAGCAAGTATGATAAGTAATGCTTTAACAACAGCAGGAATATATAATGCTAACGTAATTGCAGCAGCACCATTTCCAGTTAGTGGAACAGGAGCGTTAACTGGGATTATGACTGGTTATGAAAAAGCAACAGGACAAGCTATAAGTCCAGAGAAAAAGCAACTTGCTAATAAAGAAATGCAAGTTACAAGTAATATAGCAAGTGATCCAAATGTAGGACAAACTAAGGCTGCAGCAGTAGTTAATGATGTAAAAGCTCAAGTTATCCAAAATGGAAATCAAGATTCAAGTCAAGTTGCACAAACTATTAATAATGTAACTAATAATTATGGAGTTCAATTAACTCCACAGCAACAAAAAGACCTTAATAATGTTATGGTAGGAATATCAAATCAAAATTACAATAAAAGTGAAATGGAAAAAACATTAGAGCATATGCAAGACCAGTTAAATAATGTGCTTGACCAACAAGGTCAATTAAATGGATTTATGAATAAATTAGAAGTTCATTTTGATAACTTTGTAAACTGGGTAAAAGGATTATTTACAAATGCAGATAAGAATGCAGGAATTGTAAACCAAACAAATAATGATAGTAATATAGGTAAAACAGCAGTAGTTACTGGAAATGACCAAACTGTTCAAAATGCAACAGCAACTCCAGAAACACCAGCACAAAAATCTGCTACTTTAACAAACAATACAACAAACAATGGAGCAGAAAATAA
This sequence comes from Clostridium sp., assembly GCF_051650885.1. GTDB lineage: Bacteria > Bacillota > Clostridia > Clostridiales > Clostridiaceae > Clostridium. The sequence goes on from NZ_JBOFRG010000343.1 coordinate 10,915, forward strand.
TACAGGAAGCAATACTTCAAATAATACAGCTAACAATACTTCTAATGTAAATAATACTAATACTAATACAGGAAGCACATCACAAACTGTTCAAAATACAGGAATAAGCTTTGATAAATTCTGTGATAGTGTTCGTAGTAAAGTAATGAACTTAATAAATACTACACCAGATATTAGTCAAGCTTTTGGTTCAGAAGTAAAAGCTAAAGAATTTGTTGATGGAAGCTTTAGTAATAGCCAAATAAAAAATAGTTTTTCACAATTAGGTAATACAGTAAGCAATAATGTAACTGTAAATGTAACACTTGGAAATACAGTACCTAATGGAAGTATGGGGGCAAACATAAGTGAAGCGCTTCCAAATGCAGCTAGTAATAATGAGCAAAATATAATAGTAAGTATATCAGGACAATAGTAAAACACCAAAAAGGACTTTTCTAAATTGTAGAAAAGTCCTTTTTATATATAAATTTAAAGAGATAAGTATATAAAAGTATGTGTAAGACTCTATCTTGTATTGAAAAGAGCATTTTACACACTAATTATTAGACGAAGATTTTATTTAAAAATCTAGAAAAATTACTTTGTTTTTTCTGAGATAATTTTTCACGAGTAAGAGTTACTAGCTTTTTATCAAACTCTTTAAATTTTTTCTCTTCTTCAAGATATTTATTTAAATCTTTCTTTTTACGTTCAATTTCATCTTCTATTAAAGTCTTATTATCTATAGGAAATGAAATAACTGTGTTATTTAAAGGCTCTATAGCATCTACAATATCTTCTTCTACAATAGGTTCTAGCATAGAAGCATCATCTGTTAATGAAGTGTTATCTATATCCTCAAAAAGCGTAGTTTGTGATAAGATAGCTTGACCAATATAGGTAGATGAATCTTCCTCTAATTCCGAAGTACTAGTACAAGCAACCTCTAATAAACCGGTATCCTTTACTAAATTATCATCTTCAGAAAATAATTTTTCACAAGCTTCAGGACTTAAAAAATCAGAAATTGGAATGAAGGTATTAGATACCTTTACTCCTTCTTCTGCATTTAAATCATCAGTGGCTAGAGTTTCTAAATCTGCTATGGTTATATTTTTTTCTATTAAAGTATTCATATCAATTCCAAGTTCGGCATCAAAAATTAATTTTTCCGAATTTTTATTAGTTTTCTGTAATTCTGTTCTGTAAATTCTTTTCTTTTTATTATTAATGCTTTTTTTACTTTTTTTCTTTTTATTCTTCATAAACTTAATCACCCTTATCCATTATGTTGAGTATAGTTTACCATTTTATGGAAGAATATGGAAGTGAAATATAATGAAAATAAAAATATTTACAATTTGTTTATTGAATGGGAAAAAAAAGAAGAGTATTATAAAGGCATAGAAAAGATATTTAAAAAAAGTAAATAATAGGTTATGAGGTTAACCTTTAAACGCTATATGCTAATGACTTCTACATTCTATTTACCAAAGGGTAAAGTGTTTGTAGGTCATTAGCTTTTTTTTGAATATTTTTTGGAAAAAAATTTAAGAGGTGGATAAAAATGAGTAATACAGGAAACAGAAGATTTAAAGAAGATATGGTACATGCTAAAAGAGAAAAAATAAATGAGATGAGAAAAGAAGAGCAAAGACAAGAGCATAAAGAAGAAGGAAATAAATTCAATCACAAAAAACATTAATTAGGGGTGACTAAAATGGAAGAATTAACAACAGTAGAAATAAAAGAAGTATTTGGTGGAGAAGAAAATTTAGAGGAATTCTTTAAATATCTAAAAGAGTATGGAATTGAAGAGGGATTAAATGAAATAACTTTCAAACATACTAAAAAAAGATTAGAAACACTTTTAGCTATAGCTAATAAAGGAAAGGATGCTGAAATAGCTAGTAAAAAAGACGTATTTAAAAAATTATTAAACAATTTAGATAATGTAAAAGAAGAGAGAGCTTCAAAAGAAGCTATAAAAGAAGTATATTCTAATGAAAAAATTATAGAGCATATGGATATAAAAGAACTAGATAAAGAAATTAAACATGCTATGAAAAGTTATAAAAAATATGAAAAGTTCAAAAAGCATGAAGAGAATATTGCAAATAAGTGGATAAGAACTTTAGGAAAATAATTTGTAACAATAATTTTATGATTAGAATAAATTAAAATATAATAAAAGATTCCTTTTTTAAGTTATTTATTTAGATAATTCCTTAGAATCAGATAAACTTATAGAGATTATTTGATGGTGAGGAATTATTTTTTGGACAAGTTGACAAATAAAATAAACGTGGTATTATATAAATATAGTTTGCATACAAACCAATTCGGTTTGTTTATTTTTAAAAAGATAGTTTGCTTGCAAACAGTTTGGAGTGAGAAGATTGAAACAAAGAATAGAGACTAGCTTTCAAATAACAAAGCTTATAAAAGATATTGACTTAGAAGTTTATAATATTCTTTCAAAGGAGCTTAAAGAAACAGAGTTAACGCCACAACAGTTAACGGTAGTAAAACATTTAGGGCATCATGGTGAAATGACTGTTTCAGAAATATGTGCAGTTATGAATTTAACCAAAGGGACAGTTTCAGGTATTTTAAATAGAATGGAACGTTTGGGATATATTAAAAAAATAAAACATGATGAAGACAAAAGAAATACATATATAACATTTACTGAAAAAGGTAGATTTGAAGGCAGAAAATATATGCTTAGTTTCAATAAGGTGTACTCTAATATTTTTAAAAATATAGAAGAATGCAAGCTAGAAGAAATCAAAAAAGGTTTAGAAGAAATAATACAAAAGATTAGGGAGAGTGAATAATTATGCCAAAACTTTTAATACCAGCAATAATTTTTATTTCATTAGCACTTGTTTTTTATTCAATAGGTGTTTGGGGAGAATTTTTATCAAAAACATTAAAGAAAAAACATGTAATAATATTTTGGATAGGTTTAGTATTTGATACATTAGGAACTACAACTATGTCTAAGATAGCTTCAATGGGGACAGACCATAGTATAACATCTACACAACTTATGATTCATGGAATAACAGGAGCACTTGCAATAATTCTTATGTTAATTCATGCAGTATGGGCTACATGGGTTTACAATAAAGGTTCTGAAGGAGCTAAAAAGTTTTTCCACAAATTTAGTATAGCAGTATGGGTTATATGGCTTGTACCTTACTTTGTTGGAATGTATATTGGAATGCACTAGAAGTAAGAGTTAATAGTGAAGAATTTTTTATGTAAAACTATTAAATTTAAAATAGGTTTTAACAGGGGAGAAGTTGTATAACTTTTCCTCTTTTTAAAATAAAATAGATACATACTTCCTATAAGTAATTTTTATAAGAAGTATAGGGAAGCTTAATTATACTTATTTGAAATAAAGGAGTATAATGAAGAAAAAGGAACAAAAGAGGAGGAAATAGAAGATGGAAAATAAAGTTATGTCAAAATGGGGCGTAGAATTAAAGGGGATATTTAAGGATAATGGTAGTGATACTTTAACAATTGTATTACCAGGAGTTGCATATTTAATTGATAGATCATATTTAGATTATTCAAGATCACTTGCAAGTGAATTAGGATATGATGTATTAACTATGGAATATGGATTCCAAATAAATAGAACAGAATTTAATATAGAAAAAGAGTTCCACTTAATGGCTAAAGAAACTATTGAAGCGATTCAAAAAAGTATAACTAAAGAATATAAAGAAATAGTTATTATAGGTAAAAGTATAGGAACTTGTGTGCAAGTTATGTTAAATGGAATGTTTAGAGGAAAAGATGTTAAAAACATATATATAAGTCCAATAGATAAAACAGCTAAACATGGAGTATGTGAAAATTCATTAGTTATAACAGGAACTAAGGATCCACTTTTAAATAAAGAAAGCTTAGAAAAAATTGAAAATGTAAAAGGTGTTAAAGTAGTAAACATAGATAATGCAAATCATGCTTTAGATATTGAAGGAAATGTTCTTCAAAGTATTAAAGTTTTATTTGATGTCATAGAAATGGAAAGAGAGTTTTTACTTAACTAAAAATTGAGAGCATCGAAGGGTGCTCTTTTTTAGAATGAAAAATTAAAAATGAAGAATTGGGAGAATCGCAAGCGATTTTGGAGACTCAAAATTTATCTAGCGGGAAATTTTATCTCAAGAAGGATCTGAGGAGAGAGTTGATAGTAAAAATATTTAATAGGTAAAAATTATTGATAACATTGAGAATGTGAATTTTACTTATATTTAAAAGAGGAATATAATAAAGATATGGAAAGAGATTTATAAGATTTGAGCTTGCTTGAAGGTTTTTGCGAGTTTGAAGATTTTTATAGGATGAATAAGGTTTTATTAGGAGGATGGATTATGAAGGATGTAGTTATTATTGGAAGTGGAGTTGTTGGATGTTCTATAGGAAGAGAGTTATCAAAGTATGACTTAGATATCCAAGTTTTAGAAAAGAATTTTGATGTGGCTGAGGGGATTTCTAAGGCGAATAGTGGAATTGTACATGCAGGGTTTAATGAAAAGGAAAATACTTTAAAGGCTAAGTTTAATATTGAAGGAAATAAAATGTTTGATAAGTTATCAAAGGAGTTAGATTTTTCTTTTAAGAGAAATGGAGCTTTAGTTTTAGCTTTTAATGATGAAGAAGTTAAAAAGATAGAAGAGTTAAAAGAAAATGGTGAAAAGTTAGGTGTAGATGGTTTAGAAATTTTATCTTTAGAGCAGGTTAAAGAATTAGAAGAAAATATATCTGATAAAGTTTGTAAAGCGTTATATGCAAAATCATCAGGAATAGTTAGTCCTTATGAAATGACTATAGCTTTAGCTGAAAATGCAATGGTGAATGGTGTAGATTTTAGATTTGGAGCTGAAGTTATAAATATAGAAAAGATAGATAATGGATATAAAATAACTTTAAAAAATGGTGAGGTAATAGAAGCTAAAGTAGTTATAAATGCAGCTGGAATTAATAGTGACAAAATAAATAATATGATAAATGATAAGAAATATGCTCATGAATTAATAAAAGGGGAATATTGTTTATTAGATAAAGTTTCAGGGAATTTAGTAAATAAAACTATATTTAAAACACCAAATAAAGTTTCAAAGGGAATTTTAGTTACTAAGACAGTTGATGGAAATCTTTTAATAGGGCCAACAGCTGAAAAGGTGAAAAATAATACTTTAGAAACTAATAAAAAAGAGTTAGATAAAGTAATTGAAGAAGCTAATAAAAGCATAAATAACATTAATATAGGAAAGATACTTACAACATTTGCAGGGATGAGACCACATTTAGAAAAAGGAGATTTTGTTATAGATTCTAAAGATAATTTTATTTCTTTAGTAGGAATTGAATCGCCAGGTCTTACAGCAGCACCAGCAATAGGCGTATATGTAAGAGATTTAGTTAAGGAAATTATTAAGTTAGAAGAAAAGAAAGACTTTATTAAGGATAGAAAAGGAATAGTAAAATTCCAAGGCTTATCAGTTGAAGAAAAAAATAAATTAATAAAAGAAAATGAAAAGTACGGAAAAATAATTTGTAAATGTGAGCTTATAACTGAAGGTGAAATAGTAGATGCAATTAATAGACCTCTTGGTGCAAAAACTGTAGATGGAGTGAAAAGAAGAACAAGAGCAACTATGGGAGGATGCCAAGGAGTTGGATGTTTACTTCCAATTAGTAAAATTATAAGTAGAGAACTTAATATACCTTTAGCAGAGGTAATGAAAAATGAAAAATGTTCAAATGTTATAGGTTTTAAGGAGGTATAGTCTAATGCTTGGATATGATTTAATAATAATTGGTGGTGGAGCTAGTGGAATGCTAGCTGCAATTGAAGGAAAGAAAAATGGAATAGAACATATTTTAGTAATTGAAAAAGATTTAGAGCTTGGTGGTGCATTAAATCTTGGAAATTATAATATTAGTGAAAATGGTAATATTACTGGACTTCAGTATAAAGAAAAGCTTATAAAAGAATATAATGAAAATGATATAGAAACTCTTTTTAATACAATGGTTTTAAATATAAATAAAGAAGGAAATGTTATTTGTACAAGTCCTGAAAGAGGAATAGAAGAGTTAAAAGCTAAAAATATTATAATAGCAAATGGTGGAAAAGATAAAGGAAGAAGCTATTTAAACATGCCAGGGGATAGGTGCTCAGGAGTTATAACACTTGGAATGGCTAAAAAGTTTTTAAATATAGATGATATAGTTATAGGAAAAGATATAATTATTTTTGGCGATGAAAATCTTGAGACAGTAGAAAAAGAATTAAAAGATAAAAATCTAAAAATAAAAGCTATTGTAGGAAACAAAGAAAAAGCAAAAAATTACTCAGATAATATATTAGAAGGATATAAAATCAAAGATATATTAGGTGAAGGTAGAGTAGAAAAAATAGTTATAGAAAATGGAAATGAAGAAAAAGAATTAAAATGTGATACATTAATCTTAGCACTAGGACAATTATCAGATGGAATAGTTCCAATGAGAAGTAGCATACAATTAAATCCAGAAACAACTGGTGCAAAAGTAGATGAAAACTTCCAAACTTCAAGAAAAAATATTTTTGCAATAGGAAATGGAATATACATTCATAAAAGTATAGAAGAAATAGAAAAAGAAGCTAAAAAGGTAATAGAAAATATAAAATAAAATATACCTTAAGGTAGAAGTGAGAGAGTGTCAGGAATGATGCTCTTTTTATAATTAAGAATGAAAAATTAAAAATTTAGAATTGGGGAGGAATTACAAGCAATTCGCGAGAGTAGTTTAGAATTTATCTTTGGAAATTTTTATTATTAAGGTGGGGAATTGATTTATAGTGGAATTTTGATATACTAGAGTAAATAATAAGTGAGGCTAAGAATACATAAGATGAGAAAAAGAGTACATAAAGTTAAGTTTTATTTGGATTAGCTAAAGTTAGAAAGGAGTATAGGTGAACATATGAGTTGTTTAGGAAATTTAATTTGGTTTATATTTGGTGGACTTATTGGAGCGGTGTCATGGTTTTTAATAGGATGTTTATGGTGCGTTACAATAATAGGAATACCAGTAGGGCTTCAATGCTTTAAAATAGCAAGACTTCAGTTATTCCCATTTGGTAAAGAAGTAGTAACTGTGGATGATAGTGGAGTAGATTTCTTGTTAAATATATTATGGTTAATTTTTGGTGGATTAGTTTTAGCAATAGGAAATTTAATTACTGGAGTAGTATTCTGTATTACAATAATAGGAATACCATTTGGACTTCAAAGCTTTAAGCTTGCAAAGCTATCATTAATGCCATTTGGAAAAGAAATTAGAGAAGGTTTTTAATTAAGAATTTAAAATTAAAAATTTAGAATTTTAGGAGGAGTTGCGTTGCAACTCTTTTTCTATTTCAAAGATTATTGGGAGAGTGTGAGGGTAAATTATTGAAACAGATAAAATAATAAGTCTATTAAAAATAGTGCAGATAGATATATCATTTTATATTATGATAAAATGAAAGTGATTAATACATAGGATAAGGGAGAAAAATAAAGATGTATGTTCAAACAAAATTAGATTTAATGGATTTAGATAAAAATGATTTTAAATTAGAAAATAGATTGATAATTAATAATGAAGAGGGAAATTTTCTTTTAGAGATTAAGGAGAGTTTAGAGAGTTGCATCTCCTTTTATTTTAGTGTTGCTTTTGTTAATTTTTCAGGGCTTCAGCTTATTTTAGAGGATTTAAAGAAGGCTTCTGAAAGAGGGGTTAAGGGGAAGCTTTTAACGTCTACTTATTTAAATTTTACTGAAGCTTATGCTTTAAAAAAGATTAAAGAGTTCAATAATGTTGATTTAAATATTTTTATAACTGAAGAAAAGAATAGAGGCTTTCATACTAAGGCATATATTTTTGAGTATGAGGATAACTTTAAGATATATATAGGTTCTTCTAATTTAACACAAGGAGCTTTAAAAAGTAATGAAGAATGGAATGTGTTAATTGTAGAAAAGAAGGATGAGGATTTCTCTAAAAAGGTAATGGAAAGTTTTAATAGGCTGTTTAACGAATCTTTAAATGTAACTGATGAGTTTATAGAGGATTATGAAGCTTTACAAAAAGAACTATTAAAAGAAAAAGAGAATCCTTTATTAGAAAAGTATGAAAAGATAAAGCCTAATTTAATGCAAAAAGAAGCTTTAATAAATCTAGAAAGATTAAGGCTACATGGTGGAGAAAGAGGAATTGTAGTTGCAGCAACAGGAACTGGTAAAACATATATGTCAGCTTTTGATGTCCAAAAGT
>NZ_JBOFRG010000344.1:0-3580 GCF_051650885.1 Clostridium sp.
GAGCATTACAACGAAGTATTCGTAGGTCATGCTGGAAACAACTATACAAGTGAAGCAGTTTTAGCAACTGGAGGAATTGATTTAATAACTTCAGAATTCAACTGTACATTACCAGGAATAGAGCCAATTGCTGAAAAATTAAACATAAAAATGATTTGTTTAGATAATGTAGCTAAGAAAAAAGGTGCAGAATCAGTAGTTTATACTTACGAAGAAAGAGAAGCTATAACTAATAAAGTTATGGAAGAAGCAGTTAACAGCTATAAAGCTAGAAGAAAAGATATAGTTTTAAATATTCCTAAAGACCATGGACACGATGATGTTCTAACTGGATTAAGTGAGCACAACTTAAAAGAGTTCTTAGGTGGAAACTGGAAAGCTTTAGTTGACTTAATAGCAGAAGGAAAAATAAAAGGTATTGCAGGAGTTGTTGGATGTTCAAATCTTACAGCAAAAGGACATGATGTATTTACAGTAGAGCTTACTGAACAATTAATCAAAAATGATATATTAGTTCTTTCAGCAGGATGTTCATCAGGAGGACTTGAAAACGTAGGATTAATGTCACCAAAGGCAGCAGAAAAAGCTGGAGATAATTTAAGAGCTGTATGTGAAGCTTTAAATATACCACCAGTATTAAACTTTGGTCCATGTTTAGCAATAGGAAGACTTGAAATGATAGCAGCAGAACTTGCTGAATACTTAAATATAGATATTCCACAATTACCACTAGTATTATCAGCACCACAATGGCTTGAAGAGCAAGCATTAGCTGATGGAGTATTTGGATTAACACTTGGATTACCACTTCACTTAGCATTACCTCCATTTGTAGGTGGAAGTGAAGTAGCATTAAACCTATTTAGTGAAGGCTTAAAAGAAATTACAGGTGGTCAATTAATAATTGATGGAGATGTAGAAAATACTGCAAAAACATTAACAGAAATAATTGAAGATAGAAGAAAAGGCTTAGGTCTTTAAGATAATAGAACCTACACAAAATAAGTTTGTGTAGGTTCTTTAAAATAAAGTAATCAATATAACTAAATATTATTTATGTTATATTGATTTTTACATTTATTTGACAAATTAGATTTAAAAGTCCCTATGAAGAATATAATGGGAAAGATATCAGAATAAAAGAGTAAGCTATAACAGTGATAAATGTTTTTGGAGTTGAATATGAAAAAATTAAAGGCAATATCAATAATTGGAATCTGTATTTTAGCAACTGGAATAACAATGGGGTGTACAAAGGAGAATTCTAAGGAACCTATAAAAGAAGAAGTGACAGTAGAAAAAGGTGTAAGGTATACAAGTGAAAAGTTAGGAATAGGGTTTGAAGTTCCTAAGGGATGGACAGAATACTGCATAATAGAGGAAGTAGAAGGTGGGATAACAGTAAAGTATGTCGATAAAGATGATACTAAAACTACTGGAACTTTGTTGATGATAACTACAAAAGAAGAGCTTAAAAACCAAATGGAAGATGTAGTTGAAAAAGAGATTAAAGGTGTAAAATATTTAATAGGAACACCTACTGATATTGGAATTAATTTAGAAGAAATTGATAAAGAAAAGCTTAGTAAATACGAAGAGTTAAAAGGGGAAGTAAATATAATAATAGAATCATTAAAATAAGTTTTGAATTAAGTTAGGATGGTAATATCCTAGCTTTTGATTTGTATACAAGATTAGAAATATAATAGAATGGAGTGATATGGAAAATTAAAGAAGGGATAAAAAGGATATTTAAAATTTGCATAGAATAACTGGTCTAGGATATAATTTAGTAATATAGAACAGTACAACTAGATAGGAGTTGAGTAATATATGATTAAATATAATAATGTAAAAAAAGAAGCATTTATTAGATATTCATTACCTTTAATATTAGAAAAGGTTAAATCTAAAATTAGTTTTTATAATAAATATAATATACCTTGTGAGGAATTAATAGAAGAGTATGATGAGTTAGTTAGTGAAATGGATATAGATAAAAAGATAATCTTAGCCGATAATATAATGGTTAAGGTAGGAGGTTTTCTTAATGAAAGCAGAACAAATTAGAAAGTATATTTTAGAAAAATTTCAAGTTGAGTGTTATATAGAAGAACATGAAGGAGAACTTTGGGGAAGAGATATGCTTATATATCTTAATAAAGAAGATATAGTATTTGTGCTGCCAATAGAGGAAGATATAAAGAAAATAGATGAAACAATAAATCCTATATTTATACGTAGAGGTGAATCTAATGAATAGCTATAGAGAGTATATTGTACGTGATGCAAGATCTTATCTATCTATATTAAATAGCACGAGTGACTTAAATAATCAAGATATTAATAGAATATGTTCACATATAGGATTTGAGTTGATTGAAAAATTCTTAAAGTATAATATATGTGAGATTTATAATGTTGATGTGCTAAAGAAGGAGAGTTTTGTTAAGCTTGGAATTGTAACTTCAATAGGAGTAAATTCAGTTTTAAAAAGTCACGATATTCTCAATTTATACAATTTATGTAAAGGGAGTCTTGATAAAGATTATTTAGATATAATAGTTGAAGTTATATCTAACATAAAAGGGATATACATAAATAATAGGTATCCAAATACTGCTGGTGTAGTTAAAGTTGAATATACCACACTTTTATCCATTCAGGTTTTGGCAACGAAGGTATTAAATGATTTTCAGTAATTAATTATAAATACTCAAAATAAGTTTTAACTTAAGTTAGGATAGTAATATCCTAGCTTTTGATTTATATATAAGATTAGAGATATAATAGAGAGGAGCAATATAGAAAACTAAAGAGGACATGAAAATGGAGATAGTGGTAACAGTAGGACTTATTGCTTTAATATTATTTTTACTTATTAGAAGTAATATTAAAACATTAAGGGAAGCAACTAATAAAAAGAATGCAAAGCCGTTTACAATGGTGTCAGAATGGACAAAGATAAAGACTACAAGGATTAGAATAAGTAAGGTTATATTTGATAGAGAAAACAGTAAATATAATTTTTATTTAGAGATGGAGAATATAGGAAGAGTTCCATTTGAATATAACCCAGTTGATTTTTACTTTGTAGGAAAGAATGGAATTATAAAGATTGACACTTATGATGAGAAACCATATTCGACAGTTAAAGGTGTTAAAACGCTCTTAAAAGGTGATAAATACAATACAACTTTAGAGTTTAAGGTTAAAGAAAAAGATAAATTAGATAGGCTTATTTATACTGATTTCTTTATAAAAAGAGAGTTTAAAATAAGAAAAAAAGATATTGTTTAAAATTTGCATAGAATAATATGCTTAGGATATAATTTAAGTATATGAATGGAGGTGGAGTAATGGCAAATTATTTAAATCTAAAGGATACACAGGTTAATTTTAGTGAATTAAAGAATAGCAAGTTGTTTGTTGATAAATCTAATATAATAGAGTTACTTAATGAAAAAATAAATACAGCAGATAAATATATTTGTGTTACAAAACCAAGAAGATTTGGGAAAACTTCTATAGTAAATATGTTAAGTGCGTATTATACAAAGAATTTAGATAGCAAAGAGTT
>NZ_JBOFRG010000345.1:0-26597 GCF_051650885.1 Clostridium sp.
GGTTTTATATTTAAAAGAATTTAACATCAACAAGCATAGTAACACATTTATATACCGTCCTACAGTCTTGTTTTATAGCGTAAACATCCTCAATGTAAGGAGTAACTGAATATTTTTTCTTTCTTATAAGGTCACAAATTCTTTGACCATTTAATTCAGTTGGAACTACAACAAAAACTGATTTCATAGTGTCATCGTAATGTGCTGCATGAACTGATTGATAAGGTTTATCTGCAACATATTTAATTTTTTCTCTAAGTCTAACCTCAACTATAAGCTTATGACCTGAAAGATTTTGTCCTTCGTATGATTTAGCAATAGGTGTTTCCACAAGTCTTGCTGATACAACATCTGCTGAAACTAAAACTGATAAAAGTTTTTCCATATCTGGTTTTTGACATGGAATTTTTAAAGTTTCTGTAACTGAAACCTCTGTAAAGTAATTTACATACTCTGGTAAGTGTTCTGAAATTCCAGAGCCTGTTATGCTATTATCGATTGAATTGCAATTTAACATCTAATTTCTACCTCCTTTTAACATACTTCAGCTGTAAGAAGTAATGTTGCATTTAAAAACATGCATCTCTCGTTTATAGGGTGTGCATAGATATCTTCTACAAAAGCTGATGGTGCTAAAATTGTAGATGGCATATAATCTTCTGGTAAAACAATAAAATTCATAAATGGCACATCAAAATGTGCTAAATGTACTGATTGTGTTTCTTCTAAAGCAACATACTGAACTTTATAATGAATATTTCCTTCTACTATAAGTTTATGTCCTGTAAGCTTAAATCCTTCTAATGAAATACCTTTAGGAGTCTTAATAACTCTAGTGTTTTTAATAGTTGCTACTGCATGAACCTTGCAAAGTTGCTCCATATCTGGTTTTTGAACTGGAATACATACTTCTCCCTCAACATTGATTTGTTTAAAACTGTCTACGTCTAATGGAAGGCAATCATCTATTCCTGAATATTCTACTAAATCACGTGTAATAGATTTCAAAATATATCTCTCCTTTATAATTGATAAAAAGTTAGCACTTAAAAATTACTACAAAATTACATTATCATTATATGTTTAGATTTTCTAAATGGTATTAACTTTTGAAAAAAATATAAAACTTTAAAATCTACTAAAAAAAAGTAATGCAAAAATTATCGAAATCCCCCTTAAAATAAGAGTTTAGAATAAAATATGTATAGATAAAAGTGAAGCGTAGTATAAAGAATGTATAAAAATAGTTTAATTTGTTATAAATTTTATTTAATTTTTATTTGAATCTAAGATGATTTTAGTATAAAATAAGGTAAAAGGAAGTTAATTTTAGATATAAATTTTAGTGAAATGAAGGTCCTTAAGTCTTCGAGAGGAGTAGATATAAACATGCAGAAAAGTGATATAAGGCTTTATTATAAAAATCAATTAGAACTTGGGTACGCTCTAAGAGATTATATAGATGCTTATTTTCAAAATAAAGTTCAAGATTCAGAATTAGAGGAAAAGATTTTTTCTGTAATTGAAGCAAATAAAACTAAATTTTACAAGGGCAGTGAAATCGCCCAAAAACCAAAGCAGATATTAGGCAAAGCTAGGCTAGATATCTTAAATAACATTATTAATAAGAATTCAAAGGGGGGAGAAAAATGAAGAAGATAGCAGTTCTTAATAATAAAGGTGGAGTTGGAAAAAGTACTGTTGCTGTTCAACTTTCTCATGGATTAGCTAAACTTGGGTTTAAAGTAATCTTATTAGATTTAGATGGTCAAAATGATTCAAGTTTGTTTTTAGGTGTTCATGAAACAGATTATAAAAAGACATTCTTTGATTTAATAAATAGACGTGGAAATGTAAATGTTGAAGATTGTATTATTGAAGCAAGAGAGGGATTAGACCTTCTTCCTAACTCACATATTGAAGAAATCAACTCTGAATTCTATAGAGAGGCTAGAATTGATTTAGTTTTAAATGAAAAGCTAAAGGGATTAGAAAATCTAGATTACGATTATGTAATAGTTGATTGTGGACCTCAAAGAACAAAGGTTAATGATGCTGTTTTATGTTATGTTGATAATATAATTATGCCAGTTCAAGTTGAAGCTGCTGCTGTTCGTGCTTGTGGAAGTATTTATGAATATTTATCTGACCTTAGATTAACACCAGATAAAATATCCCTTATTATTCCAAACATGTACGATAAAAGAACACGTGATGCTAAGGAAAACTTAATGTTTTTACATGAGTTCTTTGGAGATGAAGGGCTTGTAACTGATCCAATCAACAGAAGAGTTAAAATAACCGAAGCTGGAAAGATGGGTAAAACCGTTTTTGAATATGACGATGAATCTGCTGGACAATTTTTCAAGGTTCTTGAAAGGTTGGTGGAACGCGTTGTCTAAAGCTAAAAAGGATATTAATCAAAACTTTGAAATGCTAAAAGCTCAAATGCAAGCTAAAAGACAAAAAGCAGAAAAGCAAAGTGACCAAAAAGTAGAAACTAACAATGAGATTAATACTGAAGTTATAGATATCAAAGACAATGCAAAAGATAAGGAAATTGAGATCTTAGATAAAGTTCAAATTTCAGCTGTAGAAAAAGAGATACCTATAATAGATGAATCTATAGATATATCTTCTAAAGCTTTAAAAACTGAAGAAAAGGAAAAAGTTAAAGAGGAATCTCCAGTTGAAGAAATCGCTTCATTATCCGAAGAGGAAGAGATTGAAGAAGAAGAAGAAGTTATAGAGAAAAAACCTGTAAAGAAAAAAAAGCCTACTAAAAAGAAACGTGTTGTTGAAGTAATTGAAGAGGATGATGATTATCTAGATGATGAGGATGATATAGAATTAGATTTTTTTGAAGATGATGACGTTATAACAACAAACAAAGAAGGCTCTATTAAAATTAAAATTAAAAAAAGAGAAAAGCCTGAAGCACCAAGAAGAGCTACCTATTATCTAAAGCAAGAAACTATTAGAAAAATAGAGAAGGTCTCAAAGATGTCAGGCATAGGTAAATCAAAACTTGTTCAACTGCTACTTGACCAAGCACTAGACAACCTAGAAATTGAGAAATAATTTTTTAATTATAGCTAACTTTAAGGAGAGAATATGTTGTTCTCTCTTTTTTATTTTATGTTTTTATAATATTCTATGAAGAAATATTGTTTTTATATACATAAATTTTAAAATTATTTGGAACATATTCCGAGATAAAAAATTCATATACTCCATCACTATTTGTTACCTTTTGATATGTATATTCCTTTCCATTAAAGAAATATGTAAGTTTAACTAACATATTTTCAGCTGGTATATTGTCTTTAAAAACAACTCTTCCAGAAATTCTTGATTTAATGGATGTACATATCTCTATATCAACTTTAGCAGAATTTACACCTTTATTCAAATGAAATTTATTATTTACAGCTTCATAAAACATATATCTTTTTATTTCATGATATTCTCTTATTTCCATCAATATACTCCTAAACAATTTCTAATGATAATGTTAGAAATGCTGATAAAAAAATACTATTTTTATTTAAAAGCTTATAAAATAAATTATTAACCTCTACATTAACATCTATATCAACATTATTACACGTATCTTTTGTAATCAAATTTTTCAAATCCACTTCTTCCGAAAAAGCTAAAGAGAAATCCTTCATAGATACTCTATTCTCTACAGTTAAATACTCTAATCTTACCTTTAATAATCCATCTATAAAACAAACATTTCCAAGTGGTGTTTCAAATATTCCTTTAACAAATTCACCTTTAGCATGAACATAAATTTTATTTATATCTAAAATTTCTTCATCAACAAAAAGATTAATATCCTTTGTTACAGTTTTATTTAATGGAGTCAGTAAACTTTCATCAAAAGGATTTGTTCCAAACACTTCTAAACTATTCATAAATTCCATCTCCTTTATATATATCTATAAGAACTTCCTTTGTTCTATTACTAGAAAATTTTTCTTTAATTTGCTCTATAGTATCTAAATCTAAATTTTCGCATTTGTGATTTATTAATTCTTTATCTAATGCAGTATCTAATTCATATATAGGAAAATCCTCAAAATACTCTAAATTTAAAGGAGTTAAATCTGTAACTAAAGCTGTTTTTGTAAAAAGCGCCTTGATTTTATTCAAATTAAAAAGATATTGGCTCGAAAAATCTACAAAAGAGATAGCTCCATTAAAAAGATTAACCTCATCTTGTTCTGTTAAATTTTGAAGAATAATAATATTTTCAGACTCTATCATCTCCTGAAATTCAGCTTTAATGCTTGTTATATAGATTACAAGCTTAGTATCACTATAGTTTTCTTTGAATCTCTTAAAGTAGTTTAAGAGCTTTATTAAATTAAAGCCCTCGTTAATAGCTCCAGAAGCAAATATATAAGGGGTATCTATATTAAAGCGTGATTTAGTATATGAAATAGCTAAAGCCTTATCTAAGGGTTTATAAATGCTTTTAACAAAAGGATATGTCACAAGAAGCCTTCTCTTTTCAATACCAAAAGAACTTGCTAAATTTAAGTGAACATTAGAAAAAACTATAGTCTTAGCTGAGTTATTAATTTTTTGAGGTACATATTTTAAAAATCGCTCCTTATATTTTTTATTTTTTATATCATCCTCATATAAAGGAAAAATAGAAAATAGGAAAATATAATACTTCACAGTTATCTCTTTAGGAATAGATAATCCATTATTAAAGCATGTAAAGCTGTCAAAAGCTTCTTCTTTTATAAGTTTTAAAATTTCATCTAAATTTTCCTTATTTCTATTTATAGATAGGCTAAAACTCTTATTATTTCCCAATAAATTTAAATTTCTCTGTAATTTATTTTTATCAAAAAATTTATCTAGTAAAAGATTAATTTTAAATTCCTCTGATAAAACCTTTAAAATATCATTTGCAAATTTTCCCCCTTCATCAAAAGAAAGAAATGGTGATAAAAAGTCATAAAGATGTCTCATACATAAATACTCCTATAAAAAAATTAAAGAAATAAAGTGTCAATAGAATCTAATGATGATAAATTCACTTCTCTTTTTCCTGATATTCCTACTTTTTCACCATTAAATAATAATAGACTAAGTGAACCCTTTATTGTATTGCTTATTGTAATAAAATTTATATCAAAAGCGTCGATTTCAGTTATTTCAAAAGGGTCATTAATAGGCACTGAGAAAGTAAACGCTTCTGTTGTAGATATAATTTTAGACTGAGAAGATTCTTCTTCACTAAGTAAAAATGTTATCTTAAGAATACCAGAAAAAGAGAATATATTTCCCGAATAAATCGGAGTTTTTTTCTTATCATTACATTTTATTATAGCCTCAACTTGATGTATATCATTAAAGGGAAAGTTAACTTTTACACAGAAAGGAACCTCTTTAAAATGTAAGTTTGCAGAATTTATTTCTTTCAACTTATCTTTATCTAAGAAACCTTTTAAACTAAATAAATAATCACTCAATTAAAATCTACCAATAAATTATAAAAAATTAAAATTTCTTTATTAGATAAAAGTTTTCCTTTAATGTTTTTTATGTACACCTTAAAATTCTCCTTGGTATGATCTTTTTTAAAGGTAAAAAGAGAAGAGAAGTAGTTTTCAAATTCTATAATTGAAAGAGAAAAGTTTTCTAAATCTTTAATACATTCTATTGTAGTATTCACCTTAAAAACACAGAAATTAGTTTTTAAACTTTCTTTTGAAAAATACTCCATACCACAACCGCCATTTATTTTAGTTATTTCTGTAATACTAGAATTTAATATAAACCTTTCTGAGAATTCAATTAAAAAAATCTTATCATTCTTTTTATTAAAAGAGGATATTCCTCCATACTCAATAAACTCTTCACTCTTCATAAAAATACTCCTAAAATACCAAGTTGAAATTACATAATATTAATTATATACTCCCTCAAAATAATATATGAAAATTTGGATTAAAATAGAATTTAAAATTCAAAGTTTTTCATTTTAAATACAAGGTTTATTTTGAGTAATTTCCTTATTAAAATTACTCAAAATCTAATGTAACACAATAAATATTGTGTTACATTAGAGCGAATATCTTATAAATGGCTTAAACAAAGGGCTAAGATAGAAAAAAACTCTTTACAAATTTCAATCTATGTAACATAATATAAGTATAGGTTACATAAAAAGTAACATAAATTTTAAGCCATTTTAAGTGGATTTTAGAGTATTATCCAAGCTTATAACAAAATTATTTTATATATTAGAGCTTTTGATTAATAAAAGATTTTTTTAAAGTAGTCAGCTTTGAAAAGCTATTTTTAGAAATTAATATAAAAAACAATAAAATTTAAAGACGAAGGGGAGACCATTATGAAATTTGTACAACCAATTAGGGATAGAGATAAAATAGAAAGTATGAAAAGAGAACTTTTAAAAACTGGATTTAGAAATTATTTATTGTTCACAACTGGCATAAACACTGGGCTAAGAGTATCTGATATATTAAATCTTAGAGTAGGGGATGTAAGAAATAAAAGTCATATATCCATAGTTGAAAAGAAAACAAAAAAGAGTAAGCGATTTTACATAAATCAAAATCTGAAAATGGATTTAGATAGATATATTTATGGAATGAACGATTTTGAATTTTTATTTTCTTCCAAAAAGGGTGATGGTTCTATTAGTAGAATCCAAGCTTATCGTATTCTTAACAAAGCTGCTAAGGATATCGGATTAGAAGAAATAGGAACTCATACAATGAGAAAGACTTTTGGATATTTTCATTACAATCAATTTAAAGATATTGCAATTCTTCAAGATATCTTTAATCACTCAGCTCCAAGTATAACTTTAAGATATATTGGAATTACTGATGATATGAAAGATAAAACAATTCAGAATTTCTATTTATAATTAATATGAATTTAGATGCTTAAAATTCAATCTGAATTTCTAGGTAATTTAAATAAGCTTCGTTTTAATACAATACTCAAAAAGAAGTCTCTTTGAAGGGGGTTTCTATATTTCAATTAAAGAGCAAAGAAGGTCAGTAATTTTTAAAATTTACTGACCTTCTTTGTCCTTTAGAATTTAATCTAAAATTATATTTTTATAAATCAAATATCCACCTGCATAAGAAATTAAAATAATAAATATAAGCCAAAAACTAATAAAAATTCCAATAGAAATATTCAATATATTTAGTGACCATAATTTATAAATAGATATTATTGCAAGGAGTACTGGTAAAAAGCAAACACATAAAATATAAAGAGTAGTTTCTTTAAAAATAATTTTCTTTTTATCCTCATCTAAATATCCTAAAGCACTTAAAATTTTAAAGTTTCTTTTTTTAGAAACTGCCAAAGCATTGAAGGAGTATAATGTACAAATAATATAAAGTATAGTTAATAAAATTCCTGACCCAACACAAGCAACTGATAAATATGGATTATCTTTATATCCTGATAATGTAACTATTAAAAATCCTACAATTGAAAGTATTGATAGGAGAGAGGCTAAATTTTTTTCAAGATTAAGCTTTGTATTTTTAAAAACTATTATATTTATTTTATTAACTGTCCTAACTCCCAAAATCTCAAAAATTCTAGGAAGACTTTTAAAAATGAAAAAGAATAAAAATATAATACATACAAATCCAAATACCGAGATAACATTATAATCTTTAGTTTGCAACATTAATAGAATTGAAGATAATAAAGCTACTGTATTTAAAATTAAAAAAATATTTCCAATTTTAGATTTTTTCTTTTCTCTATACGTTCCAGCCTTTGAGCGAACTAAATCACAGACATCTAATCTATGAGCAAGACCAATATTTAAAAGTGCTATTAAAACTACATTTATTATAACCATAGAAAATGAAGTTAAAATTCCATCTAAGGTCACATTAAAATGAGCATTCCCAATTCCACTAAGGGAATATAAAAATTCATTTAATATTTTAGATAACCCTAATCCGAAAAAAATTCCAAGAACTACTGAAACTCCTGAAATAAACATGTTAATCATAATTGTAAAGAAAGTTAAATCTCCAATTCCAAGACCACTAATTAATTGTATTCCAATTTCTTTTTTTCTTCTTTCCATAAAAAATTCATTTGAATAACATCCTATAATAATAACAATAAAAACAACTAGGGTATTATTTGTTGCTAGGGAAGAGTAGTCACTTTTACTTAAATTCTCTATTAAGCCTTTATCATATACAATATTAAAAATTGCAAAAAGAATTGTAAAAGTAATTACAGATGTTATCATATAAAAGAAAAAATTTTTTCTATCTCTTTTTAGTAGCAGTAGTGAAAGTTTTAATGAATTCATAAATCCTCCTTTAATAAAATATTCTTATATAAAATGTATTCAATTTTATACAAGTAATTCCAGAATACTAAAATTCAATTGAGTAAACTAAAATTAATAACCCAAGTAGACTTTGATTTCATTTTTCTACTTGGGTTCTTTTATCTAGACTTTTCTCTTAGATTCACTATAAAATATATTTTGAAAATAATCTATTTTTTATAAATCGATATCACCAGATACTAAATCTAATATTCTATTAAAATATTCTCTTTGAGTATCAGAATCTCTTGTAATTGATTTTTCTATTTTCCCATCTCTTAAATTTACTACTTTTCTTGAATAACTAGCTGTTAATGGATCATGTGTAACTATTAAAACAGTAATACCTAAGCTTTCATTTAATTCTTTTAAAAGTCTTAAAATATTTTTAGAGTTTTCAGAATCAAGATTTCCAGTAGGTTCATCAGCTATAATTATCTTTGGATTATTTATTAAAGCTCTTGCAATAGAACATCTTTGGATTTGTCCTCCAGAACATTCATTTGGATATTTTTCTAAAAGCTCAGAAATCATTAATTTCTTTGCTAATTCTGAAATTCTTTCTGATATTTGTTCTTTAGAGACACCTGCAAGCTTTAATGGAACAGAGATATTTTCAAAAATAGTTAGATTATCTAAAAGGTTAAAATCTTGAAATACAAAACCTATAGTTTCATATCTTAATTTACTAAGTTCATCAGTTCTTAAGGAAAGTACATTTTTCCCATTGATTTTTACTTTTCCACCACTTGGAGTATCAATAGTAGAAATCATATTTACAAAGGTAGATTTCCCTGAACCTGATGGACCCATTATTGCAATAAATTCACCTTCATCAATTTCGAAGTTAACCTTATCTAAGGCTTTAACAACCTTTTTTTCTACTGTAGGTTTACCTTCCTTCGCATCAATTTTATATTTAAAATCAATTATATATTCTTTACTTAAATTTTCAACTACAATAATTTCCTTCATTTTAATTTCCCCCTTTTAATTTACTACTACTTTTTTATAAATAAGATAGCTTCCTATATAAGCAATAATTATTGCAAATATAAATGCACAAATAATAAATATTCCTAAATATATATTAAAAGCATTTAAAAGACATAGTTTTATAAGTGAAATTGTTCCAAGTGCTAATGGGAAAATCCCAATACAAAGAATAAAAACAAATGTTTCTTTTAACACTATTTTTTCTTTATCTTTTTTGTCATATCCTAATGCATTTAAAATTTTAAAGTTTCTAACTTTAGAAAGAGCTAATGCATTAAAAGAATATAATGTACAAATTACAAATAAGAAAATTAACAAAATAGATACACCCGCACAAGCTATTGCAAGTTCAGGAGTTCTAGTATATTCACTTAATGTAAATGCCATAAACCCTGAAATAATTATTATTGAAACTAAGCTTGGTAAATTTTTTTCAATATTAAGCTTAGTGTTTTTAAATACTATTAAATTTATTTTATCAGTAGTTTTATAACCTAAATTTCCAAAGTATATTGGTAAACATTTGTAAATAAAGAAGAATAGTAATATTGCACAAAGGGACCCAAATATAGGGATAACATTAAAATCTCCTGTTGTCATTATTAATAGAAATGATATTACTGTTAATATAGCATTGCATGCTAAAAATATATTTCCATACTTTGATTTCTTTTTCTTTTTATAAGTTCCAGACTTTGAACGAACTAAATCACAAATTTCAGTTCTATATCCAAGACCTACATTTAAAAGTCCTAATAAAACTACATTGATAAATATCATCGTAAAGGCTGAGATAACTCCATCTGCTGTAATAGAAAAACTACTATTTTCTAAACCTAAAAAAGAATAAAGAATATTATTTATTCCAGGAGATAAAATTACACCTAAAATAAATCCCATTGCCATTGAAAAAACTGAAATCAGAAAATTAATCATTGCAGAAGCAAAAGCTAAACTTCCAAGCCCTAATCCACTAACTAATTGAATTCCAATTTCCTTTTTCCGTCTGTCCATAAAAAAGTTATTTGAGTAATAGCCTATAGTTATAACGATTGCAATAACTAAAACATTACTTGAAGATAAGAATACAAGTTGATCGCTAGATAAATTTTGGACTAAGTTCGGATCATATACAATATTAAAAATTCCGAATAAAATCGTAAAATTTATAATAGATGAAAAAAGATAGAAGCTAAAGCTTTTAATATCTCTTTTTATTAGAAGTAGTGATAATTTTAGTGACTCCATATTAAAGCCTCCCTTTAAAAGTTATATTATACTATATAATAAGTATACTTCAACCATCAATTCATCGCAACCATTTTATGTTAAAAAAGTGTATAAATTCTAAAAATGTTATGTATTGATCAATGTTTACTCTATATTAATTTCAAATTAAGAAAATTGATATAATCAATAAAATTAAACTTACCTTTTAAATTATAAGTAATTTGATTTAGACCGAATTTCAACTTTAACCAAATCTTTAGACTGGTTTATACTAGCTGTAAATTAAACTAACTAAATTGAATTTAGAGTCTTACTTATATAAAAGTATACTTCCATTTATCTATACTTATAAAAATGAAAATATTATAAAATACTATCTATAAACTAAAAAAGCTTCCTATATATAGTAGAAAACTTTTTATGTAGGTATTATCAAAAGCTGCTATTTATAAATCGAAAAGAGCACCACCAAAAGAATCTCTTCATAGAAGATGATTAAACAAGCATAATAGCATAATTAATAAAAATATTTTAGAGTATATTGAAAAATGAAGTCTTTATTTACTAATAATAAAGACTTACGAGTGTCTAAAAACTTAATTAAAGACTTAATTTTAAGATTTTGGAGATACTTTTCAAATATAAGCTACTTTTCTTTTATAATTTCATATATTATTTCGCTAAATTATCATTTAGCGAAATAATTTTTGTTTTTTTAATAATATCTATATAGTAGAAATTCTTTCACTCTAAATTATTTTATCAAAGTTACCATTCTCATTTTCTGCTTATACCCCTATATTTAGTTTTAAGCTGCAGTTTTTTGATTATCCATACCTTTTTTATATAAAATAGCCCCTCTAAAAGATACTCTTTGGAGATATTCGTATATATTTTTTTCTTTTCTTCTCCATTTTTTTGTAAAAGTAATATCATAATAAAGATATTGTAAATAGAAAAAGCAATTAATTTTCTAGAAAAATTCTAAAAATTTAATTGCTTGCCTCCAAAGAAAAAATCCTAAAAGTTTCTCAGGCTCCAGATCTTTTCCTAAAACTTAGTGTTTCATAACCGATATTTTATATTTAAATTATAAGTTTAATCTTCCAATTAGTCAAGTATTTTAAGCTATAATTAAGTTTAAAACTATTTTCATAAAGCTTATTTTTTATTTCTTTTTACAAAAATATCCTTACAACCCTTGTATTTTCAGTAGGTAGACTAAAAGGAATACATAACTATTTATATTTTTATTTGTAACTATGTTTACATAAATAAAACTGTAAAAGTTTTAGTAAACATATGTATAGATAAGTACATTTACAAAAATAAAAATGTTTGTGTAAATAAAAATGTTTACATAAAAATAAACATTTTTAACTACAGTTTTATTTGTGTAAAAACCACTCTTAACCCCTGTAAATACTACATTTTACCCAAAAATTTTTTTATTAATTTTTGTTGCATCTTAGAGAATTTTAGTGTTATAATCTTTTACAAGATAACTATAAAAGTTTCTCAGGCTCATAGTTATCGAAAAATAAAACTTAGTGTTTCAATATAGTTGTAGAATTATAGAGTCATTTTATTAAATATGTTAAGTCTATATTTTTTGAGGTTATTTTTCTTAAATAGCCTTAATATCTCATAATAAAATTGTCTATTTAAAAATAATTCCCCCTTATATTGAAACACCCCTAAAATTTTAGGAGGTGTATTTTTTATGGCTGAAGTTTCTTTAACTAGCCTTAATATGATAAAAAATGCGTTGGTATCTAGTAGCACACCTCTAATTTCTTCTTTGAAAATAGAAGATGCAAAAGTAGAAATCCAAAGCATTAAAGATAATAAAGATGGTTACACTGCTATTGGAGTTAAAGATGAAAATTCAATTTTTTCACAATGGCATATTAGTAACTTTAAACTTATAGAAAAAATAGAGAAATTAATGGATTTTAAAGATGTATATATATCTATTAATTCAATGCTCTCTCCAATTAGGCAAATAAAAAATATTAGGCATTTGCATTCTTTTTGGGTAGATATTGACTATTATAAAATAAAAAAATTCAGAGGAAAAACAACTGAAGAAATGATTCAGATTATGCGAAAAGATGGTCATTTTAAAGATGTTGAACCTTCTTTCTTTGTAGATAGTGGAAATGGAATGTATATATTCTATTTAATCCAAAGTGCTACTAAAAATGCATTACCTATTTGGCAAAGAATACAGGATTCCTTAGTTAAAAAATTTGAAAAGTACGGTGCAGATCCTCTAAGTTCTGATGCGGTTCATGTACTTAGACTTCCTGGAACTATTAATTCTAAAACAGGAAGAAAATCTAGAATCGTTTATAATACTAAATTCAAGTTTAAATTTGAATTTGAAAAAGAAAATAATATTCAAAGATATACAATTCCTTATCTTGCTGATATGTTTTTGCCTAAGCTTCCACTTGAAAAAAGTGAGTGGGAAAAAGCAAGAAAATCAACTAAAAAAAAGGAAACCAAAATTTCTAATACGAAAGAAATAAATTTATATAATTTGCATACGTTACATTATTCTAGAATGAATGACATTTTAAATCTTCAAAGAATACGAAATGGGAAATGTAATGGATCAAGAGAATTAATGACTTTTTTATACCGATACTACTCATGCCTTTTCATAAAAGATGAAAAAGAAGCATTAGAAAGTACTATGGATTTCAACTCACAATTTGAAATTCCTCTTTCTGAAAGTGAGGTAATAAAAGCGACCAAAAGTGCAGAAACTGCATACATACGTTGGGCAAAAACTTTTGATTTATACATTAGACTTCCACAAAAAGTACCAATGAGTAAATTTTTTAGAGAAAATGGATGTTATGTTTATTCAAATAAGAAATTAATAAAACTATTAGAGATTACTGAAGCTGAGATGGACTCTTTAAAAACTATTATTTCTGTTAAAGAGAAAAATAAACGTGCAAAAGATTATCGAAATGAATGGAATAAAGCTGAAAGTAAAAAGAATTGTCGTCTAGATAATGGTCTTACTAAAAGACAAATGAGTAAGCTTCATAATTTAACTATGATCTTAAAACTAACTGAAGCTAAAATGAAACAAAAAGAAATAGCTACACTTTTGAATATTACACAACAAGCAGTATCTAAATTATTAAATGAGTGGAAAACTGGCCAAATTGAAACTCTATTAATAAAAGAATACTTAAAAATAAAAGCTTCAAATAAAAATACAACTGAAAACAATACAATAACTGCATAATAAAATACAACTGAAACTTAGTATCTATATATTAATGTTTGTGAGGGCCTTCTGGCCTCTCCTACTCTTCAAGGTACTGGTGTTTGGTTAGTGCTTTTATTTTTTGTTTATATTTTAAATATTTATTAATAATATTTTTGTATCTTTTTTCTCTTATAATTTTGGGTATACTTAGAATAGCTTTTAATCTACTTTAGGATAATCTTAAGCTTTGAAATTATATAGAGAATAAAGGAGCAATACAAATGAAAAAAGGAAAATACATTGTAGTATTTTTAGTATTCTTAGTTTCGACTTCAATTTTGGTATTTGGACTTGGCCAAACCAATAGAAATGAAACTGAAAATATGTTAATTCAAACAAGTTTAAAAAAAGATGCTAAAACGCCAGTATTCCCTACTATCGTTGGAAAATCAGCAATAACAATGGTATTAGGTTCAAATGAGGTTATTTATTCAAAAGATGCTAATGCCAGAAGATACCCAGCTAGTTTAACAAAACTTATGACAGCCTATCTGTTTGCGAAGCATGCAAATCCTAATGATTTGATTCCATATACTGAGTCTGCAGAAGAGCAGCCGGCATTTTCTTTAGGAAAGAATTTTGGACCTGTATACGTGGGTGAAAAAATGGTTGCAAAAGATGTTATGGATGCATTACTTTTATATTCAGCAAATGACAGTGCATATATGATTGCAGATTATGTAGCTGGAAATAAGCAAAATTTTGTAAATATGATGAATGATGAAGTGAAAAAGCTAGGACTAGACGGAACGCATTTTATGAATCCTAATGGACTTCAAAATATAGACCACTACACTACAGCATATGATTTGGCTATAATTGGACAATTGCCTTATAGTGAACAATGGTCAAAAGAAACTATGGGAACTAAAAATGCTACTATTTATTTTGAAGGTAGCAACAAACCAATTACTATACAAAATAGAAATAGTAACTTAGGATTAGATGGAAATATTGCAGGAAAAACTGGATATACAGGTGAAGCTGGTAGTTGTTTATTTAATATTGATGTCAGAAATGGAAAAACTATTGTTGGTGTAGTTATGAAATCAGCTAATATTTTAAATAGTCCTGAAATGTATAGTGATATGAAAAAAATAATGGACTATTCGTATAATGTAGCAACTCCACAAGTATATGAAGCTGCGGGAACAAAGATTTTTACCCCTACTCTATCATATAAATTATTTGGATTCTTTGGACCAACAAAAACAGTTCAAGTTCCAATGACGTTAGCAGAAAATATTATGTATTATAATAATCCAGAAAATAATGAATTTAGTAAAGTAAGGATGGATCCAAAAAATATTAGTGCATGGGACTGTATATTTAATGATAGTAATCTTAAAGTAACATTTAACGAGTTAAAATATTCAAAAGATTATAAAGTGATACCAAAGATAAATTCTATGAAAATTATAGCGACAACAGTTGTTGCATATGTACTTTTAATTATATCAATTTTATCAATTCTATTTTTTATTCTGTTATTAATTAGAGATAATAATTTAAAAAAAAGAAAAAAATTAAGAGAAAAAAAGCAACGAGCTAAAAATAGAATTTAAAATAAGATTTGTTAAAAAGACTCTGTATAGGACTTCTTTCTAGAAGGACTATATAGAGTCTTTTTTAGTGAGTTTTAAATTTTAAGAGTTAAGTTCATTATAATTCATTACAGAGGTATATACCCTAGACATAGAATACCAAGTGGCATAGTCAATTATGCCTGTTTGAGGTAAATTAAATACTCCTTGATATACTTTAACTGAGTTTGAAGTTAGTGGTCCAAAAATTCCGTCAGTTGCTAATGTAGGAATTAAAGGGAAGTTTTGAGCAATACGATTGATTTGCTTTTGTTTTTTTACCACATTAGGACCTGTTGACCCAATTATAAGAGGACGTCCAGGATAAGAACGCGGATCGTCAGCTACATCAGGAGCAACTACTAGATTTATATCACTACCGTAATAGTAGGTTAGAATCTCATAAGGATAATAGCCTTGCTGTGCTAAATACTGCGATCCCCATTGGCTAAGCCATCCAGGACACGTTACACTTGTTCCATTACAGAATTCTGCAAACATAGGATAGTTAGTATTTTGAATTTGTATAAAGGATGAGAATTGCTTATCAACAATGGTATCAATTGACGAATAAGTTGTTCTACCATAAACAAAGGCTTGATCATAAGCGGTGTCATTGGTTATATCAAAATTATCACCATGGGATGGATACCATTCAGTATAAATTCGATTTAATACAAAAGAAACAATACAATAGATGTTGGCCATTAGGCAGCTTGAATTCCAAGTGGAATAAAGCTCGCTAGAAGCTACATTCTTTATATAATCAACAAATGGGAGCGTATAGTTAGGTGCAGAGCTATCATATGGAGATCCAGCATGTACAGTTATTGTAGCAGGAACTACAACTTTATTAAGAATACGCTTATTTTTAGTATTCTTTTGATTTTTTTTGATTAAAGTAGCAATAACATTTGGATCACAATAATATTTGTCATTTTTACTGATAGCATTTTGTTTTTTTGAGTTAGAACCAGTAACTTGTTTATGTTCGTCTATAGTTATAGTTTCAGTAATAGGTTTAGTTGAGGTTTTTGTCAATGGACAACATTGACATGACTTAACATTAGGAAAAATTTGAACACCTTTTATGATTAAATTGTTATAACCAGCCTTACTGATACCAATAGTATAAATACCATATGGAAGACTGTTAGGTTTAAAGCTAAGGCTTATATCAGGTGCTGATAAAGATATGTTATCAATAAAGCCTTCATTATTTGTAAAGCCTTTAAATACTCTAGAACCATTATTAAAATTTCTATCACTTTGCAAAATTATAACTTTGCAATTAGAAATTGGTACATAAGTTCCTTTTATGAAACAATGAATTTTCAATAAACTAGTTTTATTTGTAGATGAGTTAGTATCCATAGAAATCTCCTTTTAAAGTATTTTATATTATTTTATGAAAAAAACATAAATAGGATATAAAAATATAATTATGAGAAACAGTAAGTCTTGTAAAAAGCAATTGAAAACACAAACAAAATGTAAATATAAATGTACGTACATACTATCAATATATATACGTACAAAAGTGTAAACATAAATATTGATATATATATTTGTAAAAATACTAAAAATATATTTAGAATTTTAAAGGAAAATATAGTCGTAGTTATAAGCTTCTAATGCCCTATTTGTAAGGAGTGTCACAAGTAATTATAAATGTAAACATTAATACAAATAAAAATGTAGCTATAAATACAATTGAAAATATTTACTAAATAAAAAATATAATGACTTAGAGACAAACAAAAATGTAAACATTGATAATTACATTTTTGTAAGTATTGTAAAAATAATTAAATATAAATTTTCTCTAATAAAATTTAAGTACAAGAAGAAAGGAACAGAGAAAAAAGTACAGGATATAATAAAGAATATAAGGAGGAATTTATTATATGTTTGATGAATTTAATTATAAAGAATATTGGGAAAGTATATATAAACGAGGAGGAACATCCGGTCCAGGTTCATATGGAGAAATTGCTGAATATAAAGCTCAAATAGTAAATGAGTTTTTAGAAGAGAATCATATTCAAACAGTAATAGAGTTTGGATGTGGTGATGGAAATCAACTAAGCTTAATGGATTATGCAACCTACATTGGATTTGATATATCAAATACGGCTACAAATATATGTAGACATAGATTTATAAATGATCCAAGTAAAAAATTTTATGATTATAATCCAATACAGTTTGAAGCAAAAAAATATAGTGCACAACTAGTTGTATGTATAGATGTTTTGTATCATATTATTGAGGAAGATGATTTCAAGAAAACTATTAAAGATATATTTGAATGTGCAGACTATTTTGTGATAATACACACTAAATTAACTACAGAGGAAAATAGAATAATTCCGAGTATAAAAGATAGAAATATATTTAAATATTTAGAAGAAATTAATAGTTTTAGAATAAAAAAAATTCTTAAAAAAGATAATGGAACTGGTGCAGATTTTATAATATTAGAAAGAATTTAACACACAATTATAAATGAATACTATTTAAAATAAAATCTTTAGGTATTAGGATTAGTTAAAGATTAAATAACTAAAAAATATTTAAATTTATATAGATAATATCAACTAATTAGGTTGATACAAAACAATAAGGTATGATGATTAATAAAAATTATCATACCTTATATATATATAAATTGTATATAAATAATGAAACAATAGTTAGATATATAAATTAAAGAAAGTTCTAAAGATTGTAATTAAATCGTTCAATATATATTTACAGATATGGACACTTACATATAGGATTACAACTATGTTTACAAAAATGTTTTCAAATATGATGATATAGATAAAATAAGCATTTATAGGAGATTATAGAATTAAAATTTCTAAACTAAACCTATTAAAATAACCCAAATAGTTTGGTGAATAAAGGATTATAGAATTAAAATTTATTTCTTTCAGAAGTTATAAGATAAAGTGTAGCAAGTAATAGATCAACATATATACAAGCACAGTTAAATACGTATGTACTACTATTGACGATTCTATAAGTGTAACTACAAACACATACAAAGCTAACACCGTATACGTATACGAAAGCACAAATATATATGTAAACACAAACGAAAACAAATGCGTAATTACATACAGATACACTTACAAATGTACAACTAAAAACGTAATTATATACATCTACATTTACACTTACATAAGTACAAATGTAGATAATTACATATATGTTTACATATATGATTACGTAGTTATAGATGTAAACATATATGTTTGTAGTTACGTAGATAGATACGATTGTAGAGACACAAATAATTATGGAGATGTAAGTAAAAATATAAATGTAATATATGATTAAGTAGAAAAACTTGAAATTAAAAGATAAGTACTGATAGGTATAAAAAATATATAAATGTAAAAAATTAATAAAGAATTTTAAATTTAAGAATATCTAGTACATAAATTATATGTATATTTAAAAGATAATTTTAAGATAATATGTTGATTAAAGGTGGGAATATTAATGAAGAAAATTGTTATATCAGTTATTGTAGCAATATTGATTTTAGCTGGACTTATTTTTAATACAGTCAGAGAGGTAAAGCTTACAGACAACTTTAAAGCTTATTATAAGAATACTAAAACAGAGTATTCAGAAATATTAATAGGAAAATATAGAAAAGATTATGAAGAGTATGTTAGAGACTCAGAGCAAGCAATAAAATTCAAAGCAGTAAAAGCTATGGAGAAAATAGAAACAAAGTATAATGGACTTAAGAGTGAAGCTATTACTTATGATAAAGAGTATATTGGAGGAGAGCTTACAGACTTATCTAATATAAATTTATCTAAATTAAAACCAACAGATAGAGAAGCTGTGCAAAATCAAATACAACAAGCAATAGAGCTTGCTAAACAAAATAAATTTGATTCAGCATATAATTTAATTGTTAAAATAAAACAAAACATAAATAGTAAATTAAAAGAAAGATAGAAGAAATGCCGAGATTTTCGGCATTTCTTTTTTTGATATATAACTTGAATACTAAAAGTTAAAGTAAATCAAGTTTTTAGTTTTAGAAAGAATTATTTCGTTTTAAAATTTTATTTAGCGAAATAAGGATATGAAATTTATTTTTGTGAATTTGGGATGAGAGGAATATAAATATTTTGGAGATAGGTAATCTGCTAGTATAAAGCTTTTTATTGATAGTTATGCTGGTAATAGAAAGAAAAAGTATATCTTAGAGTTAGATTATTAGATAGAGAAATTAGATATTTGAAGATCAGAGTATAAGGCCATGAAAGTGATAGGTTTAATTATACTAACAGATGAATTAAAGAAAAAAATAGCAACAAAATGAATAAAATATGTACAAAAAATTAATAAAGTGTTGACATTCTACAAAATTCGACATAAAATTAAGGCATAGCAGAGAAAAAATGTTAAAGAACTATAAGATGAAAAGAGGGGATTCAATGAATAATGTAATCGAATTCATGGAAATGAAGGTTATGCCTAAAGTTTCTAAGATAGGAAACCAAAGACATTTAATTGCAATAAGAGATGGATTTTTAGCTATGATAGCATTAACGATGGTTGCATCTGTTGCTACCTTAGTTAATAATATTCCAATTTCATTTGTACAAAATTTTTTAAAGAATAATTCATTTGGAATGCAAATTTCAGAGTTGTGTCAAAATATATCATGGGGAGCATTTTCGTTTATGGCATTGTTCTCATGCATGGCAATAGCACATTCATTATGGACTTCATATGGAAATAAGGGACTTGAGGGAGGACTTGTTTCAGCAGCAGCTTTCTTAGCTTTATCTAAGCAAACTGTTTTATTCACACCAGCAGATGGTGGAGCGGCGATTGAGGTTTCAGGAGGACTTGCAGCTAGCAATTTTGGAGCAACTGCATTATTTACAGGTATTATAATAGCACTTATAACAGTTGAGGTTTTAAGATATCTTACTAAGGTAAAATGGCTTGAAATAAAATTACCAGATATGGTTCCACCAGCTGTAGCTAGAAGTTTTAAGACTATGCTACCAGGGATAGTGGCTTTAATTTTCATAGTTGGAGTTGGACTAGCACTTAGAACTTTCACAGGAGAGTATTTACCAGATTTAATAACTAAAGTTATACAAGCCCCAATTCAGTCAGTTACTGATTCTATTGGAACGGCAATATTCTATCCATTTGTAGTATGTGTGTTATGGGCCTTAGGACTTCATGGAATGAATGTAACTGATGGTATAACATTACCTATATTTACTTCATTATCGGCTGAAAATATGCAACTTGCAGAGCAAGGAGCTACATCAGGATACAATGTAATTACAGGACCATTCTTCTCAGCTTTTGTATGGCTTGGAGGAGCTGGAGCTACACTTGGAATTCTTATTGCAATATTAATTGCAGGAAAGAAATCAAGAGAAAGATATGGAGCTATAACATCTTTATCATTACCACCAGGAGTATTTAATATAAATGAACCAGTAATCTTTGGGTTACCAGTAGTATTAAATCCAATCATTGCAATACCATTTATATTAATACCTATAGTATTATCTGTAATATCATACTTAGCATTATCAACTGGACTTGTAAATCCAGTTATAGTTCAAAACATACCTTGGACAACACCACCTATTTTATCAGGATTCTTAGCAACAGGAAGCATTAGTGGAGCATTGTTAAGTGGATTTAACTTAATTTTAGCAACAATTATGTACCTACCATTTATTAAAATGTCTATTAGAATGGAAGAAAAAGCAAGAGGGTTAGAATCAAATGATTAAATTTTAAGTATTAAGAGGAATTATCTCAAAAGAGATAGTTCCTTTTTGAATGTCTGGAAAAGTATAAAATTTTAAGTAATAAAATTAAGTAATACTTAAAGTGAAATTTAAATACATATGTTAATACGAAGTTTAGCAAAATTTATTTTTATATTATTTGAAGTTTAGAATCTATTTATTTTTAGAATTTCACTGAGGTTTATTATAAAATATTAGTTTTATATAGAAATGCATTTATTATAATATTATACACAAAAGGAAAAATGTAGTATTATAAAAGGAGAATACTTTATTGGGGGGAGTATAGATGTATTATTTGGGTATAACAGGGGATATGGGAAAAACGAAATACGTTTTAATCGATAAAGATTTAAGAAAGATATTAGAAATACGAAGAGGAATTACTTATGTTCAACATATAGATATTAATTTTTTTAAGACTGAATTATTGAGTGGAATTAATGAAGTTATAGAACGAACTGAAATAGAGAAGAAGGAAATAGCATTTATTTTTTTAGGATTTCAAGGGTATGGAGAAAGTGAAAGAAGTAAGAAAATTGTAGAAGATGCTTGTCATGATATATTAAGTGGATTTACTTATGCAATTGATAATGATAGTATTTCAAGCTGGGCAGCAGGAACTTTATGTAGACCAGGAATTAATATAGTATCAGGTACAGGGAGTATTGCATTTGGAATGAATGAAAGAGGAGAGTCAGAGCGTGTTGGCGGTTGGGGTCCGATTATTGGTGATGAAGGTAGTGCCCAATGGATTGGTATAAAGCTTGTAAATGAATATACTAAGCAGAAGGATGGAAGAAAAGAGGAAACAAGATTAATAGAAATATTAGAAACTGATGTTGGAATAGATGATTATTATGGTGTGGTAGACTTAATATTTAATAAGTATAATTTATCTATGACAGAGTTTGCAAAGCTATGTGATATAGGGATATTAGCTGCAGAAGAAGGTTGCATAGCTTCGAGAAAGATATTTGAAGATGCAGCTTATGAAATATTTCTTCTAATAAAGGCATTAAAAGAAAAGCTTAATATGGAGAAAAACTTTATTGTTTCATACACTGGTGGTGCATTTAGAGCTGAAAATCTTATTTTAGAGCCATTGAAAAGATTTTTAAAAGAAGCAGATATTGATTGTATAATACAAAAAGCTATGATTGGACCTGCAATGGGGTCAGCACTTATGGCATATACATTAGGTGGAAATGAAATAAATACAAGAGATATTAAGAAAAAACTTCTAAAGCAGTAAGGTTTCTGGAATCTTACTGCTTTATTTATGTAAAGGAAAGTTTTAAAATTTAAGGCAAAAAAATAAGGACTGTGAATCAGTCCTTTATATATAATCTATTGCTCCCTAAAAGGTAAATTGAATGGGTGATAGCTACGATAGAGTAAAAAGGTTTTGTATGGGAGCTTTCTTTTAGATACTTGCTTATTTAATTTTAGTAATTTTTATAGTATTTTTTTTCTTTAATGCTTTTATTAAATCTTTTTCTTTTTTCTTCAAAAAAATCACTCCTTAATTATTAATATTTAGATTGTTGACATAATTTTAGAAAAGTATTCATATGCTTAT
The DNA here is from genome assembly GCF_051650885.1 of Clostridium sp. GTDB lineage: Bacteria > Bacillota > Clostridia > Clostridiales > Clostridiaceae > Clostridium. The sequence goes on from NZ_JBOFRG010000345.1 coordinate 22,880, forward strand.
ACATAAAATAAAAAAATTTTTGAGGTATGTGTATGGATTTACTTAGAAGGATTTTTAGAGGAAGAAAATATAATAGAAAACTTGAGCTAAGAATCCCTAAGGGGGATTTTTATAGAACCGAATTATTATGTAGCTATATAACTAAAGAGTTAGATGAGGAGTTCTATATAGAGCATTTTTTGATGAGTCTTTATTTAGATTTTGTAAAAAATGTAGTGAAAAGCTATAATATAAAAGAGATATATAAGATGTTGAAGAATAATTATAAGAAAACTGAAAAAACTTTACGGCTTGTAAAAGGGAATAGTGTTGAGGATGTTGTTATATATAAAGAAGAATATAAATACATAGAGATTATTATGGAAAATGATAGTATAAGACAGGGAGAGCTTATATTACTGGAGGTTTATGAAGCCTATAGAATTAAAATTTCTTTTGAGGAACTTTTAGAAAAGATATGGCTTAAGTTTATATCAGAATATAAGAATGAGAAGAAGTCTTATACATCTTTAATAAAAATAATTGAAAATGTAATTTGAACGGAGGAAGATAGAAAATGAAGGAAACTAAAGCAGTTGTGAAGGGCGTTATTTTAAGGGATGGAAAGATACTTACTGTTAGAAGGTCTTTCCAAGATAAAATTGCAGCAGGAAGCTGGGAAGCTGTTGGAGGAAAGATTGAGTTTGGAGAAAGCCTTGATGAAGCTTTAAAAAGAGAAGTTTTAGAGGAAACAGGGATAAAGATTGAGATATTAGAAACTTTATATGCAAAAAATACAGTAACTGATGAAGATACTCAAATGGTTGTAATTGTGTATTTATGTAAGTATTTAAGTGGGGAAGTTGGTCTTTCAGAAGAACATATAGCTTATAGATGGGTTAGCGTTGAGGGACTTAAGGAAATTATAAGTCCTAATATAAAAAAAGATTTTGAAGACAACAATGTATTTGAAATTATAAGCAGTAAAATTTAGAGTATTAGGGTAAATAAAATTTATATATTTAAAAATATAAAAAAAGCATCACGAGGTAAAGTTTTTAACTTTCTTGGTGATGCTTTTTTGATTATTTCATTAATACTAAGCCTTTACTTCTAAGGCAAGTACATTCTCTAGCCTCTTCTGTATGTAAACATTGATATTTAATCTTTTTTGGTGCTTCAACAGCTACCTTTTCTTCTGAATTTTCTTTTTTCTTTTCCATAAAATTAACCTCTTTTCATTTGTAGAATCTTCTAAGGATATATTAATCTATGAAGGGTAAAAAGTAAAGTGGGGATATACATATACATAATTTAGATGGTAAAATATTACTGGGGGGATTTGAGATGAAAAATAAATATGAGATATGTAAGTTTTATGCTTTTGACTGTGAGGGAATTGAGGAATATTTAAGTGAAAAGGCTTTAGAGGGATGGAAGTTAGTAAGTATATATGGTACATATATGAAGTTTAGAAAAAGTGAACCTGAGGAGCTACATTATTCTGTTGAATTTATACCAAATAGATTTATGAAATGGCAGGATAGTGAGGAAGCTAGAAAGGTTAAGGCGGTTTATAGAGAAAAGAATTGGGATTTTATCTATGAATGGGGAGATTTTTTAGTATTTTGTTCAAAGGAAAAAGAAAAACCTATACAAATTAGTGAAGAAGAAAAGTTTAAAAAGATAGCTAAAATTAGTGCTAAGGAGTTTTTAAAGTTAGCATTTTTAATATGCTGGCTAGGATTTTTAACAATAAATGGATTGTTTATAAATATGAATCCATACACATTAACTAATAATGTTAATGTTATAATGGGTGTTGTAGTAATTGGTGTTGGTATTAATATAATAGTAGATTTTATAAGGTATATAGTATTTTTCATTAGAGCTAGAAAGGGTTTGAAAAGTGATGAAAAAATAAGCTACTCTTCTATTAGTAAAATTAAGAGAAAAAGAATTATGGATAAAGTTTTTGTTATTTTATATATTTCTGCTTTACTAATGCTTTTTATATCTGCAAAGGAATTAGGGTTAGCTAGCATAGGGATTGTAGCTATAGCTATACTTATTCTATTTATAGCTTCTAAATGGAAAGGAAAGAAAAAACAAGCCATAATGATTGTATCTGGGATATTTTCATTTATAATCATAGTGGTAGGTTTAACAAGTATAGCATTTTCTGATATCGGAAAGAATGTTGAAATAAATTTATCTAGTGAGGATTTTGGAGTACAGAGTGATAAAGAAGAGATTAGTATAAATGAAAGCGAAGGAATGCTTGGAAGCTATATTTTTTATTCAGATAGTGTTTTAGGTTATGACATAATAGAAAGTGAGTACCCATGGATAATAGATTTTTATTTTAATGGAAAAGTAAAAGAATTAAAAGGATTTTCTGCAAATTTAGAATTTAAAGAGTTAGGAAGCTATAGTGGATATAAGGTAAATAATGAAAATTACTTTATAATAAAGACTTTAGATAAAGTAATAGACTTTAGATATTATGAAGATGCAGAGGAAGATAAAATCATTTCATTAATAGATGAAAGATTAATTAAATAAAAATAGGCTCAGTAGTTAATTTATACTGAGCCTATTTCTTATTTAAATGTTTTAAGTGAAGCTTCTATAGCTTTTTCACTTGGATTACAAATTGGAGCAGTTGGAAGTGTAGTTCCTAAGCTATCTATACCAATTGGTTGTTTATTTTTTAAATCATTAACTAATTGTGTTGAGGCATTGTCTATGTCTTCATTAGTTTTTGCTAATGCTTGAATTACAGATGCTCTAGTTAATACTGTATTTATTTGAGCTGGTGTTATTTTAACTTTTGTATTAGCCTGTGCTCTATCTAAGCTAGTAACAAAGTTTAATACCATAGTTTTTATAACTTCGTTTGCAGACTCACCTTTGTTAAAGTGGTATGTTGTTGGGAAAAGATATCCTTGTAGTGCATATTCTTGCCCTTTAATTGGCTTGATATACTCTGGTAAAGGATAGTTTTTAACTGCATTTAAGAAGTCTGATTGTGTAAACATACCTAGTGTATCAAATATATTAGCTATGCTAGTTACAGTTGCTCCTTCAGGAATAACAACAGTTATAGTTTTTTGTTCTTTAAGAACAGTTAAAAGTTGTTTTGTTGTTACATTTGGATTTATTGTATAAACCCCAGGTGTAACATCAAAATTTTCTCCAGTTACATTTGTGTAAAGTTCTTTAAAGGTACTGTCTTTAAGTGTACCATTCATTGATAAGCCATTTAGAACATCATTAACCTTTTCATTCTTTTTAACAATAAATGAAATAGGTTTAGTTCCATTAAATGCTTTTGAAGAAGGAACAGCTATAAAGAAAGCAGCTACCGCAATTATAATAATTACTACTACTGCAATTATAATTCCTATTATTGTTTTTTTCTTATTCAAAATTATTTACCTCCTAAAATTTTAATATGTAGATAAATTTTACAGAAATAATATGATTTGCATATTAACAAGGAGTGAATAAATGGTTACATAGAAAAAAATAGGGAATAATAAATAAAAATTGCTTTTAAAGAAGGTTAATAGTATCATTTAAAGGATATACATTAAGATTTAGCAAAAGCTAAAGAAAGGCTAGGGAAATATGAATTTTAAAGAACTTAGAATTAGTGACTCATTAGTAGAGGTTTTAAATAAAAATGGAATTAAAAATCCAACAGAGATACAGGAGAAGGCTATACCTTTAATAT
>NZ_JBOFRG010000346.1:0-4961 GCF_051650885.1 Clostridium sp.
AACAAAATGCACAGCATATACAACTGGTCACAAGCATTGCTCGCAGAGGTGAAGAACAATGTAGACTTCATGAAGTTCAACAGCTTAACCAAGCTGAACTCGTAAGAGCATTTGAAAGGATTATGAATGAACAAAAAGAAACGTTCAACATAATCATAGACTCATTAATGCGATTAACCGCAGAGTTGAAAAATAACCATAACGCTCAATTAAATAATGACAATGCCAACAGACAGATTATTCATGAAATGAGTAATGAATTAATCATACATCGTAAGTGTTTCGAAGAACTAGGACCTAGGGTTGCAGAAGCCCTTATTTCTTCTTTTAATAATCATGGTGTTAGATTGGAAATGAACTGTGCAGATTCACCCACCTCAGCCGCTACTGGGAATGGAGGAAATCTTACAGTTTCTGGCATCAGTATGAATCATTCCAGCACAGAAAAACCAAGAATATGTCTAACCATAAACAATGTGACTGTAGATAACAAAATAGAAGAAATCCCAACTAATGTGATTACACTTAGCGACATACTTCCTAAAGCAAATTGTAGAGAATGTGCTCCTGGATTCAAATGGATACAACTGGAAGCACACCAAAAAATCCATAAACCAAAAGACCACTATCCTACAACAATTGCATTCCTAAACTCCCTCAATGAAAAGAACGAACTGAAACGATTCTGTGATGAATGGGTAGATATTTTCAGGAAGCTAATGAAAGCACATTACAAAGTTCTAGTTAACGATATGTTTATTCAACAAGGAAAATTCCCCAAACATGTGGATAATAAACTCCAAAACATCTCCAAATCTTTACAACCTGAATCAGATTATACTCCAACCACAGCTGAACAAGAGAATACAGCTAAAGGAATACAGCTAATCAGAGATTCAATTATTAATGATTGGAAACGCAGTATAGAAAAAGATTGTGCAACCAGAGATGAAATGAAGATGGAGTTTAATAATACACTTGGAAACCTTGTTCAAACAGTATTACTACCGTTATTTCAGAAAATGACACAACGTCAACTTATAACCCTACCTAAAAAGATTTTACCTGCACTGGAATTTATATTGTTTATTAGAACTAGTAAATTAACCGAAGACTTTGAAACGAGACAAGCCAGGCTTAATGAAAGGGATAAACAAATTGAAATGACAGAACAGGTCATACAAGAAAGGGTTAATGCAGAGATAGAGTCTCCCATGTATGAGTCCATAGCATCAAAAATCATGGAGATAGATAAGAAATATGCGAATGCATATCAACTCCAAAATAAGAAATTAAACATGCTTTGGAAATTCCTACAAACTAATACGCTTATGTGGAGACCAAAACAAAGAAATAACGATATAATTAATCACTCAAGATCGAGACAAAACTCGCCCTCACCATCGAGACAATCGAGTAGAACAAGATCAGTTTCCAAAGAAAGTAATCAGTCTGGAAACAGAAACACTAGAAGTTTGAGTAGAGCAAGATCAAATGCACATAATAACAACACCAATGAACAACCTAGACCCAACAGAATAACACGTTCTTCAAGTCTAAGTACACCAAGGGTTGTTAGAATTGCAGACACCAAGAATACAAGAAAACAAAATAATAAAGCTCCAAACACTCAAAATAATAATAAAAAGAAAACAAGGGTGATTAAAAATACTCAGAAAAGTAATACTAATAAAGGAAAAAACGCGAATAACAGAAACAATCGCCAAAGATAGCAACTAAAGTATTGGATTAAGGAGATGTATTTACATCATCACATTATCGAGAATTCTACAGATAGAGACAAAGCAAGGAGTAAATTAATCAAATATCTAATCAGGAAAAAGATCAATAATGATGATATAATCAGAACTATGATCATATTACTGCCATTAGAAAAATTTGAAAATTGCCTCAAAACAAAGGCACATGCCATAGGCATTAACAACATGCCATATGAATGCAAACAATTACTCTCATTAGGACTCAACTTCACCAGAAGCCCGAAGCCTTTATCTTTTGAAGAACTACATAATGCCCAATTTGCATTATATAGAAGAATTGCTCTCAAGTTCATGTTCAGATATAATGATGACGGACCAATTCCGCCAATGTATGTTTCAAACAAAACATATATGCCACATGACAAAGATTTGCTGATGATTCATCCAATTAAAAGCTTTCTTGATGAATGGTTTAATACAACAAAACCAAATAACAAAATGTTTACCAACGTCAGTAGAAAACATCAAGCCGCGTTAAACATTATAAACAACAGACTAAATCAAGATTGGTTATTGGTGAACACAGACAAAAACATGGGACTGGCAATCATTAATAAAGAACTATATAATGAACTTATGATGGAACACATCAACCAGCCTGATACCTATATACCATTGGACAAGTTAGAAGACATAGAAATGAGGATAAACTGGATAAAGAAATGGTGTAATGCTAGATTAAATAATCTTGACAGATTCTTAGGTAAAAAGAATCCATCACATGCACTAAGATATATAGAAGAAAAAATGGATAAAGGAAAAATGAACCCTACTATGTATGGACTTTTAAAGATCCATAAAAATATAGAGAGACCGCCTATCCGACCTATCATCCCAATGTGCAAAAATAAATTATCTGGCGTACACAAATTTTTAGCGTTAATGCTCAAGCATATAACGTATAAAATTAAATACATCCTACTCTCTACAGTAGAGGTAATCAAAACTTTGATGAATATCCAGCTACCCCCAACAGCAGTGATGATTATAGCTGATATAAAATCGATGTACACAAACATCGATTTAAGGGAAGCATCGATAGTAGCATCGACAGCCTTAGCCTCAAGCCCATCAGTTAAAATCCTTTTGAAACAGGTATCTGAAAGGGAATGGGGACAACTTATATATACATTGGTTAATGCGTCATGCTTTACTCATCAAGGTAAGATGTATAAACCTATACATGGTCTATGTATGGGTAGTGAATCTAGCCCTATTCTAGCCAACCTAACAGTCCACTACAGAGAAGTACAATCACAGATATTTAATAATAAAAATCTATTACATTATTTTAGATTCTATGATGATGTACTGGCTATCTTTAATGGTTTATCAATTGATGAGTGTAAAATACTTATGACAAATTGTATCAAACCATTTAAACTTACAGATGAGTTTACAGGTTCAGACAGACTAGAATTTGATTGGAATACAGCAGAAATTGTTCAAGCAAAAGAATTAAATACTAAAACAATTAACTTCCTTGATATAGACATATCAGGAAGCTTGGATGAGATTAACAATAGAGTTAAAATACATACAAACATGCATTATAAAAAGCTTAGTGCATATCAGTATGTGCCTTGGAAATCAGGACATCCTACTGCAACAAAAATTGGAATCATCCGAACGGAATTGACGAGAAGAAGAATCCTTTGTAGTAATATGAAAGATTATCATACTGCTGCAATCCATTTGATAAAATGTCTTAGAGAAAGAGGGTATCCAATTGATATTTGTTATAAAACATACATATCAATTGAATATAACAAAAGACAAGAAGCCATCGATAAAATATTCAAGAAATTGGAAATGACTAGACAAAAAGCCAAAGTACCATGGATAAAAGAGAAATCTCTGAGTATTTGGTATCCAACTGTCATAAGACATACTTTAATTCCAATTGTAATCAGATATGATCCAAGATGGCATCAACAATTAAAAGAATTAAAAAGAAAATTAACAGAACTCATGGGTAAGCTAATACCTTCAACAAGAGTTTTGATTGCCTACGTCAATAATCCCAAGCTGCTGAAACCATATAAATTCAATAATCAAATAAATGAAATTTGTGATGTTAATTCTACCCTAAATCCTAAAACTACTAGGGAGAAATAACACATCACATAATAGAGGGTATTTAAACCCATGGATCCAGGGGTAGGACCTTATCGATATCTAGCCAAGAAACCGATGAGGCCTACACAGGATCCAGAGTGTTTGAATAATTAACAGAATCAGTTTTCTTCATCAATAATCATGAAGTTAAGGTCTGATGAAGTAAATTCTAATTAGAATTTACAGAAACCGGTCACCAATTCATGATGAAGATATAACTATGTTAATTTTAATTCAAACTCTGAATTCATTAATTTGAATCATGGTTCTGAACATTGAAAACACTTATAATAACCAACACATAGATCCTAGACTATAAGTAACTATAATATCAATTATATATATAATATCAATTAATTATATATATAATATAAGGATAGACTTGAGTCTTATATAAATATTTATTTAATCAACAGAGACCCTGTTTATTAAGACGCATCAGTCAATTGGCTATTTATAGCTGTATAGGGATCGTTCTCAATAAGTGAGGAATATGCCTAATCCGACAGAATTAGTCCTGGATAATGTGTATATTGGTTCATCTGACGAAGAATTGATAGATTCCAGTCAAGTAACAGTTGTAACTCCAGCAACAATGGCTATCACCAGAGATAACAACAGCAGGAGTAACAGCAATAATGGCAATGTCAGAAGATCAAGAAGTTCATCAAGAATTAGGTCTAGGGAAGAATTTGAGCATATACCAAGCTCAAATGACATTAATACACCGACCCCAAATACACAAAACTGTATAGGATCGTGTAGAAAAATTGCTAGATCAATGGACAGCGACTTTCAAGAATTTCTAGAAGGAAATATAGAAAGGCTGAAAGAAAACACCCAAGAAAACACTGAACAAATAATGGAACAAACAAAGAACTCAACCAGAGAGTTTAATCAAGTAATCGAAAGATTAATAAAAGAACAAAATGCACAGCATATACAACTGGTCACAAGCATTGCTCGCAGAGGTGAAGAACAATGTAGACTTCATGAAGTTCAACAGCTTAACCAAGCTGAACTCGTAAGAGCATTTGAAAGGATTATGAATGAACAAAAAGA
>NZ_JBOFRG010000347.1:0-3475 GCF_051650885.1 Clostridium sp.
GGTAATACTCCAGCCTTCCAAGCTGGAAAGGTGAGTTCGATTCTCACTACCCGCTCCATATGCGTCTTTAGCTCAGCTGGATAGAGCAACGCCCTTCTAAGGCGTGGGCCAGGAGTTCGAATCTCTTAAGACGCACCAATTTAGTGGTGGGCGTAGTTCAGTTGGTAGAGCGCCAGATTGTGGTTCTGGTTGTCGTGAGTTCGAGTCTCATCGTCCACCCCATTATATAGGGATATCGCCAAGCGGTAAGGCACCACACTTTGACTGTGGCACTCGTAGGTTCAAATCCTGCTATCCCTGCCAAAAATATGGTTCACTAGCTCAGTCGGTAGAGCACATGACTTTTAATCATGGTGTCCGGGGTTCGATTCCCCGGTGAGCCACCAATAATTATGAACATGCAGATGTGGCGGAATTGGCAGACGCACTAGACTTAGGATCTAGCGCCGGAAGGTGTGGGGGTTCGACTCCCTTCATCTGCACCATAATTATTTATGCGGGTATCGTATATCGGTAATACTCCAGCCTTCCAAGCTGGAAAGGTGAGTTCGATTCTCACTACCCGCTCCAAATTTAAACAACTTAGAAATAAGTTGTTTTTTTATTTCTTATTTAATGTAAAAAAATAAAATAAATCACAAAAAATTGAAATTAATCCACAGAAAAATTGAAATATAAAAAGATATTAGACAAAAGTGTGGATAAAATAGTTAATAAGCATCTATAGCTCAGCTGGATAGAGCGATGGACTTCGAATCCACAGGTCGGGGGTTCAAATCCCTCTAGGTGTACCAAAAAAAGGCTTAGGTTTAATTTAAGCCTTTTTATTTATGTAAAAACTGTAGTAGAAGTTAAATAATAAAAAATTTCTTTGAAATTTATATGCGAAATTAAAAATATAAAAATAGGAGTTAATAAAATACAAGAAAGAAAGGTGTGTATATAGATTACATACCTAATCCATGGCTGGCATTCAACAAATGGTTTGCATCCATTAACCTACTTGGATTATAATCTACCTGAGGTGATAATAATGGAAGCATTAACTGAGTATGGAAAAGAACTATTAAGAAAACAAACTGAGGAATCAGCTAAAAGGATTGAAAAGATACTAGCAGTAACAGGTCCTAATCCTGATCCAATTACATTCTGTAATGAAATGAATAGACAAAAAGAATTGTATCAAGACAAGGATACTATTACAGAGCTTTAATATTAAGGCTCTATTTTTTTGTAAAAATAAAAAGAATTGTAATAAAAAAGACTAAAGATAACTGACATTATCACTAGTCTATTTGTCTAAGCAAAGACGTTAAACTATGCTATAAGCAAGTAATAACGCATACACTCATAACCATATATAGTGTATGTGTTTTTTTCTTGTATGTCAAATAACAAAAAATAATATAAGCCAAAGAGGCAAAAAGAGAAAACATTATGAAAACAGAAATGAATTTAGCTTAAATTAATAAAAATTCAATAAAAAGAAGTTATAATAAATGGAATTAAAGTTTTAGAAATATAGGAGTGAAATAAGTGGAAAATATAAATAAAAGAGAAAGAAAGAGAGTTTTCAGTGAAAGTAGAAAATTAATTTTAGATGATAAATTAGGGTTCTTTCTAAAAATAGGTCTTTTTTTAATTTGTCTATTTGCAGTTAATATTATTGCTGTTGCAATAGGAGAAAAATTAAGTATTATATTAGGGATATTATTTTCAGTTATTATTAGTGTTTTAGTAAATGGATTGTTTAATAAATTTTTATTAGTATCTGAGAAAGAGGGAATTGCTACAAGTATTCATAAAAGTAATATTGGAGTAAAAGCATATATTAATTTATTAGTATGGAAGATTATTAATAATCTAATAGTATTAGCACCAATAATAATTGCAGGAATGGATATTGTGAAAGATACTTTAGAAATAAGAAATGTAAGAATATATTTAGAACAAGTGAAAAATACTGTATTGATCAGCGTTGTTTTGGTGATAGTAATTTCTTTATTAATAAATATGATATTTTTACCAGTAGAATATTTAATCATAGAAGAAAAAGAAAAAAATATATTTAAAGCTATTGCAAGAAGTTTTAATATAAGCAAGAAAAAGATTGGATCAACAATAATTGTATTGGTGGTAGTAAATATACAAGTGTATTTAATTGGAATAATTGCATTCTGGGGTTATAGAAGAAGTGGTTTTGGAATAATCGCCTTAATTGCAATTTTGTTTGTCGTGGTAGCTTTAGCGGGATATTTAAGATTAGTAAAAATAAAATGGTATAAAACATTGATAAGGTTAGGAAAAAATAGAGAGCAATAGAGAAGCGTAAAAATAAAATAATAGACTTTTAAATAAAAGATAGGTGAAAAGAAATGAAAAGAGATATATATACAATAGGTCATTCAAACTATTCAATTGATCAGTTGGTAGAAATGATTAAAAAATATAATATAGATACAATTGTAGATGTAAGAGGAACACCATATTCAAAATATAATATTCAGTATAATTTGAATGTCGTAAAGGAGAATCTTAAAAAATATGATATTACATATGTATATATGGGGAAGGAATTTGGAGCACAAAAAGAAAAAAGAGAGTTTTATATAAATGAAGGATATGCAGATTTCAAGAAAGTAGTAAAAAGTGAGGGCTTTAAAGAAGGGATAGAAAGATTAAAGAGTGGTATTGATAAAGGATATAGTATTTGCTTGTTAGGAGCAAAGCAAAATCCAATAGAATGTCATAGATTTTCACTAGTGGCTTTAGAATTAGAGAAAAATGGGTTTGATGTGAAGAATATTGTACATAGTGGAGAAATAAAAGAGAACCGAGAATTAGAAGAAGAGTTAATTGACAGATATTTTGATAGAAATGATATTAATTTATATTCAATTTTAGAAGGGGAAATGGAAAGAGATGAATATCTAAAGATTTCTTTAGAAAAAATAAATAGAGAAATTGGGTTTAGATTAGAAAAATTAAAAGAAAAAGGATTTAAATTATAAATTTGAAGGGAAAAAGATTATTTATTTTAAGAAAAAATAGTCTTTTTTTTATGCTATTTTACATAAATAGAAGAAAAATATGAAAAATAAAACAAAAACTTATCCTAGTGTATCAATATAAGAAAAAAAGAGAAAATTATATATATAAAAGAGAAATATAGAAATAATTCAAAATTAAGATTATAAATATATATTAGTTATGTAGAATTTGTGATAGAATAAATCCTGTCGCAAGGGAACAAACGAAAAAAACAACAAGAAAAAAGTTGTTGACAAGAAAGTTTCCAAGTGATAAGATAAATAAGTCGCTTGAAGCGATAGATGATCTTTGAAAATTGAACAGATTAATATATAAACAAACTTAAACCAGCAATTCTTTTATTAGTAAGTTTTATGAGCAATTTAAGATTAAACTTTTTATTGAGAGTTTGATCCTGGCTCAGGACGAACGCTGGCGGCGTGCC
>NZ_JBOFRG010000348.1:0-4143 GCF_051650885.1 Clostridium sp.
GCTTTTTGGCGTATGACGTCATAATGCCGTGCCCTGAGGGTGCATGCCCGGTTTTTAAGAAAGTTAAGTAGATAGATCGTGAGTTAAAATAAGATCTCATATTTATTGTTTAAATTTTCCTTTATATATTTTATCCTGAAACCAATGTCTCAGTAATGATTGTCAGTAACAAATAGAAAGCTAGAATCAAAATCAGATCTAGAGAGTCGTGTAACATGTTGGCACACGACAGTCACCCCTTCCCTAGTGTGGACGAATATTCTTAATGTTTGCGAAGATATAGCGTCCGTTTAAGAGTATTTTAAAAGAATTGCCGTCGTTTTGTATTCCTACTATCGTTCCTGGTCCCAGCCATTTGCTGTCCATTTTCGAGGTGGGTACTACGTTCTTAACATATACTTTAGAGTTTTCTTTAAAGGAGTAATTTGTAATCCTTGATTTATTTAGGAGTTTATTGGATGTTGAGGAGTGTTTCAGCATTCTATTGTATATTGCTTTGTGATCAATCTCAAGATTGCGATTAAGTGGGTCAAGGGTGCTGTGTTTGTAGAGATATTCGTAAGGGGATATCCCAATAACGCGGTGATACGTATAGTTTAGGGATCTTTTTGCGATTTTTAGAGCGGTGTGTATTGACTCATGATTATGGTTTCGAAGTATGAAACCCAAGGTTTGGTTTATTCTCTCGCTGAGGCTATTGCCGGTAGGGTTATAGGGAGTTGTGCAAAAATGGTCGATATTCATCCTTTTCATAGTTGTACGAAAGTGTACGGATGTGTACTGTTTTCCCCTGTCCGACAATATAGTAGATGGTTTTGGGTGTTTGTCTAGCCATATTTTTTTGAGTGTCTCGACGACCTTTTCGGCAGTAATTTTTGTCAGGATTCCTAGTTCCGTCCATCTGCTTGCTCTGTCTATCACTGTAAGGATGAATATTTTACTTGGTAATTTTGAAGGTGCGAAGTGGTCGGTTTCGACGGGTCCGAAGATATCAGTAGAAATATTTTTGAAAGGGTCGCTTGTGGATAGGAATCCTACTAGCTTGCCATAGTTGTTTCTTTGGATTTTGTTTGTCTGGCACAATCTACAGCTTTTAATGATTTGGTAGATTCGGCTTTTGCATTGGGGTATTAAGAGGTAATTTCTTATTGTGTTTAGTTGCTTGTGTAGACCTGGGTGACCAAGATATTTGTGGATCTCTACCAGCAAGGTGTTCGCGTAACTATCTGGGATGAATATGCGGTCTTGATTGTCTACATAGATCTTCGATTCATGTAAACGCAGTTTTTTTGATTTAGGATCGTTTGAAGCCTGCGAGATTCCGTCTTTGACCTGTAGGTTTCTTATCGTTTTTATGTCGTAGTGAAACGTGTCCTCTTTTTTTGATTTCGCTAGAAAGCATCTTGAAATGTGATCGGCTGCTTTGTTAGTCGTTCCCTTGATGTAGGTTATTTTATAATCGAATTCTTCTAGTAATAGGCGCCAACGTTGCACTCTACTATTGTTTGAGTCTTTAAGGTAAGTAATGTTAGCATTGTCGGTCCTTATTATTATCGGAGAGTTAAAAATGATGTTCTTGAAGTGCGTGATAGCTTTAATTATAGCTAATAATTCTTTTTCCATTATTGTATAGCGTCTCTCGGTTTTAGTAAATTTGTGGCTATACAGTCCTATGAGTTTATTCTCTTGGACGAGGGCTGCGCCTAGTCCTAAATCTGAAGCGTCGGTTGTCAATGTAAATGGTTGTGTAGTGACGGGATAGCTGAGTAAGGTCTGTTTCTTGATCTCTGTGACGACCTTTTTAATGATGTTGTCGTCTGATGTACTCCAATTTAGCTGTTTTGTTTTAGATAGTTTCTCGGTTATTGGGGCTATGATATATGAGAGCCCTGGTATGTAGGGTCTAAACCAGTTTATGAAGCCTACGAGTTTCATTATGTCTTTTCGAGATTTGGGGGTTTTGAAAAGTATGCAGTTGTCTACTCGAGAAACATCTGCTTTAATTCCGTCGGTGGAGATTATGTTCCCAAGATATGTTACCTGTTTTTGGCAAAAGGAGGATTTATCGAAATTTATAGAGGCTCCCGCCTTTGTAAGAATCTCAAAGACTGCTTTGAGATGTGTGGCGTGTTCTGTTTCAGACTTAGAGAAGATTAGGACATCATCAAGAAAGATTCTGACGAAGCTTAGGTCGGCCAGCAAGTTGCTCATGCATCTTTGGAATTCCCTTGGTGCGCTTGTCAATCCGAAGGGCATTCTAAGAAATTCATAATGTCCCCATGGTACTACGAATGCGGTTTTCTCAATATCCTGCGTGTGTACTGGAATTTGGTAGTATCCCATGTTGAGATCCAATTGTGAGTATAAGTTTGCTGAAGGAAGTGTTTGAAGTTGCTCACGTATGTTGGGAAATGGGAACGCCTGTTTTACCGTTTTCGCGTTTAGTTTCTTGTAGTCCACAACAAGTCGTACTTTGCCGTTTTTCTTTAATATCGGCCAGGCTGGTGATGCATACAATGATCTACTTTTCCTTATTACCTTTAATTTTATCAGCTTGTCAATTTCTTCTTTGACTGCTTTATGAAGATTATATGGCATAGGGTAAGGTTTAGAAAAAACGGGTGCATCATCTGAAAGCGGTATTCTGAAGCCTTCCGAGGGTAGTGTTCCGAGTTCGGGGTTGTTTTCGATGGTTTTCTGGATTATATTTTTAATTGATTCCGGTATGTCCTTACTGAGGTGTCCGTTTCTGGGGTTGTCTGTTTTACATAACAGCTGATAATCTGGTGAGTTGATCCAATCTGTTTTTCCTTGATTGTTGAGCAGAAGTTTTGTTTCCTCTAACTGTAGAGTGTTTTCCGTAAAGTTTATTATTGCGTTGTTTTCCTTTAAGAACGAATTCCCTAAAATTATATCCTCTGGTAGGTTTTTTATTACTGTTAGTCTGACCGGTTTATTTATAATTTTGTTTCCTAGCTGTTTTATGATGTTTTTAACACATTTTGTGCTAGTGTGAGTTTGTCCGTTCCCGTACGTCACTTCTGATGGCTCTGTAAAAATGGTTTCCAAATTGTTTTTGAGCAAAAAACCTTCGTTAATGAAGTTTCTTGTTGCGCCAGTATCAATTGTAAAGTTAGTTGTTATATCCGCTAGCTTCCCTTCTATTTGTAGGAGGTTGGTGTTTAAATCAGGTTCCTTTAGAACAAAGTTCCTGGGTTGAGAGTGATTCTGGACATGGTTATCCTTTTTGGCAAGTACTCGGCACTCCTCGGTGCTATGATTAGATGTCTTGTGGTACTTGCAGTAGGGTCCTTTGTATCGGTTTTCCATGTGTTTGGTATGGTCTCTTGAACTTTCTCTGTACGTGTCAGAAGTATCGCGAACTAGATTCAGGATTGTTTTTTCTACCTCTTGTATATGCTCCATTATGCTTGTTGTTGTCTTTAAGTTTAACTTTGCCATTTCTAGTTTGGTAGTGTAATCTAATCCGTGATAGAAGTATTCTGCAATACGTGCTTGGTAGTCGATATCGGCTAGTCCAAGTGCCCATCTTAGTTTTGTTGTAATGTTTGTTATTGTGGTGTGGTAATCTTTAATAAGTCTAAAGTCCTTCTGATATGTTTTCCTCAGCTGTGAGATGTAGATGATTGCATCCTCTATAGGGTATGCGTTTTTTACTAATGCGTTGAGGTGTTTTTCGAGATCTGTTGATCTCCTAGGAAGGCTTTCGCATAGTGATGGAGTTATCACTGATTGTAGGACGCTAATTGCTAGGTTTGATGGCCAGTTACATAAAGTGCTCATTTCTCTGAACTCGCTTGTCCATAGTAATATGTCTTGTTCATGTATGTCCTCGAGAGCAGTGATGGTTTTAGTGAGTTGAAGACTATTGTTTGGGTCAGGTTGAAAGTTAAATTGGTATTGTTTACGCTGGGTTTGTGATGAATGAGGCCCATGAAGTGTATTATACATGCTTTGTTTTGAATTTGTCTGAGTCGGAAGTTGCTTTTTGGCGTATGACGTCATAATGCCGTGCCCTGAGGGTGCATGCCCGGTTTTTAAGAAAGTTAAGTAGATAGATCGTGAGTTAAAATAAGATCTCATATTTATTGTTTAAATTTTCCTTTATATATTTTATCCTGA
>NZ_JBOFRG010000349.1:0-15833 GCF_051650885.1 Clostridium sp.
ATGTTGGTTTTAAGCATACAAACATTTTATCAGAATCCCTAACTTTTTCGAAGTTAGGGATTTGTTTTTTTGTATAAAAAAGGAACTGTGCACTACTTTTTAGTGCGACAGCCCCTTTTAATATTTATCTGTATAATCAAAATTATTATCGCTAATTAAAATTTTTCTTTTTTCCATAATTAATTTATATAAAGTGAAGCAAAAATCAATTGAAAGATATGTAACAATTAAAATAGCTAGAAATTCTAATGTACCAATAGTAAGATTGTTTAGTGAATCAACGATTAGTGGGTTAAGAACTTTAATAACAAAAACAGAACCTAATCCCCAGGCTAAAGAAAAATGAAAACACACTCTTCCTTGTAAATTTAATGGGTCTTCAGAATAATCCCACCATTTTAAAGAAAAACATTTTTCTAAAAAATAACTAGTTGCATATTCTACAACAGAAGTTAAAACTGAAGTTAGAATAAATAGTGGAAGAACACCTAAAGAAATACTTGATAAGCATAAAACTATAATTGTTGCACAAAATCCGTAGATAGGACAAAATGGTCCGTTTAAAAAACCACGGTTTATGAAAGTTTTATGTTTAAAATATTGATACGTAACCTCAATGCACCATCCTAAAAAAGAATATATAAAAAATACTAAAACAAAAGTATTAATGTCCATAGCATCCTCCTAAATTAATCTATTAAACTAATTATAGTGGAGTAACCTTAAATGAAACTTAATAAAAAATAAACTTTTAAATTACTTCAAATTAAAAAATACTTTTTAAGATAAGAAATTACTTATTTTAAAAAGTATTATTTTAATAATATAAAGAATCGACTATAAAGTTATATTTCTATCGATTGGTTGATTTAATGAAATGAAAGTATCAGTTCTTTGAATACCATCGATAGTGTTTATTTTATTCATAAGTATTTCTTGAAGATCACTTATGTTTTTGCATATAACCTTGGCAAACATTGAGTAAGCACCAGTTGTTATATGAAGTTCAACAACTTCTTTAATTTTTTGCATTTCATCAAAAACAAAATCGAAAGAAGATGTTTTATCAACAAAAATACCTACGAAACAGCATACATCGTATCCTAGTTTAGGAAGGTTTAGTATAATTCTAGTACCTTTTATAATTCCCATGTCTTCCATTTTCTTCATACGCACGTGAATAGTACCACCACTAACATGGCAAATTCTAGCGATTTCTAAATATGGAGTTCTACAATCTTTAATAAGTAAATCTAATATTTGAAGATCTAATTCATCTAATTGTAAATTATTATTATTGTTAGCCATATTATCACCTCAGTAATCTGATAAATATATAAATCGTAATCTATTTTAACAAAAAAATGACAATTTATAAAGTGTAAATTGGAAAATGTTTAAAATATTTATCAAATATTATTATTTTAATAAATAAGTGGTGAAAAAGATATAATTAATGGCAATATATAAATAAAATAAATTGTTAAAGTATTGAAAAAAAGTTTATTTTAAATTACTATATATAGTAGAAAGCGGTTTAGGAGGGCATAAATTAGATGAGTATAATAACAACTATAATAACTTTTGTTATATTATTAGCAGTTACACTAGGAATATTATTCCTATGTAAGCAATATGTATTTCCAAAGGTAAGAGTAAATAAGTTTGTTCCATTAGTTATTGCAATAATATTATTTTTAATACAGTTATCGGGAAAAGTAACGGAAACATGGTTTGGATTAATTTCAACACCATTAATAATAATAGCATTCTTATGGTTCTTAGATATTCACCAAACTGGTGGACCAAAAGCTAAGGATAAGGTTATAAAAAACAAGCCTAAAGCAAAACCAAACAGAGTGAAAAATATGAAAAACGAAAAAAATCCAAAGGCTTAGACCTTTGGATTTTTTTTTATGAATATAGGTGAGCTTATAGATATTTTATCAGTTTCTTGATAAATTTTTAATACATACCAATCCTCATTAATGGCTGGAATGTGATTATAAAGATAGCGTATTTTTTTTAGTTGGAGATCCTTAATTGAATGAATAACATTTCCACCACTTGAAATGATATCAATTCGATTAACAAAATAATTTTTATCTTCAACTAAAATTGTAAAATTTAAAACGGAGCTTCGTTCTATAAAATCACCCATAAAATGATTATTTATAAAAAACATTAATTGAAGCGTTCTAGATTCAGTACAATAAACCCTTCTTAAGCGAATAGCCTGAAGTAAAGCTTCTTTAGTGTTTTTATTAGAAATTATGCATGTTAAATTTTCAGTATCTGAAAAATTAAGCTTAGCTTCCGTTAATCCATTTACAGGAGAAAGAAACAAACCTTTATCTAAAAGCTTAAGGTAATATTTATCACGACGAATATACCTATTATTAAGCCCGCTAGTGACTTCTATGCAAGAAAGCAAGCTCTTTATAATAGGATGATAGTCGTGGCTTAAAATGGGCTTTAAAGGATTGCTGATGATTAAGATAGCATCCCTATTTTTAATCATCCATAGAGGAAGTAGTTTTAAATCTTTTAAAGTACCTTTAAAGAAGGTGTTTGAGTTTAAAATATTTAAATCTCCAAGGGCTTCAGATTTTCCTTCAAACCCATAAATTGCGGTGAAATTTTCACGTTTTTTATTTAAACGATAAGTTTGTTCTAAAGCTTTATTCCATTTTTCAGAATTTTGGTCTAAAAAATCGCTATGATCAGAAATCATTAAGAAGTGAAGATTACTTCTATAAGCAAGATTAAAACATTCAAGAGGAGAGTGATTTCCAATTGAATAGGAGCTATGTGTATGAACAAATCCATAGTAAAAGGAATGTTCATTAATAAAATTATTTATATTTTTTTCAGAAGTTATATTTGGCATAAGTCTATCCTTAATAAATTATTTCTATATTATATATAGTCTAAGAGGTGTGGGAATAATGACAATAAAAGCTTTAAATGATAAAATAAATATATAAACATAAAGAGGTGAGTTTTTTGATTCTAAAATTTGATGGAAAAGAACCTGAAATAAGAGAAAATACATATATATCAGAAAGTGCAGATATAATAGGAGATGTTATAATAGAACAAGATTCGAGTATTTGGTTTGGTGCTAGATTACGTGGAGATATGAGCAAAATTCATATTGGAAAAGAATCTAATATACAAGAAAATTCTGTGGTTCATGGAGATGTTAACTATGATGTTACAGTAGGGAATAATGTAACTGTTGGACATGGAGCAATTATACATGGATGTGAAATAGAAGAAAATGTCTTAATTGGAATGGGAGCTATTATTTTAAATGGTGCAAAAATATCTAAAAACTCTATTGTTGGAGCAGGTGCTTTAGTAACTGAACATAAAGAGTTTGAAGAAGGGGTTTTAATAATAGGAAGTCCTGCACGTGCAGTAAGGAAATTAAAAGAAGAAGAAATATTAGGAATTAGAGAATCAGCAAAGCATTATGTGGAAATAAGTAAAAAATATTAAAAGTTTAGGAGAAAAAAATGATTAAAGTAGGTAAATATAATAAAGTAAAAGTAAATAAAGAAAGAGAGTTTGGATTCTTTTTAATTGATGAGCAAGGAGATGAAGTGTTACTTCCAAAGATTTTAGCAAAGGGATCAAAGCTAAGCATTGGAGATGAGTTAGAGGTTTTTGTTTATATAGATTCAACGGATAGAATGGTTGCAACTATGAAAAAACCTATAATTACAGTAGGGGAAGTAGGACATTTAGAGGTTGTATCAGAAAGTCCATTTGGAACATTTTTAAATAACGGAATAGAAAAAGATCTTTTTGTTCCGATGAGAGAACAAAGATATAAGCTTTTAAAAGGAAAGAAATATCTTATATATGCATATATAGATAAAACAGGAAGACTTGCAGGAACAACAGAAATAGACGATTACTTAGATATGGCAGAAGAAGATATGTTTAAGGTAGATGAGGCTGTATCATGTGTTACTTATGCAAGAAGTGGTGGAGAAACACTAAAGGTGTGTATAGAAGGGAAGTATAGAGGGATAATCCTTGGAAATGAGCATAATGATATTATATATCCAGGAGAGACTGTAGAAGCTAGAGTGAAAAGAGTATATGAAGATGGAGTAATTGGATTATCTACAAGAAAGAAAAGATTAGATGCAAGAGAAGAAATTAGAGAAAATATTTTAAACTATCTAGAAAAACATGGTGGATTTATGGTATTTAATGATAAATCAAATCCAGAAGATATAAAAGAAGTGTTTAAAACAAGTAAAAATTACTTTAAAATGGCACTAGGTGGATTAATGAAAGAAGGAAAAATAAAACAAAGTTCTGAAGGAACTGAACTTATAAAATAAAAAAATAAGCTGCTTTTAGATAAAAGCAGCTATTTTTAAAAGAAAAAAGAGAGGGTAAATATGGAAATAGGAAGAGTTAGGGGAAGTAGTTTAAGAACAGAAACTAAAAATATATCTAATAGAAAAGATTTTTCACAAAGCTTTAGTGATGCAAAAGAGAGAAAATCAGAAGAAGAATTAAAAAAAATGATGGGTAATATAAAGAAGAAAGGGGACAGGCTGACTATAAGCAAAACCTATGGTGATGTAATGGGATATAAAAAGCTTATAAAAGAATACTTAGAGTCTGTGCTTCAATATATGTATGAAAATAAGAAGGATATAAGCTTTTGGCAGACACAATACTTTATAACAGTGGAAACTATAGATGGAAAATTAGAAGAGCTTACAAAAGCATTTATAGATGAAGAAATGGAACATATAAATATTGCAAGTACTGTAGATGAAATTCAAGGATTATTAGTAGATATATATAGATAAAATGAATAAAATGTTATCAAAAAGAACTAAATTACAATAAATTATATATAAATAGAATAAAATATAGAGTAGAAAAGCAAAATAAAGTGAAAGGGTTGACTAAAAAAATAAAAAGGATTAAAATTAAAAAAAAAGGATACCCCTAAGGGGTATATAGGAGGAAGAAAAATGAAAATTATTAATGATACAAATTTTAAACAAGAAGTTTTAGAAGAAAAAGGATTAGTTTTAGTAGACTTTTTTGCTACATGGTGTGGACCTTGTAAAATGTTAGCTCCAATATTAGAAGAGTTAAGCAACGAATTAAGTGATGTAAAGATAGTAAAAGTTGATGTAGATGAAAGTCCAGAAACAGCAAGTGCATATGGAATTCAAAGTATTCCAACTATGAAAGTATTTAAAGATGGAAAAGATATGCAAACAGTAGTAGGATTTTTACCAAAAGACCAAATAATAGCAGCTATAGATAAAGCTAGATAAAATAGGGATGATATAAAATGGAAAGATATGATATTGCAATTATAGGAAGTGGCCCAGCTGGAATTTCAGCG
Source organism: Clostridium sp. (assembly GCF_051650885.1). Classification (GTDB taxonomy): domain Bacteria; phylum Bacillota; class Clostridia; order Clostridiales; family Clostridiaceae; genus Clostridium. The sequence goes on from NZ_JBOFRG010000349.1 coordinate 5,393, forward strand.
GCACTAAATGCAAGAATAAGAAATAAGTCTTTTATAATTTTTGGAAGCAAAGAGATAAGTACTAAATTAGCTTTAGCACCAGCTATCAACAATTATTTAGGATTTAGCTCAATTAAGGGAAAAGATTTACTTAAAAATTTCCAAAATCATATAAAAGAAATGGAAATAGAAATAATAGAAGAAAGAGTTAATAATGTATATTCAATGGGAGACTATTTCACATTAATGGTTAACCAAAAGATGTATGAAGCAAAAACTGTTATATTAGCGACAGGAATAGAATATACAAGACCTTTACCAGGAGAAGAAGAATTCTTAGGAAAAGGTGTAGGATACTGTGCAACTTGTGATGCTCCACTTTATAGAGGAAAAGAAGTTACAATAATTTCTTACTCTAAAGAAGGCGAAGAAGAAGCAAACTTTGTTTCAGAACTTGCAAGCAATGTAAACTATATTCCCATGTATAAAGGTGATATGAAATTAGATTCAAGTATTAATTTAGTAAATGAAAGACCAAAAGAAATTGTTGGAGAATCAAAGGTTTCTAAAGTAGTTTTAAAATCAGGTGAAGAAATAAATACTGATGGAGTATTCTTACTTAAAAATGCAGTTCCACCAACACAGTTAGTTCCAGGGCTAGAAATAGAAGATGGACATATTAAGGTTGATAGATTAATGAGAACTAATATAAAGGGATGCTATGCAGCAGGAGATTGTATAGGAAAACCATATCAATATATAAAATCAGCAGGAGAAGGAAATATTGCAGCATTAAGTGCAGTAAATTACTTAGCTGAAAACAATATGTAAAAGTAAAGCTAGAAAAATTTCTAGCTTTATTTTTTTGCAAAAAAATAAGGTTACTAAATTAATTTAGTAACCTTAAAATAATTATCTTTTCTTAGTAGCAACTTCTATATTAACTCTTCTACCGTTTAATTTAATACCAGAGCATTTTTCCATTACTTTATCTTTTACATCATTTTCAACTGAAACAAATGTAAAGTTATCTAATATATCGATATTATTTATTTTGCTTCCTTTAATCTTAGCTCTATTTGCAATAAAGTTGATTAAAGATTTTTTGTTTAAGTTATCTCTCTTACCAATAGAGAAGAATAATCTAACTTCTGAGCTTCCTTCAGCAGAATTTAAAGAGTCAGATTTGTATTCAAATGACATTTCTTTATCAAATTCCATTTTTAATAATGCAGCAACAGCATCAATTGGCTCAAAGTTTTCTAATATATTCATAGCTAATGGAAGATATTTTTTATAAGCTTTATTATTTAAAGTTTCTTCTATTTTGAAGTACTTACTATTAAGCTTTTGCTCTAAAATTTCATTAACTGTTGGAAGTGTTCCTTTAGTTATTTCAGCTTTAGTTACTCTCTTAATATCTCTAAGCATTGAGTTTTCTCTTGGTGTAATGAAAGAGTATGCAGTACCTTCTCTGTTAGCTCTTCCTGTTCTTCCAATTCTATGAACATATGATTCAACATCTTGAGTTAAGTCATAGTTAATAACGTGAGTTACACCTTCAACGTCAATTCCTCTAGCAGCAACATCTGTTGCAACTAAGAAGTTTAAAGAACCTTCTTTAAATCTCTTAAGTGTTTTAGTTCTGTGCATTTGAGTCATGTCACCGTGCATACCTTCAACTACATAGTTTTTAGCTTGCATGCTTTGAACTAATTCATCAACACCTTTTTTAGTTTTACAGAATATAATTGCAAATTCAGGAGCATCGAAATCTAAAACTCTACATAAAGCTTCAAATTTATTTCTGTGATCTACAAAGAATGCAACTTGTTTTATTCTTGAAACTGTCATAGCAACTTTTTTAATTTCGATATGCTTTGAATCAGATTTCATATATCTGTTTGCAAGTTTCTTTATTTGAGGAGGCATAGTAGCAGAGAATAAAAGTGTTTGTCTGTCCTCAGGTAATTCTTTTATAACACTCTCAATATCATCTATGAATCCCATATTTAACATTTCATCAGCTTCGTCTAAAACTAAGAACTGAACTTTATCTAAATGAAGTCTTTTTCTTTTTATAAGGTCTAAAACTCTACCAGGAGTTCCAACAACTATATCAACGTGACCACTTAAAGCTTTTATTTGCTTTTGAATAGAGTCTCCACCATAAACTGGTAAAACATTAACTTTTTCGTATTTAGAAAGCTTTTTTAGCTCTTCATAAACTTGAATAGCAAGTTCTCTAGTTGGTGTAAGTATTATAGAAGCGATTCCATTAGTTTTTTCAAAGTTATTTAATATAGAAAGACCAAATGCAGCAGTCTTACCAGTACCAGTTTGTGCTTGCCCAATAAGGTCAAATCCTTCAGAAGCTAGTGGTATAGTTTGTGCTTGTATTTGTGACGGACTTTCATATCCTAGATCATTAATAGCTTGCATTAATGACGGTTTAAGGTTTAAATTTTCAAATTTTAAATTTTCCATTCATATTTCCCTTCGTTTGTATGTATTTTATATAAAAAATATTAATATCTTTTTTGTCTCAACTTACTAAGTATATCTTATAGGAGTATAGATTGTAAAGGAAGCAATTCAAATAAAAAATGGGAATACCCTTAAAAGCCTTTAAAATAGCAGAAAAGAAAAGGAATTAAAAATTATTCCATATAAAAATAAAAGAAGAATATTGACGAAAAAGAGGAAAATTTGTATTCTTATAGAAGAATATTTTAAAGAAAAGGGCAAGGTGAGTCATGGTGATAGTTGTTGGAGGAATGATTGGACTTGGTAAAAGTTCAGTTGCAAAAATATTAGGAGAACATTTAAATTCAGATATATTTTATGAAAGTGTAGATGATAATCCAATATTACCACTATTTTATAGTGAGACAGAAGAAGAAATAAGTAAGAATAGATATCCTTTTTTATTGCAATTATATTTTTTAAATACAAGATTTAAAAGTATAAAAGAAGCTTTAGTACAAGATAATAATGTATTAGATAGATCAATATATGAAGATTGGTATTTTGCTAAAAAGAATATGGAGCTTGGTAGAATATCAGAATTAGAAATGCAAATATATGAAGACCTTCTAAATAATATGATGGAAGAATTAAAAGAAATTCCTAAAAAAGCACCAGATTTAATGGTTTATTTAAAAGGTTCATTCGAAACTGTATTAAATAGAATAAATACTAGAGGAAGAGAATTTGAATTAAGTGAAGACTTAAAAGATTATTACCACTTCTTATGGAAAGATTATGACAATTGGGTTATGAATTATTACAATGCATCAGATGTACTTATAATTGACATGGACAAGATGGATGTTGTTAATAATGAAAAAGATAAAGAAGAACTAATTAAATTAGTAGAAAAGAAAATAGGAATTAATATATAAGAATATTAAAAGAGGCTATTCAAAAGGATAACCTCTTTTTCATGAGGGTTAAAACCAAATATTTCCAATTGAAAAGATGTGTGATACACTGTTTTTAAGGAGGGGGAGTAATGAATTTATTAAAGAGGGTTTTAAAAAATAAATGGTCGACTATATATTTGATAATAGCATTTAGCGTATCTATACTTGTTTTTATAATAGCTATGACTATATTCAATAATAAGAATGAAATGTTAAAAAAGTATAATGTAGAAAACAATAAGGAGATTGGATTTTTAAGTAAAGAGGAAGTTAATTATAAAGAAGTGCAAAAACTTTTAGAAAATGAAGACATAAGCTTAGAGATACAATTTTATGATGAGTATGAAAAGCTTATCATATCAACTGAACTTATAGGTAATGGTCTCACTAATTGGAATAATATTTCAAGTGGAACAAAATTTAATGCGGAAGATATTAAGAATAATGAAAATCAAGTAATGATTTCAAAAATGCTAGATAATGAGAAGAAATTAATTGATATAAACGGATTTGAGGAAGGGATTAGAACATTTGAAGTAAAAGGAGTCTTTGATGATTTAGAAAAAAATATAGTTTTTTCTAATAAAGTGTTCTTTGAAAAAGTAGGAGAAGAAAGCCTGAGTTTTGGGCTTTTTAGAATTTTTATTAGAGGAGAAAAAGAAAATTTAGAAAAATGTATAGGAATTTTAAAAGATAATATTACAAATGCAAAAATAAATATATTTGATTATATGAAGGAAGATAGAAATGAAGAGGTTACTGCTTTTTTAGAGGCAACTATGCTTATTCTTCTTATTACAATTATAAATTCTATTGGAATAACGGCTTTTTGGATAAATGGTAGAAAGAAAGAGTTATCTATAAGGAAGGCACTTGGTGGAAAAAATAGTGATTTAAGAAGGCTTTACTTAAAAGAACTTGTACTTATAGGAGGAATAAGTATGATGGTAGCTTGGAGCAGTTATATTTGTATAAGCAGGTTTTATAGTGGGTATATAGCAGGGCTTAGTTTGAAATTTAATGTATTAACTTTTATTCAAGCTAGTGGATTAGTTTTAATTGTAGCATTTTTAATATCAATTCCATCACTTATATACCTATCAAATTTAAATGTAATAGAAGTTTTAAGGGGGGACTAGGGTGAGAAATGCTTTAAAATCATTATCAAAAATGAAAGTTATTACTTTTCTTATGGTAATTCAATTTTCAGTAGGATTGTACTTGATAAATACAGCTAATATATCAAAAATTGAGGAAGAAAAATTAAAATATAACCTAGGAAGATTTTTTGATTTCAATGATGCTATGCTTATTAGAGTAAATACTTATTCAGAAGGTGCAGATCTTGATACTACAAAATATACTAAAGCATTAAAGGTATATGATGAAATAAAGAAACTTAGAGAGGAAGGGTTAATAGATGAGCACTATTTATATTATGGAATGGGAACAAATGCAGCGGTTGAAAAATTGAGTGATGAAGGAACTCTACCAGAAAAGTATAGAGAGATGAGTAGAGAGGGACTTGCGAAGTATGGCGTTGAAGTAATGGTTGATAAAAATATATATGATAAATATAATATTAAAATTAGTGAGGGAAGAGGGTTTGAAGATGAAGATTTTATAATAGAAGGTAAAAAAGAAAATATTCCAATTATAATTGGTGAGGAATACAAGGGGATATTAAAGATTGGGGACGAGGCTTCAAGAGTTATACCAGATTTAAGTTCTAATGAAAGTGATGCGTTTCAAGAGATAAAATTTGAAGTCATAGGATTTTACGAAGAGGATGATTTATTAGTGTTAAATGATTATAATCCTATTTCTGGGATGTATATGACAAACTTTGGTGCAATTATTCCAATAGTAAACGATATAGCATGGATTGATACAGCAACATTAATTTCTCAATATGGGGTATTTGTAACAGTAGAAAATAAAGCTAAGATAGTGGAAATAGAAGGAAGATTAAATCAAGTAGCTAAGGAAGAGGGATTTTATATTGAGAAAGATAGTTTTGAGGAAGAATATAATAGGGGAGTGAAAATTCTAAGTGATAGAAAAAATACTTCAGAGCTTTTAGGTGGAGTCATAATAATATTATCTATTATAGGAGTATCAGCAATAATGGTTGGTAGAATTAATAGCAGAAAAAAAGAAATTATAGTGAAGATAAGCTGTGGTGCTAAATTAAAAAAAATTATATTAGAAATGATAATTGAAAGTATAATAATTTGTGTTATGGCATTTATAGTATCTCAAATATTTATTTTTGTAAATTATGGAGATTATATAGGAATGGAAGAGATAATTAAAAATTTGATATTAACAGGAATTATTGTAATATTGGTAACAATAATACCACTTATGAACCTTAATAATAGAAGTGTTTTAGGACTGAGGAGGGATGTATAGATGGCAAGTATAAGACTTGAAGGCATATGTAAAGAATATGGTTATAAAAATAATAAAGAAAGTGTATTAAAGGAAATAAATTTAAAAATAGAAGAAGGAGAGTTTATTTCTATAGTTGGAACATCAGGTTCAGGGAAAACAACTTTATTAAACATATTAGGACTTATGGATAAACAAACTAAAGGTGAGTATTATTTAGATGATAAAAATATAGAGGGGAATACTATAGATGAACTTGCAGACATAAGAAATAGTGAGATTGGGTTTGTATTTCAAAATTTTAATTTGATAGATGACTACACATTAGTAGAGAATGTAGAAGTGCCTATAAGTTATTCTAAAAATAAAAAGAAAATGAAAAAAAGAGCAATTGAACAATTAAAAAAATTAGGACTTGAGGAGCATATAAATAAAACACCAAAGGAAATTTCGGGAGGACAAAAGCAAAGAGTAGCAATAGCACGAGCACTTGTAAATAATCCTAAAATAATTCTTGCAGATGAACCAACAGGAGCATTAGATAGCAAAAATAGTGAAAAAATTATGAGTATTTTAAGTGATATAAATAAAGCGGGGAGAACAGTCATAATAGTTACACATGATATGAAAATTGCAAAGAAATGCAATAGAGTAATAGAAATTTGTGATGGGAAAATTTTAGAAGAAATATATGTATAAAAAGGAACTATTTTAAGTAGTTCCTTTTTTATATAATTATTTAAATGAATTTACTGAAGCATCAGACGGCATTCTTAAGTCGCCTCTAGGACTTAAGGAAATTGAACCAACCTTTGGACCATCAGGAAGAGCACTTCTTTTAAATTGTTGACTAAAGAATCTCCACATAAATTTATCTAACCATTTCTTAATTTCTTCTTCAGTATAATCTTCTTTAAAAGCATGTTTTGCTAAGAAGAAGATTCTTTCTTTTGAAGAGCCATTTTTCATAAAGTGATATAGGAAGAAATCATGTAATTCATAAGGTCCTACTATATCTTCAGTTTTTTGGGCGATATTACCTTCGTTATCTGATGGTAATAATTCAGGGCTGACTGGAGTATCTAATATGTCTAAAAGTGTAGCTTTTACTTTTTCAGTAGATTCATTTTCAGCTACATACTGTACTAAATATCTTACAAGAGTTTTAGGGATTGATGGATTAACAGAGTACATTGACATATGGTCACCATTATAAGTGCACCAACCTAAAGCAAGTTCTGATAAATCACCAGTTCCAATTAAAAGCCCAGCTTCTTTATTTGCTAAATCCATAAGAATTTGAGTTCTTTCTCTAGCCTGAACATTTTCATAAGTTACATCATGAATTTCTTTATCATGACCAATATCTTTGAAATGTTGAAGGGCTGCATCTACAATGTTTATTTCACGTAAATCACAGCTTAATTCTTTACATAAATCTAAGGCGTTATTATAAGTTCTATCAGTAGTACCAAACCCTGGCATTGTTATAGTTATAATATCTTTACTATCATATCCTAAAAGCTTAAAAGTTTTATAAATAACAAGTAAAGCAAGTGTTGAATCAAGTCCACCTGAAATTCCAATTACAGCTTTTTTTAGGCCTGTATGTTCTAATCTTTTAGCTAATGCTGCAGATTGAATGTTGAAAATTTCCATACATCTTTCAGAACGTTCTAAAAGATTAGATGGAACAAAAGGATGTTTATCTATGAATTTATCAAAATTATGGATAGTAGTATTATCAAATTTAAACTTAACAGTAGTTGGTCTAATATTTAAGCTTTTGCTTCCATCTCTAAAACTTAAGTTTTTTAATCTTTCAGAATTAAGTTTAAATAAATCTACAATACTATAAATAACTTCATTTTCACGATTGAATCTATTATTTTCTTTTAATATAGAACCATTTTCAGATATTAATAAATGTCCACTAAATAAAAGATCAGTTGTAGATTCATGAACCCCGGCTGATGAATAAATATAAGAAGACATACATCTAGCACTTTGATTTTGAATAAGGCTTTTTCTATAATCTTTCTTTGAAACTAATTCATTAGAAGCAGAAAGATTTCCTATTATATTAGCACCAATTAAAGAAAGGTATGAACTTGGTGGAATTGTAACCCAAAGGTCTTCGCAAATTTCAAATCCAAATTTGGCAGCACCAGCATCGAAGATTAAGTTTGTTCCAAAAGGAATGTTTTCTTGGAAAGAAAAATCTACAAAACTATCTTTTATATTTAAGCCTTCAGTAAACCATCTTTTCTCATAAAACTCATTGTAATTTGGAATATATGATTTTGGAACAATTCCAAGTATTTTTCCTTTAAAGATAATGAAGGCACAATTATAAAGGATATTATTATCTAAAAGGGGAGCACCTAAGGCGATTAAAATATCTAAGTCTTTAGTTTTGTTTAATAACGTTTCTATACCTTCAGAACTTTTAGATAAAAGTGCATTATTTAAAAATAAATCAGCACAAGTATAAGATGTTAATGAAAGCTCAGGAAAAACTATTAATTTAGAATTATTTGTAACAGCTTCATCGATACAGCTTAAAATATTAGTAAGGTTATAATCTATGTCTGATACCCTTGTTTTAGGGCAAGCAGAACTAACTTTTAAAAAATCCATTATATCAACTCCTAAATAAATATATATTTATTATTTTCATATTATATATAAATAATAAAATGAAAATATTAGAAAATCAATGAAAAGAAGAGAAAAGGAGAGTAGAAAGAGTTAAAAGGTAATAAATAACACTTAATGGAGTAAATTGGAAATTGTAAAAGGTTAAAAAAGGATATATTATAAAGTAAAGAAATGGAAAATGGAAGGAGGAAGAAAAATGGTCTTTTGGATAGCAGTTGTTGTAGGTGGTGTATTAATAGATTTACTAACGAGTCAATTTTTATTTTGTTCATTTTCTATAGGTTCTATAGGAGCACTTGTAGGTAAGTGGTTAGGGATTGGAACTTTAGGGCAAATAATAATATTTTGTGTTGTAAGTATTCTATTAATAATATTCTTATATCCAGTAGTAAAGAAAAAGCTAAAAGAGAGTACGAAACGGGTAAAAACTATGGAAGAGGAATATATAGGAAAAACTTATAAAGTGGAAGAAACTATTGAAAAAACAGGGCTTGTAAAAATTAGTGGAGTTTATTGGACAGCAATAAATGAAGGTGAGAAAATATTAAAAGGCGAAGAATTTAAAGTTATAGGAATTCAAGGAAGCAAATTAAAAATAGAAAAAAAGAGGAGAGATTAAAATGTTAGGGTATATTATTCCAATAGTTATATTAGTTATTATTTTGATAGCACTTTTATCATCAATAAAGATAGTTAATACAGGATATCTTTATGTAGTAGAAAGATTTGGACAATTTCATAGAGTTCTAGAGCCAGGATGGCATTTTACAATTCCATTTGCTGATTTTGTAAGAAAAAAAGTTTCAACCAAACAACAAATTTTAGATGTAGATCCTCAAAGTGTTATAACTAAGGATAATGTTAAAATATCAGTAGATAATGTTATTTTTTATAAATTGATAAATGCAAGAGATGCAGTATATAACATAGAAAATTTTAAAGCTGGTATTGTATATTCAGCTACAACAAATATTAGAAATTTAATAGGAAATATGAGTTTAGATGAAGTTTTATCAGGAAGAGATAAAATAAACCAAGAGCTTTTAATGATAATTGATGAGATTACTGATGCTTACGGTATAAAAATACTTTCAGTAGAAATTAAAAATATAGTTCCTCCAGCTGAAATTCAAAATGCTATGGAAAAGCAAATGAAAGCTGAACGAGATAAGAGAGCTATGATTTTGCAAGCAGAAGGTCAAAGACAGTCTCAAATTGAGAAAGCAGAAGGAGAAAAGCAATCAAGAATTTTAGAAGCAGAAGCACAAAAAGAAGCTCAAATAAGAAGAGCAGAAGGACTTAAAGAGTCACAACTTTTAGAAGCGGAAGGTAAAGCAAAGGCTATTGAAGCTATAGCAGCGGCAGAGGCAGAAGCTATTAAAAAAGTAAATGGAGCTATTATTGAATCAGGAACTGATGAAAGAGTAATAGCACTTAAACAAGTAGAAGCACTTAAAGAAATGGCTACAGGACCTGCTAATAAGTTAATATTACCAACAGAAAGTCTTTCATCATTAGGAAGCATAGCTGCAATAGCAGATATGTTAAAAGAAAATAAATAAAAAAAGCCTCTATATTGTAAAAAATATAGGGGTTTTTGTTAAGTATTTGTAAATAAAAAGAATAAAGGTTGAAAAAAGAAAATTTTAGTCATAAAATAATTAATGACTGGAGGGTTTCGTGGATGAGAAAAATAATAATTGTATTAGTGATGATAGCAGTGGTAGTATTTATAGGAGTAGGCTATAGCTTTACAAAAGGGGCAAAGCTTGAAGTAATAAAAAAAACTAATGGGACAAACTCAAAACAAACTATAGAGGCAGTAACAAAGGAAATAAATTTAGAAACTAATAATTAAAATACATATTAATAAGGGTTATATAAGAGAGGTCTGGGCTTTTATATAACTCTTATTTTATTTTAAACAAAAAATAAATTTTATAGATGAGAGCTTTTACTCTAAACAAAAGGTATTGACAATC
>NZ_JBOFRG010000350.1:0-17540 GCF_051650885.1 Clostridium sp.
TATTAAAAATGATAGAAATATACATAGATGCAATAAAAGGGTTATCAAAGCACCAAATGGAGTTTATAGCACAAAGAGTTATTGAACAGAAAGGTGATAGAGTGTATACTTTTACTAGAGATAGAATAAAATGGCATAAGGAACAAGGACATGTAATTTTAACTATATCAGGTTCTCCAAGTGAATTAGTTAAAGAAATGGCAAATAAGTATGGTTTTGATGACTTTAAGGGAGCAACTTATTTAGTAGATGATGAAGATAACTACACAGGTGAAGTTATTCCGATGTGGGATAGTGAAAGTAAAGAAAAAGCAATAAAAGAATTAGTAGAAAAATATGATATAGACCTTTCTAAAAGTTATGCTTATGGAGATACAGCAGGAGATTATACTATGTTTAAAAATGTAGAGAATCCATATTGCATGAATCCAACTAAAGAATTATTAAAGCAAGTTTTAAATGATGAAGAATTAAAAGAAAAGATTAATATAATAGTAGAAAGAAAAGATGTAACATATAAATTAAAGGTAGAGGATATTGAATTTAATTAGAAGAGAGTGATACTGTGATAATAAAAGAGAATAGAATAAAATTAGAAGATATAAATGAAGAATTTAAATTAAATATAGAAGAAGCAGTAGAAGTAGATCAAATAATATTTTTTGATTTAGAGCACTATGTATATAAAAAGCCTAAATGCATTGGTGTATTTGGGGCGGCAATATATAGTAAAGTTCACGGAGAACTTTTAGTGACTCAATATATGATTGAGAATAAGAGAGAAGTTAAAGATATTCTTTATCTAGCCTTAAATTATTTTAAGGAAATGAAGGAAAAAGGAAAAATGGCTATATCAACATTCTCAGGAAATAATGATTTCACAGTTATAAAGTATCTATTTAATAAATTTAATATTGAATATGATTTTGAAGAAGAATTTTTATCTATAGATTTACAGAAGTTTTATGAAATAAAAAAAGGAACTTCAATAGGTCTTAAGAAATTAGAAAAGATATTCGAAATTGAGCGTGAAGGCGAAGTTATAAGTGGTTCAACTCTTGCAAAAACATTCTATAAAGTATTAAAGGATTCTGATTATATAAAAAGAATGCCTTATGAAAAAATTGAAAAGATATTACTTTATAATGAGCAGGACGTAGTTAATTTATTTTATATATTCTTAAATTGGGAGAAATATATAGTAGATAATGAAGATGAAGAAATAGATGTAGTGGAAGAGGCAGAAGAAAAGGCACAAGATTAAATTGTGCCTTATTTTTGTATATAAATATCAGTACCATCACTTAATAAAAGAATGGTTCCTACTAAATCTGTTCTTAAAAGAGGAATATTAAATTTTTCTAAAAGAGAGATGGTTTCTTTGTTTGGATGATTATATTTATTATTTTCACCACAAGAGGCTATGCCGATACTTGGGGTAGTAAAGTCTAAAAATTCTTTTGTAGTAGAAGTTTTAGAGCCATGATGTCCAAGTTTAAGAACATCAATATCTATAGAATCATAATTAGAATATAAGTAATTATGTGCATCAATTTCAGCATCACCTGTAAAAAGAAAACTAATGGAATGAAAGGTTAACTTAATGATGGCAGAATAATTATTTAAATTTTCATTAGTTAAGTTAGGTGGAGGATAAAATATTTCAAAATCAATATCGTTATTTATAAAAATAGAAGTATTTTCTGTTAAAGGGGTAACCTTAAGCTTTTTACGTTTTAAAGAGTTTAAAACATCAGAAACAGGTGTTGAAGGATTAGATGCATTAGGGGCATAGACATTTTTAATATCTAATGTATCTATGACTTCATCAATATTACCAATGTGATCCTCATGGGGATGGGTTATAATTAAGTGATCAATGGAACTTATATTAAGTTTAGAAAGATAGCTTAAAAGTTCATCTTCATAATCACGAGGACCTGAATCAATAAGAATATTTATATCATTATATTGTATAAGGGTAGAGTCTCCTTGACCAACATCAAAAAAGAAAACTTTAAGAGGGAATGAGGAAGTTGAATTACAAGAAAATAAAAAAGATGAAAATAAAAGAAGTATTATTAAAATAAGTTTCTTTTTAAGCTTCATAAAAGACCTCCTTTAAAATGTATATTTTAAAGTATTGCCAAAAAAAATAAAAAATAAAATTTGCGTTAAAATTTTTAAGGCATTATAATATAATAAAAAATTAAGAGGTGAATATATGAGAATTTTTAAATTTATAAGATATGGAATTTGTCTTACAAGCTTAAAGTGTAAAAGTTTTAAATTTAATAAGATAAAGAAAAGAGATGGGGAAGAAGCGGCATTTAAATATGCACAAAGTGTATTTTTAAAGTGGAGTGAAGATACACTAAGAATTATTGGAATTGATTTAGAAATAAAAGGAATAGAAAATATACCACAAGAAACATGTGCATTTGTTGGAAATCATCAAAGTATTTTGGATATACCAGTTTTAAAAGTAGCACTTCATAACAGAACAATCGGATTTGTTGCAAAAAAAGAAGCATTAGAGTATCCAATACTTGGATTTTGGATTAAAAATACAAACTGTGTTCCATTAGATAGAGATAATCCAAGAGAAGCTATTAAAGTTATAACAAGAGGTGCTGAATATATAAAAGAAGGATATAACATGGTTATATTCCCTGAAGGAACAAGATCTAAAGATGGACAGGTCCATGAATTTAAAAAGGGAAGCACAAAGCTTGCAACTAAAGCAAAGGCTCCGGTAGTTCCTTTTTCAATAGATGGAACTTCAAAGTGTTTTGAAGATGAAAGAAAGTTTAAAGAAGGAAAAGTTACTATAGTTTTTGGTGAACCTATATATACAGATAAAATTAGTAAAGAAGAAGAAAAAGGATTAGCATCTCTACTTGAAGAAAGAGTAAAAGAAAATATAATAAGAGTAAAATAAAAAGTAACCTTCTAGGCTAGTGTCTAGAAGGAATTTTTTATTTTTAAATAATTAAATTAAAAAATAAATCATAAATATTGAAAAAAAACGAAAAAAGATGTAGAATATTAATAAAGTATTAACAAAGAGAACGAAATGTTAAGGGGGAACTATGAAAAAAAGGTTATATGGTTTGCTACTAGCAATACTTACGATAGGTTTAGTAGCTTGTGGAGAAAAAGAAGAAAAGATACATAGTAGAACAGAGTTATTCATGGGTACAGCAATAAACATAAAAATATATGATGGAAATGAAAAAGTTTTAGATAAGATATTTGAAGAAGTTGAAGAAATAGAAGATAAGGCAAGTATAAATAAAGGAGGTACGGAGGTAGATAATATAAATAAAAATGCAGGAATAAAGAGTGTTAAAGTTAGTAATGACGTATTTGAAATAATAAAAACTGGTATGAAGTACTCTAGTATGGCAGAAGGAAATTACGATATAACAGTAGGACCTTTAGTAAAGTTATGGAGTATAGGATTACCAGAAGCTAGAAAACCTAGTGATAAAGAAATTGGACAAGCATTAGAAAAAATAAATTATAAAAATTTAGAGTTAAATGAAGAAAAAAAGGAAATTTATTTAAAAGAAAAAGGTATGCTTTTAGACTTAGGAAGTATAGCAAAAGGATATACAGCAGATAGAATAACAGAGATATTAAGAGAAGAAGGAGTAAATAAGGCTATAGTTGATTTAGGAGGAAACATATATGCATTTGGAGAAAAAAATGAAAATGAAAAATGGAAAATAGGAATACAAAATCCTTTTTCAGATAGAGGAGATGTAGTTGGAGCAATTAAGGTTAAAGATAAATCAATTGTAACTACAGGCATATATGAAAGATTTTTAGAAAGAGATGGGGAAAAGTATCATCATATTTTGAATCCTAAAACAGGATATCCTTATGAAAGTAACATAGGTGGAGTTAGTATAATATCAGATAAATCTATTGATGGGGATGCACTTTCTACACTAGTATTTACCCTAGGGATAGAAAAAGGACTTCAATTTGTTGAGGGGATTGAAGGCGTGGAATGTATATTTGTGGACAAAGATAAAAATATTTATTTATCAAGTGGGATAAAGAGTGATTTTGAACTTATAAATACTGAGTTTAAGGTTAAATAAGGAGAGAAGAATGAATATAGAGAGTTTAAAGTATTTTCATGATATTGTGGAGCTTAAAAGTATATCAAAAGTAGCTAAAAATTCACATATTTCACAACCGGCATTAAGTCATCAGTTATTTAAGCTTGAAAATGAGTTTAATAGTAAATTATTAGAAAGAAGTAATAAGGGGGTTGAAATAACTGAAAAAGGACAGATTGTATACGAATATTCTAAGAAAATATTAGAAATGTATAAAGAACTTGAAGGAGCACTTAGCAAAAGCGAAAGAGAAAAAAAAGAGTTGAAAGTAACTAACACAAATATATATGCAAATTATATTTTTTCATCAATTGCAGGTGGAATAGGAAGTATATTTGATAAGTTTAATGTTCAAATGAATAAGGATATTAAAAGTAGAGGAGAAGCACTTCTTATAAATGAAAAGTCCGATATCGTTATTGGAAATTATAAAATTGAGTATGAAGATATAAAATCAGAATATATAGGAAAAGATAAATTAGTTTTAGTAAGCAAGAATGAAATTAAAAACTTTAAAAATATAAGAGTTGGGATATTAGAGGATGTTTATTCTACAGAAATTGAAGATAAAATAAGAGAAAAAGAGTTGAATTTAGTTTTAAAAAGTAATTCGACAGGAATAATAAATGGCTTTTTAAAAGGAAAGGAAACTTGTGCGATAATATCAAATTCAGAAGCGAGAGAGAGAAAAGATTTACATATATATGAAATAGAAGATTGTTATTATGACATATATATATCTTATAGAAAAGATATAAATATAGAGATAAAAGACAGAATAAAAGGATTAAAAGAAAAGATAATAAGTATAATTTTATAGGTATTTAAAAAAGTTATATATAATATAAAATAGTTATGACTAGAGAGGAAGTTTATAGATGATATAGGTTTAAAATCGCATAAAATAGCCAATAGATAGAGAAAATTATTGAGAAGATAGGCAGAAATGGAAAAGTGGACAATATATGAATATGTCTATAGAATGAATAAAGAAAATAAAAAGAGGCTATTTATAGAAGGGATTGATAAATTTATGTCAACTAAAATTGTTATTTTAGGTGCAGGATACGCAGGAGTACATGCAGCTAAAAAATTAGGAAAGAAATATAAAAAAAGAGATGATGTAGAGATTACGTTAATTGACAAAAATCCATATCATACATTAATGACAGAACTACATGAGGTAGCAGGAGGAAGAGTTCCAGAAGAATCGGTAAAAATAGAATTAAGCAGAATTTTTCATAGAAGCAAGGTAAAAGTAGTTGTTGATTTAATTGAAAATGTAGATTCAGACAATAAAAAGATAAAAACTAAAAATGATGAATTTGAATATGATTATTTAATGATAGGAATGGGAAGTGAACCAGCATTTTTCGGGGTTCCAGGAGTTAAAGAAAATGGATTCACATTATGGTCTTTAGATGATGCGTTGAGAATAAAAGAGCATATAAAAGATAGGGTTAAAGAAGCTTCTTTTGAAAGAAATAAAGAAAAAAGAAAAAGAATGCTTACATTTGTTGTAGCAGGTTCAGGATTTACAGGAATTGAAATGGCAGGGGAACTTTTAGAATGGAAAGAAGTTTTAGCTAGAAAATATAGAGTAGATTCTAAAGAAATAAAGATATTAGTTGTTGAAGCAATGGGAACAATACTTAATATGCTAGACAGAAAGCAAGCTGATAAAGCAGAAAAGTATATGAGTAAGCATGGAGTAGAGGTTCTTAAAAATTCTCCAATAACTGAAGTAACTAAAAATACAATTAAGTTAAAAGATGGAAAAGTTATCCCAACTGAAACTTTAATTTGGACATGTGGTATCCAAGCTAATAATGATTTATCAGAGTTAGAAGTGGAAAAGGGAAGAGCAGGAAGATATAGAACTAATGAATACATGGAAGCAATAGGAAAAGATGGGGTTTATGTAGTTGGAGATTTAGCTTACATAGAGGATGAAAAAGGAAATGGCAATCCTCAGATTGTTGAAGCAGCAGAGCAAACAGCTGTGGCAGCGGCTAAAAATATAATAAACAAAATTGAAGGTAAAGAGGAAAAAGTTAAGTTTAAGCCAAATTATCATGGATTTATGGTATCTATTGGTGGAAGATATGGTGTTGCAAACTTAATGGGAGTTAAACTTTCTGGATTCTTTGCAATGGTGATGAAGCATTTAATCAACATGGTATATTTATTTAGTGTAAATGATGTACATGCTGTATATAACTATCTTCAACATGAATTCTTTGCAA
The DNA here is from genome assembly GCF_051650885.1 of Clostridium sp. GTDB lineage: Bacteria > Bacillota > Clostridia > Clostridiales > Clostridiaceae > Clostridium. The sequence continues at coordinate 6,380 of NZ_JBOFRG010000350.1, forward strand.
TGAAGGAAAGAAGATGTATATTAAGAGGGCATTTATCATCAAAAGGAAATAGATTATGGCTTGTTCCACTTAGAGTATATATAGGATTCTTATGGCTTTTTGAAGGACTTAAAAAGTTTATTGGTGAAGAAACTTGGAAAACTGCTTTTGAAGGAGCAGAAACTGCATTTTCTAATGCAGATGGAATTATAGATGGAATGAGTGCATATGTAGGAAGCTTAGGGGACAATTTAATAATAGGCTGGGATAGTTGGATGAAAATGGGGAATGTTAAAATGCCATTTTCATGGCTTCAAGATGCTACAGCAGGAGCATCAGAAGTAGTAGAAGGTGCAGCAAATATGCCAGAGCCTATATTTGAAACAATGCCAAAGTTTTATGAAGCTATAATGCAAGTCTTTATGCCAAATGCAGAAATTGCAGTGTGGGCACAAAGAGTAGTTGTAGTTATGGAAATTGGAATTGGAATCTGCTTAATAGTAGGATTATTTACTTTCTTAGCAAGTGCTGCATCAGCATTTATGACAGTAAACTTTATTTTATCAGCAATGGCAGGTACAGAAATTCTTTGGTTTACATTTGGTAGTATTGCACTAATGAGTGGAGCTGGTAGAACATTTGGATTAGATTATTATGTTATGCCTTGGATAAGTAACATAGCATCTAATTTTTGGATGGGAAAAAGAGAACCAATATACGAAATTCATAGTAAATAATATTTTCAGATAGGGCAATAATTGCTCTATCTGAATTTAATATCTAACATAAGTGAAAAAGGGAGGAAAAGATGAAAAGCTTTTGGAGTAAATACCCTGAGATTGAAAATGAGATAAAGGAAATAAAAAATAACATAAGAGAAAATGCGAAATGCAGAGATAAGGTTATAGAAAAAAGTATTTTAGAACTTTTAGATGGTGGTGGAAAATTATTAAGACCTGGATTCACAGTATTAGCATCTAAATTTGGTACATATAACAGAGAAAGAACAGTAGGTCTTGGGTCAGTAGTAGAAATGTTTCATATGGCAACTCTTGTACATGATGATGTTATAGATGAAGCTAAAATGAGAAGAGGAAGAGAAACGGTACAATCGAAGTATGGGAAAAATTATGCTGTGTATATAGGGGATTATCTTTTTTGTATTTGCTTTAAGATATTAGGAACTACAAAAAATATTAATAGAGAGGCTGAACTTGATACAAAGGTTATGTCAAGAATTTGTTTAGGTGAAGTTGAGCAGTTAAACGCAAGATTTAAAAAGGATATTAAAATAAAAGATTATTTAAAAAGAGTATCAGGAAAAACAGCAGAATTATTTTCATTAAGTCTTTACATAGGAGCAGTAGAAAGTGATGTAGATAAAAAGCTTTCAAGAGTATTTTGGGAAATAGGACATAATTTAGGAATGGCATTTCAAATAATAGATGATATTTTAGACTTAGTTGGAGATAAAAAAGATACAGGAAAAGCAATTGGGAATGATTTGAGAGAAGGAGTATATACCTTACCTATTTTATTAGGATTAAAAGAAGATAGAATAGAAATGGAAAAGCTTTTAAAAGAAGAATATACAAATGAAGATGTAGAAAATATTATTTTATATTTAGAAGAAAATGAATTAACAAAAAAATCATTTAAGATAGCAGAAAAGTATTCTGAAAAGGCATTTAAAAATATAGAAAAATTGCCTGAAAATGAATATAAGGAAATTCTTATGGATGTTGCAAAAAGAATGCTTAAGAGAGAATATTAATGAGTTACATAGAGATAAAAGATTTAAATAAAAGTTTTGGAAATGAAAAGGTATTAGAAGATATTAACTTTTCAATTGAAAAAGGTGAAATTGTATCAATTTTAGGTCCTAGTGGTAGTGGAAAATCAACAATACTAGAAATACTATGTGGCTTTAAAGAGCCTGACACTGGAATAGTTAAAATTGAAGGAGAAGATATATTATGTAAAGAGCCAAAAGACAGAAATATATCTATGATATTTCAAGATTATGCATTAATGCCACATTTAACAGTTTTTGAAAATATAGGACTCGGAATGAAAATACGAGGTGAAAAAAAGAAAACTATAAAAGAAAAGGTAATGTGGGCAGCTGAAATATTAGATTTAGGAAAACACTTAGATAAAAAGCCTAAGGAGTTATCTGGAGGACAAAGGCAAAGAGTTGCAATTGGAAGAGGTATAGTTAGAAATCCAAAGGTATTTTTAATGGATGAACCTTTATCTAATCTAGACTATAAACTTAGAATGGAAACAGCAACAGAGATCGTGGAGCTTAATAAAAGAATAGAAGGAACGACTATTTATATAACCCATGATAGAGAAGAAGCAATGCTTATATCTGATAAGATAATTCTTTTAAAGGATGGAAAGGTACAACAAGTAGGGACACCATTAGAAGTATATAAAAATCCTAAAAACATCTTTGTAGCAGAATTCTTAGGAAGACCAAGAATAAATATTTTAAATGTAGAGATAAAAGATAAAAAAATTTATTTTAAAGGGACTTTTATAAAGAAAACAAACAAAGAAGATGGAGAGTATAAGCTTTGTGTAAGACCAGAAGAGATTTTTATAAGTAAAAATGGGGTATTAAAAGGTGTAATAAAAGATACAAAGTATTTAGGCAATGAATATATAGCCGATATAGAAGTTGAAAATAGAATTTTAAAAATAAGAACAACTGAAGAAAACAAACTAGGGGAAAGTGTAGAGATAGATTTTGCTCTAGATAATATAAATATTTTTAAAAACTAAAGGGAAAAAGGGAGAAGCGAGATGAAAAAAAAGTTATTAGTGGGAATATTATTTGGAAGTATGATTTTGACAGGATGTGGACAAGCTACTACAGAAAATAGTGATGAAGTAGCTGGAACTATAACTGTAGTTACAAGTAAAACAGAATCAGAAGAAGTTTTAAATGAAGTAGAAAAGAGATTCAAGGAAAAATATCCAAAGGTTGAAGATGTGGTTTTTGAAGCATCAGCAGACTATGATAATCATATAAGAACTAGAATGAATACAGATGACTATGGGGATGTACTATTTGTACCTTTTAGTATGAGTGGAAATCCTAAAGATTATGAAACATATTTAGAGAGCTTAGGTTTAGTTGATGAGTTAGATGATAAATATATAGATGTAACAGAAGCAGACTATAATGGACAAGTTTATGGAATACCAACAGCATTAAATTCTCTAGGAATTATATATAATGAAGAAGTGTTTAAAAAAGCTGGAATAGAAAAAATGCCAACATCTTTAGAGGAAATGGTTGAGGCTTGTGAAAAAATAAAGAAAAACACAGATGCAATTCCTTTTTACACTAATTATAATAGAACACTTGGAGTATGGGGTGGTGCTTTAAGCTCTTATGGTGGAGAAGATTTCAAGGAAGAAACATTGGAAAAAGGTACAGCCTTTGAAGAGGGTCAACCTATAAGAGAAGTAATGAATCTTTTCTATACATTATCTAGTAAGGGATTAGTAGAAGAAGACCCTATAACAGGAGATTATGGAAAGTCACAGCAAATGTTAGCTGATGGTAAGGTAGCTATGTTTATGATGGGTTCTCAAGAGTTAGTAGAAATAAGAGAAATGGCTAAAAATAAAGAGAGTATAAAAATCGGTTCTTTCCCAGTAAAGTATGAGGGAGAAACTACTATTGCATTAGGAGCACCAGAAGTAATTGGAGTGAGTAAAAAAAGTGAAAATAAAGCTACAGCAAAGGCTTTTGTAGACTTTATAGCATCAAGAGAAAGTGGTTATGCAGAAAGCTTAGCAGGTCTTGCACCAAAAATTGATTCTTTAACAGAAGATGAAAAGAAAGCATTAAAAGAAAATAATGTAGTATTAACAGCACCAAGTGTAGATCCGGAAATAGATAAAAAGTATACAACTATAGCAAAAGAAGCAGAAGTAGCTAGATTAAATGGAGTATTAGAAAAATCTATTAATATAGGACTTTATCCAGAAAAAAATGAAACTTATGAGCAGTTTATAAAGGCTTCAGAAGAGAAGTGGAACAAGGCTGCAGAGAATAATGAAAAATAAAATTTTAAAAGAAAGAAAAGTGATTGTAGCTTTTCTTTCTTTGCCTATAATATTGTTAATTCTTTTTGGGATAATACCTATAATTGGATTAGTATATTATAGTTTTACAAAATGGAATGGAATTGGGAATATAGAGCAGTTTATTTTTTTTGATAATTACATAGAAATCTTAACTAGTGAAAAATATTTAGAGGTTTTTAAAAACTGCATATATTATTTGATTTCAGGAATATTACAGATAATTATAGGCTTTAGTTTAGCATTAGTATTATCTTTTAAAGTAAGAGGAAAAGGAATATTCAAAAGCATATTTTTACTTCCAATACTTTTAAGTGGTGTAACTATAGCTATGATGTTTAGAGTGTTTTTTTCGCCAGATGGAACTTTAAATGGAATTCTAGGACTAATAGGACTTGAAGAAATGAAAAGGTATTGGCTTGGGGACCCAAGTCTTGTAAACTGGAGCCTTTCTTTTATATCATTATGGCGATATACTGCATTAAGCTTTATCTTATATTTAAGTGCAATATCATCTATAAAAAAAGAATATTTTAAGGTTATAGAAATAGAAGGTGGAGGAATATTACAAAAAATATGGTATGTAATAATTCCTAATATTAAAACTACCATAAGTGTGAATTTATTAATGCTTTTAATTGGAGTTGTATCAGTCTTTGATATACCTATGATAATGACTGGAGGTTCAAATGGAACAAGCACCTTTATATTAAAAACTATGGATGTAGCTTTTAAGGATAAAGAATTTGGATTAGCTTCAGCAATGGCAGTGATAGTTAGTTTAATAATTATTGTGCTAGGAAGCTTAAGATATATGGTAAAGAAGAGGAATAAGAATGGGTAAAATATTTTGTAAGATACTTAAATATATGTTTCTTATTTTATGGGCAATAATAATTTTAGCTCCCATAGGGACTATTTTAATAGGTTCGTTTAAAACTTATGCGGAATTTAATAGCAGTGGAGGAATTGAGCTCGCTATAAATCCAACATTAGATAATTACAAAAGAGCTTTAGTCGATGGAAAAATGATTATGGGTTTTATAAATACCTTTATATTGATTTTTTTTGGAACTATAGGAAGCATTGTTATAGGAAGTATGTTAGCTTTTGCCCTGACAAGATTTGAATTTAAACATAAAAAGATAATTATTTTATTGTATAGTTTAGTGGCATTAGTGCCAATAGAAGTATCACAGGTTATAAGCTTTAAAATAATTACAGGGCTTGGCTTATATAATAGTAGATTAGCTCCTATATTGCTTTATATAGGCACTGATATAGTCACCTTGTTTATTTATATGCAAATGATGGAGAAGATACCTAAAGCACTAGATAAGGCGTATGTGTTAGAAGGTGGAGGTATATGGGGATTATATAAAGATGTAATATTTCCAGTTTCAAAGAATGCAACATATACCATTGTTATGCTAAAAATAATAGGAATTTATAATGATTTTTATATTCCATATTTGTATATGCCAAAAGAAGGGCTTAATACTATATCACAAAGTGTGTTTAGATTTATGAGTGAAAGCAAGATAGAATGGAATGTTATTTGTGCGGCAGTGGTTATTAGTGTAATACCGATGATTATCTTTTTTTTGATATTACAAAAAAAAATATACAATGGGTTAGTTGAAGGAAGTGTAAAAGGGTAAGTTATGAAATTATTAAAGAGAATTTATACAGTAACAGAAATGAGAACAGGATTTGCAACAGGATTACCAGTATTGAGTGCAGGACTTTTTGGAGCATATTTAAAAGGAGAATTGAATATCTGGTTATTAGGGTTGATGTTTATATCTGGGTTTAGCTTTAATATAGTTGCAAATGTAGCTAATGAAATAAGAGGATATTTAAAAAAGGAAGATACAAAAGAGGTATTAACAGGTCATAAGGGAAGTGAAGGACTTGCGAGAGGTGAAGCTACACTTAAAGATGCAATAATAGGACTTTTGATATTTTTTATAATTGGAAGTGGCGCAGGATTATTAATAGTATTTATAACAAAAGATATAATGATTTTAATTATAGGTATGGTTAGTGCATTAATGGCAATATGTTATTCATTAGGACCAAAGCCATACATTGTTTATCCAGTTGGAGAGTTAGTATCAGGAATATTTGTTGGTGGAATAAGTAGTTTAGTTTCAGCTTATATTCAGCTTGGAGAAGTAAATGTAGCAGTGATTTTATATTCAGTTATAGGTGTATTCATGACTATATTTTTAATGTCAACAAATAATACATCTGATTACAATAAAGATATGGGGCATAGGGTTACATTGCCGCATGTTATAGGTTTTGAAAATTCAATTAAGATAATACTTCCAGAAGGAATATTAATGATTCTAGCATTTATAAGTTTATATTTATTAGGATATATAAGTGGATATATTCTTATAATAGGGCTTATGATTATATACTATTTTGGTTATGAGAAATGGTATAAGGAATATTCAAAGATAAAGAAGCCATTTAAAGAAATGGGGAGAATGTGGGGACCGAAGCCCTTACTTTTAATTTATAGTTTTAATATTTCAATGAGTATATTATTTTTAATAAATATATACTAGAAAGGAAAAGAGATGAATATAACAATAATAAAAAGTAATCCGTTGAGTATTCCATTTATACTTGGAGAAAAATTAAACTTGCTAGGAAAAGTGAATTTAGATATTATAGAAGATTTTAAATTTTGTGGAGAAAATCCATATACGAGTGGTAAATCAGAGCTTATGATAGGAGATATAACATTTTTTTTCTATGCACTAGAGAAAGGAATAGATTCTGTTATTACATCTAATCTAACAAGAACTATACATCTAGTATTGAAAAATGGAAAGAAGATTACAGATGAAAACTTAAAAATAGGGGTAAATAGAACAGGAATGTTCAGGCTATTTTTAGAAAAAGGTTTAAAAGACTGTTTACCGAATTGTGAAATTGTATGGATAAATAACACCTTTGAAAGAATAGAAGCTCTTAGAAAAGGGAAAATTGATGGATTAATTGCTATAAATCCATTTATAGATAGAATAGAAAATGAAAACCTTGGAAAAGTGGTGTGGAGTCTTAAAGAAGAAAAAGAAAATTTAGTAATGTATTGCTTTAGACGTTCCTATTATGAAAAAAATAAAATAGCTATAAAAGAATTTCATAAAGGAATAAGAAAAGCAGGAAAAATATATAATAATATGACATTAGAAGAAAAAAGAAAGTTCTTAGATGAAGATATGAGATATGAAGAAAAATACAGAAATAAAATTTTAAGCTTTGAATTTGAAGAAGAAAAGGATTTTAAAGAAGAAGATTTTTTAATATGTATGAATTGGATGCTTAGAAATAAAGAAATTAAAAAAGAATATGATTGTAAAAGTCATATAAAAAGCTTAGGCGTATAGCCTAAGCTTTTTTAAGTGAAATAAAAGAAAATTAGAAGCTATGCCAATAAAAAATCCAGTTAAAATACCTAAAACTCCAAGAAGAGGTAGGTATAGAAAAATGGAATTAGATTCTAAAATTATTGAAGCTACAAGTATTTGACCAAGGTTATGGAAAAATGCACTAGATACACTAACTCCAATTAAAGAAACTTTATCTTTAAAAAAATTCTTTAGAATCGTAGCAGATAAAAAACTTAAGATTCCACCTGTAAAACTATAAAGAAATGTACTTAAGCCGCCACCAAAAATGCAAGAAAGAACAATCTTTAAAGAAAGTACTATAAAAGCATCTTTAGAAGATAAAGTATAAATACATATCATTATAATTAAGTTAGAAAGACCAAGCTTAGCACCAGGTACTGGTAGTGGTGAAGGAATCGCTCGCTCTACAGTAAAAAGTATTAATGATAAAGATATCATTAGGGACATATAAACTAGTTTTGAAGTATTATGTTTCATCATATATTTAATGTGAAAAAATCATATCATCAGATGATTTTTCATTTTCTCCTTCTATTTCAATAATAAGACTGTGTGGCAAGCAAATAATACTTTGATAAATATTAGAAATTGGTTTGCTATTAACACATAATTTATCAGTACAATCAGCATCAGACATAGAAACAATACCATCTAAAATAGATACCTTATTATTTCCATGGGGTGTGGAAATGTTGAAAGTTTTATCTTCATTAATATTAAATTGTTCTTTAAGTACCCCGTTAACTTTCACTGTAACAAATTTTTTAGATGAGGTATTAGAAGATGAGACCTTGAAAAAAATTAGTGGAGTGAAAGAAATGATAAGCAATGAAATGATTATAAAAATATCAAATTTTTTTAATAGTTTAATGTGTTTCAAATGTTTTCTCCTTAAAAGTAAATATACTTAAATTTTAAGGGAATAAAATAAGAAAGTGTAATAAAAAAAAGTTATGTAGTATAGAAAATATATATTAATAGATATGGTGTAAATTACTGTATAATCCAAAGTGAAGAAGAATCAAGGGGGAATTTAGATTTATGAAAAAGAAATTATTATTAGCTTTATGTACAGTAGCAATGACAATGTCATTAGTAGCATGTGGTGGAGATAAGCCAGAAGAAAAACCACAAGAACCAGCTGCAAAAACAATGCAAGATGGAACTTACGAAGTTGAATCTAAGCCAGATGCAGAAGGTAAAGGAGCTAAAGCTACAATAGTTGTTAAAGATGGGAAAATAGCTGAAGCTAAATATAACGAGTTCACAAAAGATGGAAATAAAAGAGAAGATAAAAAATATAATGAAATGATGATGAAGCAAGCTAAAACTAGCCCAGAAGTTTTTGAAGTAAAATTTGAAGAGCAAGTAGTAGCAGCACAAAGTTCTGAAATTGATGGAGTTACAGGAGCAACTGGTTCAGTAGCTACAGCTAAAGAATTATTCAAAAATGCTATTGATAACTCATTAGAAGGAAACAAAGAAAAAGAAGTTATAGAAATAAAAAAATAGAAAAATATTAAAGCAAGCTAATTACAATTAGCTTGCTTTTGTGTTTTTAGAATAAACAAATAGAGAAATAAAAAATGAAAAATGTTGGAAAATGTAGTTTGATGTAATGTAAATGTTTAAATTTAGAAAAATGAAAAAAATGTTTAACAAACTTTCAAAAGTTGTGATATAATGAATTCAAATAGTAAATTTAGAAGAAAAAATGCAATTTTGTATAAATAAAAATTTCAAAAGGGGGCATTAACATATGCAAAGAGATTTTTCAATGAGTAATGATAAAGTAATAATTAACTTCACAACAAAGTATTGTTCGAATTTTGAAACACTACTTGAAAGCGAAGGATTTAGAAGGGTAACGGATACCTTCTTAAAGAAAATAGAAAAGAAAAAGACTTTAAGCTATAAATATGTAGTAAAAGCATTAGAAACTGATAATATAGTAGAAGTAAGAAAAGATTTAATAAAGGTATTTAGATACCTAACTGTTATGAACATAGATGATATAAAAGAATTAAATACTAGATATGGAAGATTACTAGAAGATAAAGACAATGCAATTATCTTTATAGAAGAGTTCTATTTATTCTGGAGAAGACTTGAAAGATACACAGTAGTTCATGGAGATGAAGGATCAAGAGGACTTGCGGCTATGAGCTTCATAGAAGCTAATGATGGATTATCAAAGCTTATATTAAAGCTTTATAGAAAGGTTGAAAAAAATATTTTAGGTAAAAAGCCTAAAGTATTTAGACAAATACCAGCAGGTGGAAACTCATGTCTTATGTTAAATGAAATTTTATGGCCAATTCCAAGTGGATATGAGAAGCTTGAACAAATTCCATTTATAGATAGTATTTTATTAGAAACACCATTTATAACTTACCCAAAAAGAAATACAAGAACAGGAATGTTTAATGAAACTTTCGAAAATCCATTAAGATATACTACATTAAATAAGGATCACTGGTATTGTTACCCTGCAAAGGTTGGAGAACTTTTAGCATATGTATATTTCCATAGAGATTACATGGCTCATGGTATTACATTATCTAACCTTTTTGAAATGGCTAGAAAAGATGAGTGTAGAGGTGTTAAACCTGATATTATATATGTATTTGGGGCAAAGGATGAAGAAGGAGATGATAAAACAGTATTCTACAATGATGAGAAAAATGACATCATGTTAGGATATGTTAATCACTCAGAAAATGTTGATTACTTTGGATACTTAAAGAAAATGACATTAACACTTCATAACCTTAAAATGATACAAAAAGGACATTTACCAATACATGGAGCTATGGTTAATATTACGTTGAAAGATGGTAAATCAGCAAATGTAGTAATTATGGGAGATAGTGGTGCTGGTAAATCAGAAAGTTTAGAAGCATTTAGAACTTTAAGTGAAGATTATATCTCAGATATGAAGATTCTTTTTGATGATATGGGAACATTTAAATTAGAAGATGGAAAAATTATAGGATATGGAACTGAGATAGGAGCATTCGTAAGATTAGATGACTTAGATCAAGGATATGCATTTAAAGAAATGGATAGAAGTATCTTTATGAATCCAGATAAAATAAATGCAAGATTAGTTCTTCCAGTTGCACCATATAAAGAAGTTGTTAGAGGATATGAAGTAGATTTCTTCTACTATGCAAACAACTATACAGAAGTAAAAGAAGGAGATACATCAATTGAGTATTTCCAAAATCCAAAAGAAGCTATAAAAGTATTTAGAGCTGGAGCTAGAATGGCAAAAGGAACAACAAGTGAAAAAGGATTAGTAGAAAGTTATTTCGCAAATCCATTTGGACCAGCACAAAAAGAAAAAGAAACAGATATTTTAATAGATGAATTCTTTAATGCAATGTTTAAAGGAACTGTAAAAGTTGGGCAAATAAAAACTTGTCTAGGAGTAGAAGGCCAAGAAAAAACAGGACCAAGAGATGCGGCACTAGAATTATTTGAAGAAATAAAAAAATTATAATAGAAAAGGGGCTGTCGCTTTAGCGGAAATAAAATCCGTTAGCGATAGCCCTTTTTCTAAATAATATTTATAATTTACATTTTAAATTTTTAGATGTATTTAAATTTGTAAAATTATTAAAAATTGACGCACTTTAACAAGC